>BLLW01000157.1 GCA_011959285.1 Lachnospiraceae bacterium | reverse complement strand
CCCATTACCGGGATATGCAGGCGGTCTATGAGCGGCAGGGGAGGAAGATGCACGATTACAAAAATCAGATAAGGACGATACAGGTGCTGCTGAAGAAGGGCGACACGCAGGCCGCCGCTGCACTTGCGGAACGGCTGACGGAGAGCATATTGGTGGAGATGGCGGCGGTCAGCACGAACCACCCGGTGGTGGACGCCGTCCTGAACCAGAAGTTCCATGCCGCAAGGGAGCAGGGCGTGTCCATGACGTTCCGGGTGGGCGACATGGGAGGGCTGCGGCTGAATGAGGAGGAAACAGTGGTCCTGCTCTCCAACCTGCTGGACAACGCCATCCATGAATGCGTGAAGGTAACGTGGCAGGGGAGGAAGGCCGTCATCCACGTCAAGCTGGTGCAGGAGGGCGGGAAGCTGATCTTCTCCGTAAGGAACCCTGTGGTGGAGAAAGTGCAGGTCACGGAAGGCACCGGCCTGTCGAACGTGAAGGCTGTGGCGGATAAATACGGGGGCGATTTCGCCGTTTCCTGTGACGAGGAAAAGTTCCAGGCGGTGGTGATGTTATAAACTTTATAGTCATTTCGTGCAATTTATAGTCACTTGGTGCAATCGCGGTTTGAAATGCGGATGTATCTGCCGATGGATTTTATGAAATGGCAGATTGAATTCGGGCTAGGGTTGGCCCCAAAATATTAAGTCAAGGAGGATGATAGTATGTCAATGAATGTGAATGGAAGCACACAGCAGACGGGAACCGAATGGTTCCAGAAGATGGCTGACGGTGCAGGCGTTAAGGAAATGATTTCAGGCGAGTTCAAGAGGCTGGCATCGAAGGCCGGGAGCAGGCAGACAGCATTCACGGAAGTGAATTGTTAGTAAAGTGGGTTTTGCCAAAAACAAGTGGAAGAAAAGCTGGTGTGCAGGTGGTTCTTATAAAATGAATATGGTAAAATTTTATAAGAAACGAGGTAAGGCTATATGGAAAAGAAAATTTATATCACAGAGGAAGAACGGACAAAGTGTCAAAAGGTGGCAGATGCGTTTGCAGAGCTGTATGAGATGGAGAATATCGTAGTGCTTGATGTAGGCAGGTATGGCTTTGTAATGCTAAAATATTATAATCTGCCACATGGTTTTGAAGATGCCATAACTTTTACAGACAGTGTGGAACTATTTGAAGATTTGTGGGAAGAATGGCTGAATACAAAACTGTATTTACTGGCAAAAGGCACACCGTTGCTGGAGAAGGGCTATAAAGGTGTGTTTGAGGGTTTGCCGGAAGAAAAACAGTCGGAACTTATCATGAGGAAAGCTACTTTTGCAAAAGCGGCAGAGATATATCTATAATGTTGTTTTTGTGAGGAAAATGGAACGGTAGTTGGCGAATAATCAAAGGTTAGAAAGGCTCTGTGAGATGCAGAGCTTTTCTTATTTGTGTTTTATGAAAAAATGGAATGAATGAGTGGGATTTCGCCGTAATCGGCATTGTGGAAATGTCGTATAACTGGCTATCTTATGGAGTTGTGGGTAACTCTGTTTGCAGGATGTGGGAAAGCTGCACTTTGCTTTTCCATGTCCTGTGAATAGAGTTATCCATGACGGAATAGTCAGTTATGCACATTTCCATGATGCAGTTTTTATGGCAAGTCTGTTCATTTTACAAAAATTTGACATAAGTTATGTTTTTGATTTTACAAGCAGTATTTATGATAAAAAGCGTAGAAGAAAATATCACAAAGAAAAAAGGAGAAAATTATTATGAAAAAAATTGTTACTTTTGTTGCCACGTTATCACTTGCACTCGTAGCTATGACCGGATGCGGGAAGGCGGACAGCAAAACAGTATCTACGGATGGCTCGACCTCTATGGAAAAAGTAATCGGTGCTTTGGGCGAAGCTTTTGAGGAAAACAATTCCGGTGTAACCTTTACATATAACCCTACCGGTTCCGGCTCCGGAATTACGGCTGTGGCAGAAGGACGCTGCGATATTGGTCTTTCCAGCCGTAACTTAAAGGAAGAAGAAAAAGCGCAGGGATTGACTGAAACGGTGCTTGCGCTTGACGGGATTGCTGTCATTGTAAATCCGGATAATCCGGTAAATGACCTTGACCTTGAAACGATTAGCAGGATTTATAGAGGGGAAATAACAAACTGGCAGGATATAGGCGGCAATGATCTGGAAATTGTCCTGATTGGACGTGAAGCCGGGAGTGGTACAAGAGATGGCTTTGAATCCATTACGGACACGGAGGATGCCTGCAAATACCGTCAGGAGCTTACATCTACCGGAGATGTGATTACAACGGTGGCAGGCAATCCGGCGGCAATCGGATATGCTTCCCTTGCATCTGTAAAGGATACGGTAAAAACCCTTTCTGTCGGCGGTATTGTACCTGCGGAGGAAACGGTAAAAGATGGTAGCTATGTGGTGCAGCGTCCGTTTGTGTTAGTGACAAAGAGCGGCGCAGAGCTTTCGGCAACTGCACAGAAATTCTTTGATTATATTACTTCATCTGAAGCAGGTGAGATTATCTCATCTGCGGGTGCAGTACCAGTAAATAAATAATCCGGCGGATTATGAAAGGTTTTGGAAGGTGAAGTCAAATGAACAAAAAACAGTTCATGGAGAATGCCATACATGGCATATTCCTGATACTTGGTCTGATTACAGTTGGCTGTGTACTCCTGATTACTGTTTACCTTGTCATATCAGGGATTCCGGCTATCCGAAAAATAGGAGTTTTGAATTTCCTTTTCGGGAAGAAATGGGCTTCTACAGCAGCACAGCCGCAATATGGGATTTTTCCGTTTATCCTTACCAGTATTTATGGTACGGCTGGCGCAATCGTACTTGGAGTGCCAATTGGCTTTATGACAGCAGTTTATCTTGCTAAGATTGCGCCGTTAAAAATAAAAACCGTTATTGAAACAGAGGTAAGTTTATTGGCTGGCATTCCGTCGGTAGTTTATGGGCTTGTGGGAATGATGGTGCTTGTGCCAGGGATACGGATTGTTTTCCATATCCCCGATGGAGCCAGCCTGTTTGCTGCTATCATTGTACTTGCAATTATGATATTACCCTCAATCATTAAAGTGTCGCTTACGGCATTAGAAGCTGTTCCAAAGGAATATGAGGATGCTTCCCTTGCGCTTGGTTCGACACCGATTGAAACATACTTCCGTGTATCCGTTCCGGCGGCAAAAAGCGGCATTGCGGCGGCTGTTGTGTTAGGCGTTGGCAGGGCTATCGGCGAGGCTATGGCTATTATGATGGTGGCGGGGAACGCCCCAAATATGCCGAAAATTTTTCAGAGCGTCCGTTTCCTTACAACCGCTGTGGCAAGTGAAATGTCTTATGCGGCTGACGGAAGTTTACAGAAACAGGCATTATTTTCGATTGCGTTGGTTTTATTCCTCTTTATCATGCTGATAAATGCCGTATTAAATTTCTTTTTGAAACAAAGCAAGGAGTAAATATAGATGGAAAAACAATCAATTTCCCTTAGAAGGAAAACATATATTACAGCCATGCGTGTGTTGATGGGGATTTCCGTATGCATTACTTGTGCATTGGTATTATTTTTGATTGGTTATGTATTGTGGAAAGGGCTGCCGAATGTATCTTGGGAGCTGCTTACTACGAAACCGAGTTATCTGTCTGACCGGATCGGGATACTGCCGGATATTCTTAACACAGTCTATATTGTAGCGGCAACTTTGGTATTTGTTCTCCCGCTTGGAG
>BLLW01000156.1 GCA_011959285.1 Lachnospiraceae bacterium | reverse complement strand
ATCCTATCAGCGGCATCTAAAAACATGAAAAAATGGGGTTCACCAACCATTCCAGTGAACCCCACCAAGCCTAAAAATCCCTTGATTTTAAGCCATTCTTCAATACTTTTGCCTGCGAGTACCCAAATTCCTATGGCATCATTTGGAAATAGCCGCCTGTGCCGCTGCCAACCTAGCAATCGGCACTCTGAACGGTGAGCAGGACACATAGGTAAGTCCAACCCTATGGCAGAATTCAATCGAAGACGGATCCCCACCATGTTCACCGCAAATACCCATTTTAATATCCGGCCTAGTCTTTCTTCCCTTTTCAGCCGCTAACTGTACCAGCTGTCCTACGCCGCTCTGATCCAATCTTGCAAAAGGATCTGACTCGTAGATTTTCTTCTTATAATATTCCCCAAGGAACTTACCTGCATCATCTCTTGAGAAGCCAAAGGTCATCTGAGTCAAGTCATTTGTGCCAAATGAGAAGAACTCTGCTTCCTGTGCAATCTCATCTGCCAGGAGCGCTGCCCTTGGAATCTCAATCATGGTTCCAATATGATATGTGATATCGGAATTCTTTTCTTTCTTGACCTGCTCTGCTGTCTCAACTACAATATCCTTGACATATTTCAATTCCTTCTTTTCGCCAACGAGAGGAATCATAATTTCAGGAACAACATCATATCCCTTCTCATTCTTGACTTCGATTGCAGCCTCCATTACAGCGCGAGTCTGCATCTTTGCAATTTCAGGATAAGTCACTGCCAACCGACAGCCCCTGTGCCCCATCATTGGATTAAATTCATGAAGAGAATCACATACCTCCTGCACCTGCTCTGCCGTCATCATCATCTTCACTGCCAGATCGTCAATATCACCTTGGTCAGTAGGAACAAACTCATGAAGCGGAGGATCCAGGAAACGTATGGTAACCGGTCTTCCTTCCATCACCTCATAGAGCGCCTTAAAGTCACCCTTCTGATAAGGAATCAGATCATTTAATGCCTTTTCTCTTTCCTGAACAGTTCTTGAAAGAATCATCTGACGAATCTTTGGGATTCTGTCCGGCTCAAAGAACATATGCTCTGTACGACAAAGCCCAATGCCCTCTGCACCATATTTCACTGCGTTTGCTGCATCTGCCGGTGTATCTGCATTGGTGCGCACCTTCAGCTTGCGGAAGGAATCCGCCCATTCCATGATTCTCTCAAAGTTGCCGCTGATGGCAGCTTCCTGAGTCTTAATATCTCCATTATAAATCTTGCCGGTGGAACCATCCAATGAAATGTAATCACCTTCATGATATACATGTCCTCCCAGCATAAATACCTTGTCTTCCTCATTAATTGAAATCTCTCCGCATCCAGATACACAGCAAGTGCCCATGCCTCGTGCCACCACTGCTGCATGAGAAGTCATTCCGCCACGAACAGTCAATATTCCTTCTGCTGCGTGCATTCCCTCGATGTCCTCGGGAGATGTCTCAAGACGAACCAAGATGACTCTCTCTCCCTTTTCATGTGCTTCCTTTGCTTCCAACGCAGAAAAGTATACCTTTCCCGCTGCTGCACCGGGTGAAGCGGGCAATGCCTGACCGATGACCTCGCCACTCTTTAATGCTTCCGGATCAAAAGTAGGATGTAAAAGCTGATCTAAGGATTTGGCTTCTATACGAAGCACTGCCTCCTGCGGTGTAATCTTTCCTTCATCAACCAAGTCACATGCAATCTGCAGCGCTGCCTGAGCAGTGCGCTTTCCGTTTCTGGTCTGCAAAAAGAAAAGCTTGCCGTCTTCAATGGTAAATTCCATATCCTGCATATCACGGTAATGATTTTCCAGCCTGTTTGCAATTTCTATGAATTGGGCATAGCATTCTGGAAGATCCTCCTCCAGCTTCGTAATGGGCTGAGGTGTCCTGATACCAGCAACCACGTCTTCTCCTTGGGCATTAATCAGATATTCACCGTAAATTCCCTTAGCCCCTGTAGATGGATTGCGGGTAAATGCAACACCAGTCCCAGAGGTATTTCCCATATTGCCGAACACCATTGCCTGTACGTTTACTGCTGTTCCCCAGTCGCCAGGAATGTCATTCATTCTGCGGTATACGATTGCTCTCTCATTGTCCCATGAGCGGAATACCGCTTTTACTGCTTCCATAAGCTGAACCTTGGGATCCTGAGGGAAATCCTGTCCCATTTTATCCTTATAGACTGCCTTGAATCTGACAATCACTTCCTTCAAATCTTCTGCTGTCAGATCTGTATCAAATTTAGCGCCCTTTCCTTCTTTGATCTCATCTAATATTCTTTCAAAGAAGGATTTGGGGATTTCCATTACCACGTCTGAAAACATCTGAATAAATCTTCTGTAAGAATCATATGCGAAGCGTGGATTGCCAGTCTTAGCTGCAAATCCTTCTACCGCTACATCATTAAGACCCAGGTTTAAGATGGTGTCCATCATACCCGGCATAGATGCCCTTGCACCAGAACGGACAGATACAAGAAGAGGATTTTCTGTGTCACCGAACTTCTTTCCCTGCTTTTCTTCTAGCTGAGATAACGCAGTGAAAATCTGTTCTTTGATTTCGTCTGAAATCTGTTTCCCTTTTGCATAATAATCCGTACATGCTTCTGTAGTTACCGTGAAGCCTTGAGGAATCGGCAGACCTAAGTTGGTCATCTCTGCCAGATTAGCGCCCTTGCCGCCTAGCAGGTTACGCATATCGGCACTTCCCTCTTCAAAAGAATAAACCCATTTTGCCATACTCTTTTTCTCCCTCTTTTATTTTTGGACAACAAAAAAAATGTGCCATCCTTTTTCTAAATATTGGATAAAGTCCCAACTTTATCCTTATTGACATATTATAACCTATCATTGTCAAACATGCACTATTTTTTTGCGTAACCTGCGCGCTTTTTTGGTTACTGTTCACACGCAGCTGCACATTGTACCACACTTTATCCACTAGAAGCGGTAATGTGCCTCGCCGCAATCATCTTTTACACTCATCTGGTATAAATGAATCAAAAATGAAAATATCGAACTCATTCCTTGCCGCATCTAATTCATCCTGACTCTTGATGGTCCAAGCAGCCGCCATGTTCTTGTATAGACTGCGGCATAGTCTCCTTGCCGGGATAGACGCATATTTATGGTTATATGCCACAAAATCAGGTTTTGTTATCCAGTTCAGTAAAAGATTCTGCAATACCATGTGTAAAAAACCCTTAAATTCCCCTGATTTCACAAACCCGTCAGAAAGTTGTCCTCTCACCACACTATTTCTGTATCTCCTATACCATAAAAGTACCAAGGGGTTAAATGATTCAATACAATATAATCCCTTATATCCTTTCAGCAGCCCATCCACTGCCGGGCAGACCGTCAAATCCATCCACTCTACCTTTAACTCCACAATCAAGGGAACCTTTCCATTTACCAGTTTAAGTACATCTTCAAACTTTGGAATCGTTTCTTTGCTCCCACAGAGTGTAAATTCCTTTAATTCCTGCCATGTGTAATCGCACACTTTCCCCGGCTTTTTACAAATTCTCTCAAGCGTAAAATCATGAAACACCACTGGAATGCCATCTTGGCTTATCTGAACATCCAACTCAATGCCATACCCTTCTTTTACCGCTTCTTTAAATGCTTCCAGTGAATTCTCCGGTGCCGTTGAACCATTGTCGTGAAGTCCCCTGTGTGCATAGTACACACCCAAAAAATCCTTCCGCGCCTTTTGGTGGCTCAGTCTTGGCATGATTGCCAATAAATACAATAGCCAAAGGGAAATCAAAACAATAATTACTATATAAAATACTGTCATTTTTATATCCATTCCTTTCGCGCT
>BLLW01000155.1 GCA_011959285.1 Lachnospiraceae bacterium | reverse complement strand
AGGTGCTCCTGCGTCCAGCCTTTGGCTTTTCGTCTGCGCTTGATTTCTTGGCCCAAGGCATGACAGTCCAGGCGTTTTTCGTATTGGTACATTCTCACATCACCCCTATATCATTTTACATTTCGGGGTGAAATATGAGAACGAAATAAAATTTTATTTTTTAGTAGTATTTATTTTCACTTTTAAAAAATTCATTTATACTTTTGATAAATTCCAAGCAATATAGTGTCTAAGGTATTTGATAAGCGTTCCCTAACTGGGTTTGGATTATCAAAAGCATATCTTAATTGCAAAGTAGTATATCCATGAAATATTCCAGTAAATATGTCTAACACCTCGCCCACATATTTCTCTTGTAGCTGGCACGAGCGGATGAGAGTTTTCAAAAGGGATGTATAGTTTTCATAAATTTCTGCGGTTTCAGAAGTACCATTCCATGTAGCCCATTGGATTGTTTCGTAAATCCCCGGATGCTCAATCATAAAATTAAGATACTCAATGCCGACAGCTTTAAGTGCCGCATCTCCTGATTTTCCAATGGCAACCCGTTCCAAACGTTCATTCATAGTACGCATCCCTTTGTGAGCAACTTCGCGTAATAGACTATCCAAGTTATCAATGTGATTATATAGTGACGGAGTTCTGATACATAGCTTTTCAGCAATTACTTTAAGCGAAACATTATGCAATCCATGTTCATCTGCTATCTGAGATGCTGTGTCTATGACAGCCGCTTTACTGACTTTCATTTAGATGTGTCCTCCAATCAATCGTTATTTATATTAGTTTAACTATTGGAATTAGCATAGTCAATACATATCATAGAAATTTTCCTAAACATATTGACATTACGATTATAAAGGAGTAAAATACTAACGAAATTAGTTTTTATGATAACTCAGTTAGCTTGGAGGGCGCTATGGAGCAGAAAGATTTGTGCATAGAGAAAATACCAGCGGTTATTTGGGGGACACACTCTAATAAAGTGTATCTATATGTGCATGGGCAAGGCGGAAACAAGAATGAAGCAAAAGATTTTGCGTGTATTGCGGTCAAATATGGTTATCAAGTTTTAAGCATTGACTTACCTGAGCACGGTGAACGCCAACAAGGGAATGTATCATTTGAGCCATGGAATGTCGTTCCAGAGTTATCATGTATTATGGCTTATTGCAAGCAACATTGGGAAGAAATTTCTTCATTTGCAAATAGCATTGGCGCTTGGTTCAGTATGCTGGCGTTCGCTAATGAAAATATAAAAAACTGCTTATTTGTTTCTCCTGTGGTAGATATGGTAAGTTTGATTTCTAACATGATGACATGGGCCAACGTATCTGAATTACAACTTGAACAAGAAAACCTAATACCTACTAATTTTGGACAAACTCTTTCTTGGCAATATTGGTTATATGCAAAGGAACATCCTATTAAAAAGTGGAATATCCCTACTAAAATTCTATTTGGCGAAAAAGATAACCTTATTGATAATTCCACGATAGAAACTTTTTCTCAAAACTTCGGATGCGAATTAACTGTCATAAAAGGTGGAGAACATTGGTTTCACACCAAACAGCAATTAGATATTTTGTTTGGCTGGGCGAACAATTCGTTTCAAGCAAAAAATATTTGTCAAAATGAAAGACATATTCAAGAAATATAAAACAATTTGAAGAAGTCCGCCCAACGGGAAATAAAAAAACCGTTGGGCGGTGATTTTTATTTTTGTGTTGCTAAAATACTTTTTACTTATCGGCAATCTTAATCGTTGCTGGCCCATAATTGCTAAGGATCAATTTCGGGGTTCCATTTCCTACTTGATAAATTGCAGGCCAGTTTACCGGACGTTCTATCCATCCTGGGCCACAATTTGTTGTATCTAAATAGAGGTTTGTAGGTTCCTCATTGAAACACACTGTCAAAGGGCCATTGTCTACGTTAGCCGTAATATCTTTTAGGACTATATCAGCCTCAATATAGAGTGGGCCGGAAGTTACCTCAATATCATATACTCCTCGTGATATATTGGTATCTATCAGTGAAAAGCCAGCTTGTTTTGAAGTTACATGAACGGGTGCATTAAAGTCTTGCATATGTAACACCATTTGTTCTGATGTAATATCAAATTGAGAATACACAGCATCAGGTATATAAATGCGGACAATGTTTTGAGGTTCAGCTCCAAAGTCCACATTTATACCATCTGGTGAAGAATGAGTAACCGTAATTTGCATAATACCGTTTACAATCTTTGCGCTTGTTACACAATTTTCCGGATGCTCCATGTTCAAATATTCAAACGTTACTTCGGACTCACTTGTTCTAACAATATCCACACCCACAGGGCCTTGCCCAGTTATGGAAATACCACTGAAATCAACCGTAATATATTCGGACGTAGAAACATTGGCTTGCGTTGGTGTTTGGGGAGTAGCTTCTGTGGCTGCCGCGACAGAATAAACGCCAACAAAGGATGCTCCAAAGGTAATGCACAGTGTCAGTAAACCTGTCAGAAGTTGAATTACTTTTGACCTTTTCTTCAAATTCATAATTGCCCCTAACCTCTCTTTCAATAATTGTTTGTTTTCACTTAATGTAACAGCACCAAGAGACTCCTTGTATTTTCCGACTGCCGCCATAGCATCAAGTAAAGTTTTCCCATAATCCTGCGCGTTGTCATATCCCATTTTTGCAAGGACAGCCTCATCACAAGAAAACTCGCAAGCCTTGATAATTTCCCGGCTCATAAGATGCACAAGGGGATTAAACCAATGCAGACAGACAGTAATTTGAACCAGCCATTTATAGAACATATCACACCGTTTGTAATGTGTCAGTTCATGTAGCACTATACACCGAAAATCCTTTTCGGAAATATCCGCGCTGGGCAGTACAATACATGGATGGAAAAAGCCAATCAACAGCGGGGAAGAAACCAGCGGATTAACACATAATTCAATCGGCTTTTTGGTACCTAATTGCTCCGCAACAATAGAAAGTTCATCTAACCGTTCAATGTCAGAAATGGGGGTCAATCCAGCATTGATATACCGCATAAAGCCCTGATAGATTGTTATTTTTCGTATCAGAAACCCCAGCGCAACCACCAGCCAAACCAGCCAGATATAATTTATCAGCATTATCCCAATATTTTGAAATGGGTGGACAGTCGTTATATCATCTGCCGGGCTATTCACAAGTTCATTGTGTTGCTCCGTCCCAACAATGGGAATAAAATTGTCGCCTGGAGCATTTTGTGAGGGATGCTGTTGTAGCGGTAAAGGAGTGGCTTGGGATATTACCTGATCGACAGCTTGATATGCCTTTCCCATCAGACTTACTTCCGGCCCGAACGGGAGCAGTAGCCGTAGAAGAACAATCAGCCAAATGTAATACTGCCATTGTCGGCTGATTTTATCTTTCAAAAACCGTTTTCCCAAAAGCAGAGCCAAAATAAGCAATCCACCAGAAAAGGACATAGACAGGAAGATTTTCAGAGCTACGTTCATTGTTGCCCGTTTCCTTTCTCCAGCAGCTTTTTCAGTTCTTCATATTCCTCGTCTGCCAGCAAATCACCTAAAATCAAATTAGAAACCAGTCCACTTGCGTTTCCCTCATAGATTTTATCCAAGAAATTTTTTGTTTGTGCCGTCTGATATTCCGTTTCTGAAACCAGTGTTGTATATTCGTTGCGCCGTCCAATTTTTTTAGCACTTAGAAAACCCTTGTTAATCAGCCGTGACAAAAGGACAATCAGTGTATTCTTTTGACACGGTTTTCCTTTGGCCGCCAGTCCATCCATGATATAGGGGAACAATGTCACCTCCTCCGGGTTCCCCCACACGATTTTCATAATTTCAAGTTCAGCATCT
>BLLW01000154.1 GCA_011959285.1 Lachnospiraceae bacterium | reverse complement strand
TATGGCAGGCGAATCAGAAGAACTTTTAAAGCTTGGAAACTGCAGGTATTTGATGAAGCTAAACGACGAATGGGAAAATATGATTTCTGAAGTGGGATATGCGGAAACAGCAGAACTCAATGAAGCCGGATTGGAAGGTATTACAATGGAGTCTATCCTGTTTTGCAAGCATGGGGGATTTATATATCCTGACACATCAGGGTATATTATGACAGAAACAACTTTAACTAAAGAGGAGGAAGAATTTGCTGACAAATATGGCTTGACAGAGGAACAGCGTGCAGCATTATTTGATATTAGGAAGTATTTCGAAGAATATCCTGAATTGATGGAGACGACAACAGTGTTTGCATTTGAAGGATTGGGAGTAAAGCTTGCAGAGGGAGAAGAAAGCGTTTGGAACGGAAGAAACACCTATCATCTGGATGGACAATTTGGCGCTATTATGATTGTGACAAAGCAGGGAGTATTATCCTATGCTGAAACAAAAGCGTCTACATTGCCTGATAATATGGAAGTAAGTGCGGCTGTGTGCGAAGGAATTTATCGGTTAGTGCCTGTAAAGCATAAGAGCCTTGATGCAAATGGATATGCAGCAGCCCAATTGAGGGATTTCGCACATGAAGAAAATTCAGCAATAAATGCATATAATTCATTGAATAAAGATGATCTGGCAGCAGGAGTAAATTTACATATGGCTGGAGCAATAAGAAGTGATGCAGCAATATATTCAACAGCATGTATCACTGTTCCGGTAAAAGTATATAGGGATTTGGGGGTAGCAGTAGGATTTATAAAGGATTTAGAGGAGAATAGAAATGCTGGTGCTACAGGAGAATATGGAACTACAAAATTGGAATTGCTTTATGAGGACAACATTAATTTGGATTTTCAAGGATGCATAGTTATTGATAGAAGATATTATGAAGATAGCGGGGGGTATTTAAAATATAATGGGGAGAAAGGTTTAAACAAAGAAGAATGAAGAAAATTATACTTATTGTTATAGTGTGGGGGCTTGCAAATTTATATGGAGGAAAAGTAATGGAACAGAAAGAAAGTGATTTTTGTAGTATAAGTGATTTTAAAGATTTTGATTATTATTTGTACTGTGATAATTCGATTAATAATTATACAGGGATATCAGTCCATCATGAATATGCAGTCTTTGGAAAGAATGAGGAAACCATTGATGCAGGAAAGCAGTTATATCAGGAATTAAAGGAGCAATGCTTACCGGAAGAATTGGTGGGAAATATAGATATTAACTATGTTTCTCCTGACTGTAAATGGATAATCGCACAGGAATTCACCGATGATGTTACTGATGACCTAAGAAGGCAGACCTTACTGTATGAAGGAAAAAAGATAACGGAAACGCAGGATACTTATGAAATATTCAACCCTATTATTATAGTAAGAAGAGAAGACGCATATGAGCAGATGGATGACCAGACACATCAGAAGCTGGTCGAACTAAGGAAGAGGTGCTACGACGAAAGGTGGCTGAATATTCCGATTATAAATGAGCAGGGTAATTTAGCCTTGTGTGCAGCGTTTGACGGACAAATGGCTATACGGAAAATTGAAGATGGAAAAACCATATGGGATTTCTCTTTTGAAAGTATGATGGATGAGCGTGATATGGTTGCATTTTCGTTAGTATGGTTCAGTGGAAATCAGGAAGAGGGAAAGATAATTATTGAATATAATGGCTCTTTTTACGAGATAAGCTATCCATCCGGTTATGTGAAATATCTGGGACAGGATATGTATTCATTAAGTTATAGCCCGGATGGAAAATATGCGGCATATTCAAGCGGCTATCATGAAATAGTGCTTGCACACAATGGGGAGATAGATGAACTGAAGCATATGCTTCCGGGGATATATATATTAGAAGTGGCAACAGGCAAGATTGCATATATCAAGCAGGATATCGATATATGTGAATTAAGCGAGCGCAGTTTTTTATGGATAGAAGAAGAGGACTTTGAAAATATCATGAAAAAATGAAATTGATGTAGAAAGAGCAGGCACGTGAATAAGAGGAATATTAATGTTGAGAAGACATCGAATCATTATAATAATTTTATCAATCTCATTTTTATTAACCAGTTGCTGTAGGATGGAGAAATCTGCTGATGAAAATCAAGGTAATGGAAGCTCACAGGAGGAACCGTATACGTTTTATGTAAGGTGTCTGGATGAAGTAAGATTAGAGGGCAGGCTGGCAGAAGACTTTTACATAACCAATACAGGAAATCTGTGGGGGCTTTACTACATTAATGATGAAAATCAACTGTATGGATATAGAATAGACTCAGATATGCAATCAGGAGCAGAAAATGATAACGCACATCCGGGCATGCAGTTGATTGCAGAGGATGTCGTGCATGTGGACTGTGGCGGTTTATCAAATTTCACCGTTTTTCTGACAACAGAAGGAAAACTGTATGGTATAGGACATACAAACAGCGGGGTTCTGCTTTCAGACGGGGAGGGGTATCTTGAAGAACCAATGCTATTGATGGATGAGGTAAAATATGCATTGTGCGGAGAAAAAAATATTGTCGTATTGAAGAACGATTGTTCAGTATGGACCTGGGGAACCATGGTCGATGATGAAGGCAGAGAATATGCAGAAAATGTTCCATCTCCAGTAAAAATATTGGAAAATGCAGTAATGATTTCCGGTAAAAAGGATAGTTTTGCTGCATTGCATAAGGATGGGACGGTATGGGTATGGGGAAATAATACTTATGACAAATGCGGCGTTGCAGGAGAAGGCGTCATTAAGGAACCGGTCTGCGTTGCAAGTGATGTGACTGCTGTCTGGATGGGAAAGCTTCAAGCAAATGTCCTGTGTACCGACTGGGAGAAATGGTGCCATTATGGATATGATGGCGGATTCAGAGATAATCTGGTAATAAAAAAGGAGGATGGGAGCCTATGGACCTGTGGAAAAAATATTGAGGATTCAGAAAATGGAAGAGAAAAGGAAGGAATTGCATATACACACATTTTTGTACCATGCAGGATCGAACAGGCTCCATATATTGCATATGACGGATTAAATACATATCAATCTGTTCTGGAAGAGTATGAGCGGGCGCAGGAGGATGAAACTTATACGCCAGAGCAGTGGAAAAAGGTGGATTATACATTCTCTTTTTATAAAGAAGAAAACGAATTATGTTATAGCCTGAAAGACCTGACGGATGACGGAACGGAAGAACTGATTTTAGCATTTAAGGAAGAGGGAAAATATATCGTTAAAGCTATTTATGCTTATGACGAAGGAACTATTGTTACCGTGGAAAACCATATGGAGAACGTTGAACATGAATTATATGGGCAGGGAATCATAAAATCGATATGGTATGGTGGCAGTGGAAGAATGTATTATACATTTGAACGACTGCAGAAGAATTCAGGGCTTAAAGAACTGCTGGTGGAAGTTTATGATATTCCGGGGGATTGGGGGTTTGGAGATGAAGAGGGGATGAAGTATTATAAATGCGCTGGAGCCAAACTGGATGATGAAGAAGAAATCATGGAGGAAGAATTTTTTAATATAATGAACCAATATGGAACTGGACTTTTGGATTTAGAGTGGCATTTGGTAGATGGATTCTGGGATTCAGAGGAGGCGGCATACTGATTGTAAATGGATGATAATATTATGAAGATTGCGGTGGGATTTAAAATATAATGGTGAGAAAGGTTTAGAGAAAGAGGAATGAAGAAACTTATACTTATAGTTATAGTTTGGGGACTTGCAAGCCTATATGGAGGAAAAATAGGAATAGAACAGAAAGAAAGTGATTTTTGTAGTATAAGTGATTTCAAAGATTTTGATTATTATTTGTACTGTGATAATTCGATTAATAATTATACAGGGA
>BLLW01000153.1 GCA_011959285.1 Lachnospiraceae bacterium | reverse complement strand
GCAAAGCTGGGGCAGGAAGTAAAGGCGAGGGCGCAGGCTGGCAAGCTGGGCTATGACATTCTGGTAAACGAAAGAGAGAAGAAATACGGCTTTTATCTGTATAAGGGCAAAGACCTTACGGCGGCAAACAATGACGGTAACACGCCCTGCATATTTTCCCGTGACTTTGACAACGTGAACGAGCAGGAGTACACAGCCAGTATAGAGAACTGCGGGAACTTTATCTATGTGCAGGGGGCGGCAGACGACAACGGCAGCCAGCCCGTAGTTACCGTGGACGGAGAGGGCGCAGCGGGCTTAGAACTGGAAGAGGTTTTTTGTGATGCCACGGACATAGCAAGGAAGTACCAGAGCGGGGAAACAGAGGTAGTAATACCGCTTAATACATATCTGGCTATGCTGCGGACGAGGGGCGGCGCAGAGCTGGAAAGCTACGGGAAAACCATAAACTTTGTAAGTACCATAAACACAAATTCTAACTTGAAATTCAAGAGCGATTTTGATTTAGGCGACCGTATCACTTGCAAAGAGGAAAAGTGGGGGATACAGATAGACGCACGCATAACAGAAGTGACAGAAACGTACCAGAAAGGCGAGGAAACCATAGAGGCGACTTTTGGGGACAGCCTGCCTACGCTGGTAGACCAGATAAGGAAAGTGAGGTAGAGGGAATGGCAGACAGTTTACCGTTTAACGCCATAAAGGTAGATGGAGAATTTGACAGGGTATTTAAAGCCGAGGACTGGGCGTGGTATTTTGCCACGTTCTTAGCAAGCGGCGTATTCCCAAAGCCGAGCGACGGGCTGCAAGTAGTGGCACATAGCGGCATGGAAGTAAGGGTAAATATGGGATACGCCTTTATAAACGGGTACGCTTTTAGAAACCCAGCAAGCAAGGGCGTAATGTTGGATAGGGCAGAGGGGGCGCAGAATAGGGTAGACAGAGTGGTAGTGCGCTGGGACTTAGTGCTGCGGGACATTTACATAGACGTGCTTAAGGGCGTGCCGTCTGCAAAGCCAGTGGCAGCAGCCTTAACCCGTAATACGGAAGTCTGGGAGCTGGCGCTTGCAGACATTTACGTAGGAAAGGGCGTAACAAAGATACTGACGCAGAACATCACAGACCAGCGTTTTAATAGTGCCGTCTGCGGCATTGTAGTAGGGACGGTAAAGGAAATAGACGCAAGTGTACTTACAAAGCAGTTTACGGACTTTTTTAATACCTACAGCGCAGCCGTGCTGGACGAGTTTAGCGTATATAAGCAGAACATGGAAAAGTACCTTACAGAGCTGGCGGGTATATATGAAAGTTACGTAACCCAGACAGAAAGCCTTTTTACGCAGTACGAAAGCCAGTTTAACGAGCGCTACACAACGTTTGAGAACACATTGAACAACTGGGACGAAGAGCTTTTGAAAGCCTATACTGCTTTTATGGCAAATATGCAGCTTTTCCAGACAGAGGCGCAGAATGATTTTAACGCATGGTTTGAGGCTATCAAGGGGCAGCTGGGGGAAGATGCGGCAGGGCAGCTACAGCTTGAAATAGACGGGCTTACGGCAGCAGTGCAGGAGCTTACGCAGGCGGCAGCAGCAGGAACGGCAGAAACCAAAGAGGCGCTTAAGGGGCTGGAAGAGCGGGTGAAAAGGATAGAAAGCGGCTGGGGCATTGATTATAAGCACGACGCAGTATTAGGGCTTTGCTACATGGGCGCAGCCTACATGAGCCAGCATTACGAAAGAGAGGTAGACACGGCAGTATTAGGGCTTGCTTATGCGGGCAATTCCTATCTTGCAAATACATTTTAGGAAAGGTGGCAGACCATGAAAGGATTTCCAAAGACATTAAAGACCAAAGAGGACTATTACAACTGCCTTGCTATGGTGGCGGCTGGGGAGCTGGCGGCGGCTGATTTGCTGGCAAAGATTGAGAGCGCAGAGGCGCAGCGCTACATACAGTGCGCAGTAGCAGAGGCGCAGCCAGAAAAGAAAGCCGTAACGCTTATTTACTGCGACGAGGCAGCAGTAGGCATGAAGTTTACGGCGGGCGGCGTATCTGGCACGGTGCAGGCAGTGACGCACGTACAGAGCGAAGAGGCGCAGGCGGCAGGAGAGGCGGCGAATGACCGCACGGCGCTTACACTATCTAAGGCGGTGGCGGCTGGCTGCGCCGTAATTGCGCTGGAAACGGCAGAAACCGTGGCAGGCATGACAACTGACGACATTACAGCATTGAAAGGAGTATTAAAACAGTATGAGTAGGTTAATGGTTGACGACGTGACAAAGACCGACGCAAGGGCGCTTTTGAACGTAAACAAAATGGCTATGATTAGCGACATTGTAGCGCCCAGCAACGAGTATATGTACGCCAGCGGCGCAAACGAGCTGACGGTAGTAGAGGGCTGCGTTATCGCAGTGGGCGGCGCTGGCATCTTTAAGACGGGAAACACAGTGCTTACGGCTGCTAATCTGGACGTGGGCAGCGCTTTTGCCGTGGGCAGCGACTACTACGTGTATATCTGCGACAGCAGGATTGATGCGGCAGACGAGCAGTATATCATTTCCCTTAATTCCACGTACCCTAATGGCTGGAACGCAAGCAACAGCCGAAAAATAGGCGGCTTTCATTACGGGCGCTGCCGTAAGGTAGACGGCAATTTGCAGCCCGTGAACAGCAGCGGCGTTATCTTTGGCACTGGCTGGGAAAGCGCAGTAAGCAGCGGCATTGTGCCACGTTCTGTATGGACGCTGGGACACCGCCCGAAATGCAGCCCAGAGGGTATGGTATATCTGGGCGGCGGCACATGGGTAGACATTTACCTTAACAGTGACGACGGCGCAAAGGGCTTAAAGTCCTCTTACAACTGCGCACCCGCCACGGGTACAGAGGGGCTGAACTGGTACAATTTTGTAGAACGTCTGGCAAAGAGCGGTAAGCGCCTGCCAGATTACAGCGAGTTTTGCGCTTATGCTTTTGGCAGCCCGCAGGGATTGGATAACGCAAATACAAACGCATGGGCGGCGACCACGAACACGGGCAGGGGCGTTACGGGCAGCGTGGTTAATGCCGTTTCTGCCGTAGGCTGCGTAGATGCCGTGGGGCGTGTCTGGGAATGGCTTAACGACCTTATCACAAGGGCAGAACACGCCACAAATGCAGATTACCACCCTACAGCAGCGTGGGGCTGGGATAAGAAAACGCCGCTTAAGACGGGCGAGAAAAATTACGACGTTGGCAATATCTATCAGTATTACGCATATTCTTTGGCGGCGCTGGTAGCGGGCGGCAACTGGTACGATGGCGCTAATGCGGGCGCACGTGCCGTGGCTTGCAGCAATTACCCGTGGTACGTCTACAGCCACATTGGCGGGCGTGGGGCGTGTGACTCCATGTAGACGGCGGGCGAAAGCCCAGCCGACTACTACGGGGGTGCAAAATGACGGCGCAGGCAAAAACAGACCAACTACACCAGAAAATATATGATTTCCTGCTATACATATATCCGCTGCTAAGCAAGTACCCAAAATTTGAAAAATTCAGCCTGCAAACAGCGACCAGAAACGCAATACTGGAAATGCTGCAAGAGGTAATCAAGTGGGACAAGACAGCGACAAAAAGCCATTTATACGCAGCGGATACGGCGCTACAGCAGAGTAAGGAGCTGCTACGGCTGGCAAACGATTTGAAGTATAGCGCAATGAACGCACAGCACTACGGAACAAGCAGCCGCAAGCTGAAAGAGATAGGCGTTATGCTGGGGGAACTCATAGAAGAGGTAAAAGCAAAGAAGTAATAAGAATATGGGGCAGCTGCTTACTACAGCCCTTTGGCGGCGCTGATAGCGGGCGGCAACTGGAACAATGGCGCTAATGCGGGCGCACGTGCCGTGAATTGCAACAATTACCCGTGGAACGTCAACAGCAACATTGGCGGGCGTGGGGCGTGTGACTT
>BLLW01000152.1 GCA_011959285.1 Lachnospiraceae bacterium | reverse complement strand
CAGGAATATCACCGAAACAGGTCTAAAGTTTTTCGCCATTCGTCCGATATAAGGGAAACGCAAACCGCCATGTAAGCATATTACCTCTAACCTCCCCGCTTTCCAAGTGATTTCCCTTATCAAGCCGCCCGGCCTGCCTGGGAAAAAAGCAGACCGCCGTATATGGTAGATGAAGACCATAGTGCGGCAGTTTGTCTTTTGTAGTATTATCTGGCATTAAGTTCCACCAAAACAATCTCCGGGCGGTTATTGAAGCGGAATGGTATAATGCTGTTTCCAATGCCACGACTGACCACCATACTTGTACTGCCGTCTGTATATAGTCCGGCATCATATTGGGGAAACATTCCCTGATTGGGGGCAACCAACCCACCGATAAACGGCAGCCGGAACTGGCCGCCATGCGCATGGCCTGCAAAGACCAGATCTATGCTGCAGTTTACATACGTTTCAAACAGTTCTGGCCTATGTGAGAGCAAAATGGTATACCCTCCTTCGCCGTCATCCAGATTTTTCAATTTCGTACTAACCATAGCAGAGGTTTCACCAAACATATCTCCCTTGACCGTAAAATCCGGATCACCCAATCCAAGCAGTGTTATGGTTTCACCATTCCGCTCTAAGGAAACGGCTTCATCCTCCAGCACGATAACCCCCGCTTCTTCAAGCCCGGCTTTCAAAGTATCATATTGCGGGCTTGCTGCTTCATGGTTTCCCGTCACATAATAGGTCGGGGCAATCCTGACGGATTCCTGCGCAAAGCCTAACGCTATCCCTACATCCGTGTGATTGGCATCTATGAGATCGCCAGTTATCGCGATGATATCCGGCCGACTCTCGGATAGCAGTTTTAACAGTTCTGTATTGTTTTTTCCAAATTCACTATTATGCAGGTCTGATACCTGTGCTATCCGAAAGCCAGAAAATGCGGCAGGAATGTGGCTGCTTGAGATTGAAATTGTACTCACCATCAATGCTTTATTGCTCCATACCGTCCAAATAAGCAGAATAAAAAATATTGTGCCTATTACACATAACATTATCCGTGTCTTTTTAATCAGCGATTTTCTCATTTTTCCACACCATTCATCAGATGCCTGCACCCCCTCAATCAAAACGCTAAATTGTTAATAATACTTATGGCGATAATCCCAATGCCAAACAAAATAAACAAAATTCCCGGTATGCGCAGATACCATTTGTAATGATCAGGCATTTCCTGCTTTTTCATCAGCCACCAGTACGGCTTATACAAGATAATCATAAGCAAACCACCAATAATGCAGATAACAGCAAAAATAATTCCAAAATTAAAACTCATATTTGCTCCTTTCCATCAGCGCATCACTATTTTGCAATAGGTTTTTGCGGTACTAAAAAGACACCTGCTGTTATGGCAAGTGCCTATGTAAAAATATTCAGTTATGATCCAGTCCTACGCTTCCTTTTCCACAATGACAGAAAAGAACTTCGCCATCAATGGAATGTAGGTTGCCACAAAAACTGCGGCGGCAATCCACCCTGTCTGTCTCTTATTCTTTCCCGGTATCTGCATCCCTGCCAAAATCCCCATAGAAAAAAGGCAGAACTTGAGCATGGCCCAATCTTTCCAGTCGCTTTTCTTTATATATCTGTCCGCATAACAAAATAATTTCTTCATCCTGACACGCTCCTTTCCGGCATCTTACGCCCCTGCAACATCCTCATTTGTAAGCCTGCCCGTTTTTTGGTACCGCAGCCCTTCCGCTGATGAATATATTTCTTCCCCGACTGTGTACTCCCCGTGGTAAAAATCGGTGATATCCATTTCCAGCGCCTCGATCACCTTACAGGCTGTGCGGAAAGAACTGGTCATGATATCCCTCTCCCCGCTCTCAAACTTCTGGTACTGCTGTAAAATGATGCCTGCCTTATCCGCCACCTGCTGCTGCGTCATCCCAAGCACCACCCGCTTTTCCCTTAAGACCGAATGCTGGTCACTGTCAAGGTGGCACATCTGAAAACCGCTTAACTCAATCTGTTCCAAACTTCTCCCTCCTTCCAAATGTCTATATACGTTTGGATGCCTCAGCAACTTTCTCAGCCACACCCGGCTTATCATTCTGGATAAGATCAACCAAAGAGGCAATGTCCTCTTTCAGAT
Organism: Lachnospiraceae bacterium; assembly: GCA_011959285.1. Taxonomy (GTDB): domain Bacteria; phylum Bacillota; class Clostridia; order Lachnospirales; family Lachnospiraceae; genus Suilimivivens. The sequence continues at coordinate 1,882 of BLLW01000152.1, read as the reverse complement.
GTTGGGCCAAAGTAGCACAAGAGGGGGTTCCGGGGGTTTTTGTTAACTCATAGATATGCCCCTTCTCCAAGTCCATTAAATGATTGTTTATTTTGTTTAACTCAATACTATAACGCTTTGATATATCCATGATAGCGCCTCCTTTCGTATACATTCAAGTGAGTGTAATTCATTTTACACCCACTTGAATGTAATTGTCAATGGAAAATGCCATTGCACGGGTTAAAATAAATCGAAATCCTCCTGGGTAGCAAGTGTTGCATAGGAGCAAGAGTCGTTCCTGCTCTCGCAGTACATATCGTTGATCAGCCCGATGGAGAGCAGCTCCAAGTCTGACATCGAAAGCCCTAGCTGCACACACCGCAGAAGGAACAGCGGCGTGGTCATTTCCCGCTCAGTTGGGCGAAGTTTTTTTTAGCCTCCACATCCGTTTTTACATTCAGTCCCCACAGTTCTATCAATTGCGGCAGTACCTGATAGATGGAAAAGGTGTTGAAACCGTCCAGCCACTCATCCACTTCATTCGGTATCTGCGGGTCGGCGTGCTTCGCCATCGTGTAGGCGATATTCTCGAACATTTCAAGCGAAAATAAATCGAGGTTGGAGTTTTCCTCATCCCCTTCCCCTATGCTCTTTTCCAGAATCCGCAAATCCTTATAAATGTCACGCTGGAACTTCAAACGGTAAATCCGCGGAATCGCCGCCGATGCCTTGAAAAGTACATCCTGCCCGTCAATCTCTATCTTCCTTACAATGCTCATATCCTTTCAGCCTCCTTTATCCCTGTCCTTCTGTTTCTGCGTCCACTGCCTTTGGCTCCGGCAGGTATACGCTCTTGTACCAGTTTGCATAAGTCTCCGCAGATGTCTTATTGCCCGTCTTAGCTTTCACATAGCCGCTCGCCAGCGGGCGCGCCTTGATGGTCAGCGTCTCGGTCTGCACCTCCCGGCTCTCCTCATTGGTCTTGCCCTCGATCTTGGGGCGGCTTGCGGAACAGTTATACAGCACATGGCGGATTTTGCGGATGTCCCCGTCAAACTCGAACAGCAGCGCAAAAGCCGCCGTCTCGGAATGAGCGTTCTCCACCAATACTTCATTTGTATCTGCCTCTTCCTTTAACACGTCCGTGCGGAAACTCTCCGGGATGAGGGCAAGTTCAAGGTCGCCGTCATAGCCCATGTTGTTGGCTATGATGTAATACTCGATGCCGTCCGCATAGAAGGACTCCGGCTCCCCGTTGGGGTCTAATGCAATGGAAACCGCGCCGGGCATTGCCACGGGTGTCTCAAACCCGATCTCCCCGTTCTCCTGTGTTTTCTGCAAAGCATAATGGCAGTTGCAGATGTTGAATTTCACTTTATTGTTGTTCTTCATGTCAGACCTCCATTTCATACAGGACTTCGTACAGCTTTTCCGACTCTATCCACGTCTCCGATTTCCCATAGAAAATACCGTGCTTTAACAGAACAGCCTCTATGGTTTCCTCTAAGTCGGGATTTTTCAGATCGGTGTACAGTTCAATGTCGAGTTGGTTTATTTTGAAATACGCAATCCCGTCCGCTGCGAAATTCGCAGCTTTGGGGTATAAAAATACGAGGAAAGGCGGCTCCGGGGATTCGCCCTCGACTTTTCGGTTTTCGGTGGATGGAAACGGATATTTTTTCAAAAACCGTTCGACAATTCCCATAAAAAATGTCGCAGAAATACCCTTGCTGGCAGATATGGTCATCTGCTGTCAATTTCAAACCCATGCTCTACAAAGAATTTCCGCAGCTTTGATAATACTTTTCTCTTATGGTCGGAAAGCGTCCGGGGATTTTTCCCTTTCATATCTGCATAATCAGCAAGGGGCATTTCCTCCCCGAACACCTTCATGGCAAGA
>BLLW01000151.1 GCA_011959285.1 Lachnospiraceae bacterium | reverse complement strand
GTCTTTCGCCTCTCAGCCAAAAAAAGCATTTTACTTTGTAAGTATACTACATTTTCTTACAAAATAAAATGCTTTCTGCTATTCTACATAATCTGATTTAACATATGCTGTCTGTCCGTTGTATTTAATCCTGCTCCAGCCGTCAGCCTGCTTCATAATCAGCTCCAATACATCTCCCTCATAGGCAGTTCCAATGGACTCTGCACTTGTACTGGCGCTCTTGCGAACCTTTACGCTCTCGATTACCGTAACAGTTCCCATACTGGTTTCATTGCTGCTTGTCACAGTCTCCTCCGGCTCTTCCGGCGGCTGTTCTGCCTCCGCAACCTGTACCTCTGTCTCATCCGCAGGCACTGCCTCAAGATAATCACTCTTAATAAACGCTTCTCTGCCATCATAGTCTACTTTACTCCAGCCGTTGCCCCTTTGCTCCAATAAAGTAAATTCCTGACCGATTTGAGCCTTATCTATTTTATCAGCCTCTTCACTGTCCGAAGTTCTGATATTAACCACATCTGTAGCACGTACCATCGTAATTATGCTGGGCACATCCTGCGTACCTTCTTCCGGTGTATCCGGCATCTCCTCTGGTGTATCAGCAGTTTCCGGTACCTCTGCCTGAGCTAAAATCTCGCCTACTTCCTCGTTGATCTTTTCTTTCAGATACGCGATAAACTCATTGAGCTCAGCATCTTCTGCCAGAAGTTCATTATATTCCACCACGACTTTATTATTTAAGTCAACCACATCATCTTGTAAGGTAACCTCCTTGATGTAATTCCACACTGTATCATCATAGGTACCATCGTTAATGAAATAGTTTCCCGCTTCGTCCATGCCGATATAATAGGTCTGCATTCCCGGAAGGGATTTTTCTACATCCGTAAACTGTACTTCTGAATATACATACGCAACATAGGTATTTTCTGTTAAACCCGGTTTTGTATATACCTCCAGCACAGGATAGGATTCAATATACTTACTTAATTCCTCCACACGTATGGTCTCAATCTCATTTAAATACGCATTCATAGATGAGATTGTCTGAATGTCTCCCGATGCCTGTGCATCATAATAAGTACGAATCAGGTTATTTATTTCCGGATGTGCATTTTCTTCCAATTCAAAGACAGGTGCTTCAAGACCTTCAACCTGGGAATCGGTTTCTTCATTAGAAACTGCCATTGCAGCCTCCTTTGCCTCGTTCTCCAAAGCCTCTCTATGATTGGCATTTACTGCTATCACAATTGTAAGAAGCACGCAAACAACTAGAACAAGCGGCATTACAATCTTGTTATGATCCATGACCCAGTCTCTGGCTGTCATGAATTTTTCCTTTAGCATATGCAATTTGTTCTGATCTGAATGTTTCATAGCTTTCCTTTCTGAGTTTTCATATCCAAGGTGATGCAAATGCACCCGACAGGAATCGAACCTGCATTAAAGGCGTCGGAGGCCTTCGTTCTATCCGTTAGACTACGGGTGCATATCATAAAATATTACAAATTTGTTACATCACCTTGAATATAATATCATACGACTTTCAAATTGTCTAGTCCGTCAATTGTAAAAAAAGTGTGAATTATGAAATCCAAAGCACTTTGTCCAGTTTTTTATTATAAAAATAGACAGAATCTGCCAAAATTTCCTCTTCCGCCACCTGTGTGCGGTTGATTTCTGTCACGATTTCACAGAGCGCTTCCTGATCCGTATTTGAATCCGCCGGCACAAGAATCACTTCATGGACAGAACTGGGCAGGATGTAAAAATCCCTGCCTATCTTTTCTGCAAAACCTTTCAGTACACCCGGATAAAGCATGCAGGCTGCACCATAAAGCTTCTGCTTATTGGTAAGCACATACATGGGCATCTTCGTCTCTCCCACTTCCTGTTCCCACACTTCCTTAAGCAGTTCCGCTTCCACCCCTTCTTCCTGAATAAGCTCCTCTTCCAGCCCCTCCATAAGAATGCTGCGCATGACATCCTGCATATTCTCGATTATATTGGGGAAAAGAATCGGTGCATTTTTAAACGCTGTCTGATACAATGTGTCAAGATCTGTTTCCCACTGCTTCATATGCGTGTTGTAAACAAGAATCGCACCTTTTCCATAAAACGGTGCTTCTTGAACCGTATAGTAAAAAACGATTGCAAGGTTGTGAAACACTTTATGCGGAATGAGCTTTAGCAATTCCTTATTTTTATCTGCATGAACAAGTTTGAAGGATAGATTTTCCTTTGCCTTGTCAAATTCCACAAACCCTGATATATCAAGATCATCATCAAACTCTGCCGCCTGAAAATAATCGTACAGCATATCCGCTATTTTTCCGGTTTCTGCTAAGGTAAGATCGGGTTTGTAAAGGTCGTTAATATAAAAGGTAGGGGATGTATTACATCCCTTTCTCTTCGCAACGATTCCCGTAAGTTCAATGCCATTGTTCTTTTTTACATTATGAGAAAATACAGAATAGTTATCTCCCAATTTCCTTTGAAGATCTTTTAGAATAGACCTCGTAAATGATGTGAAATTCATAGATGTGTCGTTCATAAATACCTCGTTCTTTCAAGACAATTCCTTTACTGAGTAACAGAAAAAGACAATGACTTTACATCATTGTCTTTCAGACTCTTTTATTGATAGCACATCAACTTATACTCTGGAGAGGTATTCACCTGTTCTGGTATCAATCTTAATTACATCATGCATCTCAACAAATAAAGGAACATTTACATTTGCTCCGGTTTCAACCTTTGCAGGCTTGGTAGCCCCTGTAGCTGTGTCACCCTTGAATCCCGGTTCTGTATCGATAATCTCTAATTCCACGAATAATGGCGGCTCCACTGAAAATACATTGCCGTTGTGGGAACAGATCTTAACCATTTCGTTCTCTTTCACAAATTTGAGTGCATCGCCGACAGTTTCGGCATTTAATGCAATCTGATCGTATGTTTCAACATCCATAAAGTTATACAGATCTCCATCTGCATATAAGTATTGCATGTCTTTTCTATCAATACGTGCCTGTGGACATTTTTCAGTAGGTCTGAAAGTCTTCTCCACTACGCCGCCGCTCTTAATGTTTTTCAGTTTGGTTCTGACAAAAGCTGCTCCTTTACCAGGTTTTACATGCTGGAACTCAATAATCTGGTAAACGTTATTATCTAACTCAATTGTAATACCATTTCTGAAATCACCTGCAGAAATCATAATCTACTCCTCCTAAATTTTTCACGTTATAATTCCTTACCAGTTTAATATAAAAATTGATATTTTTCAACTACTTTTTCATTTCCATAATGAAATCAATGGCTTCAAGGTATCCTTCCAGCCCGTGTCCATAAATCTGCTTGTCACAGACCGGAGCCGTGACTGATATCTTACGAAACTCTTCCCGCTTTGTGATATCTGAAATGTGAATCTCTACTTTTGGCACGGAAATACTTGCAAGGGCATCTCTTATGGCGTAACTGTAATGGGTATATGCCCCCGGGTTGATGACGATTCCTTCCGTCCCGTCAAAATATGCGTCCTGAATTCTGTCGATTAAAGCGCCCTCATGATTGCTCTGGAAAACCTCTATGGTAATTCCCAAAGCTTCCCCTTTTTGGGCAATCATCTCAAGCAGCGCATCATAATTCTGAGTTCCATACACGCTTTTTTCCCTGATTCCAAGAAAATTAAGATTCGGTCCGTTGATTACTAACAGCTTCATACTTTTTCAGTTCCTCCCCTATCTGATCTAAAATTTCATCAAAAGACAAATCCGAAACGTCCAGCACTACATCGGCGCAAGCCTCGTAGACAGGCGTCCTCCGCTCCAGCAGGCTCCTTATTCTCCCTTCGGGATCCTCTACCTGCAAAAGCGGTCTTGTGGTATCTGCCTTCAAGCGTTCATAGACAGTCTCCGGCGTCACCCTCAAATAGAATACCTGCCCCAATTCCTTAAGCAGCCTATGGTTTTCTTCCCTCACAGGCAGACCGCCGCCTACAGAAATAATTTGTTTCTCCGCTGTGCTAATCAACTCCTTCAGGCAGTCTGTTTCCATCCTCCGAAAGGTTTCCTCCCCACTTTGGGCAAAAATCTCCGACACCGTTTTCTTCTGCTTTTGCTCAATCCATTTGTCCGTATCAATCATCGTGCGCTTTAACTGATAAGACAGGCGGATGCCCACGCTGGTTTTTCCGCTGCCCATA
>BLLW01000150.1 GCA_011959285.1 Lachnospiraceae bacterium | reverse complement strand
CGGCAGGAGGAATTTCCTATTATACAAGAATAAATTCCATTTGTTTTCTTAAAGCTGCGTAATCTTTAATGACTCCCGCCTGCTTTGTAGCAATAAGAATCCTCTGCAGTGTGATATCTGAAAGTTCTGATGTTCCTTTGTGATCCTGCTTATAGACTCTTCCTTCCCGCGCAGCCTCAATCATCGCCAGTTTCTCAGGAACGCCGCACCGCTTCGCATAGCATTCTCCTTCATCAAGCGCTGCTTTTGCCTCTTCTTCTCTGCCCATCATTCTAAGCAGCTGAGCGAGAGAAATCTTATACTGCACCATGCTGAAAAACTGGTATCCTGTACTTCTTTCCGCATAGGCGCCTGCGCTTTCCATGTAGGCAAGAGCTTCTTCAAGCCTCCCCCTGTCCATTTCCACCAAAGCGTTGACATAATAATATAAAAACAAATCGTCATCACAGGATGTATAAGACGCATCCAAATTTCTATTCTGAATCTGTTCCTCCATTGGGCGGCTCAAAATATGCCCCAAGAACTGAAGCGCATTATCCAGATAAATTCGTGTGTCAAATTTTCTCAAAACCCTGTGGGCACAAAGCGCCAAAAGACCAAAGAGCTTAGAGATATTGCAGACACGCAAATCATTCAAATGCATAATGTTGATGATCTTCATACAGCTGAGCAGATAATCATATGCGGTCCTATTTTCACCTGCCATCATGCAATTAGTCGCCATATTATACAGCGTCTCTCCAACACTCTCCACCATGCCTTGCTGATAATAAATCGTAAGTGCCTTATTGTAATAATTGTTGGCATCCTCATACTTTTCTGCAGCACAACAGCTGTATCCAAGCCCGTTGTAAATAAACGCCAGTTTAGCCGGATCTTTGTCTCCTACGATTTCCATACATTTATAATAGTAGTGATTTGCCACATGGAACAGTCCGAACAAGGATGACAACATGATATTTTTTCTGTATGCAATTAGAAGGAGATTTTCATTGCCAATTCTTTTCGCAATCTCTACCCCTTTCCTAAAGCGAATCAGGCGCGATTCATCTGCACAGTTCTCTCCCATCAGCCTGACATCATTATCATATGCAAAAATATAGGTATAAGCCAAATGATTCTCGTATCCATACCTTTGCCCCTGTTCAAAAAACTCAGGTGCGACCTCAATATCCATAGAGCAAAAGAATATATTATGCCAGCCTGACATACGCACCATCACATCCAAAAGCTGTGCCATGAACTGATGATATTCATCCAGCTCTTCCTGTGCCATCCGCCGGCAGATGTCTGCACATTCTTTTGCCGCATTTAAATTTCCGCTATACATTTGTATCTGACCAAAAATATACCTGTGCCGGAAAATGATTTCCCAAGGCTGATCTTTATCGAAGAACATCTGAATATTATCGCATAAAAGCAGCGCCCTCGGCATATCAGAATACATCGATATTACCGCATAAAGCATATAAAGCCTAAAAACGCTTTCCTCGTCTACCGAAAGCTTCTCCACCTCGATCTTATGATAAATAATGGAAAGATAATACTGCGCCTGTGCATAATCCAGCAGGTAATACATATTTCGGAGTTTCGTCATGTATTCTTCCATGCAGCTGCTTTCAATGCTGAAATAACTGCTTTCCTCTTCCGATTCGACTTCATCCCCGCCAATGGTTGCAATGCAGTTTTCATCTTCCAGTTTTTCTGTCCACTTTTCCCATGCCTGTGCCACATGGGGCAGCTGAGAATGAAGCTCGTTAAAGGTACCGTAGACGAAAATATTCCCTCCTGCCTCTTCCTGCAATTTATGCAGCAACAATATGGTAGATTCAGATGCCATATTCAAATTATCTAATAAAAAGAGCATGGGGTACTTCTCTGACAATCCTGTAACAATCTCCGCCATGGAATTTAACATCTGCTGCTTTTCATAATCGATCTCATCCAGCAGGACTTCTTCCTTCCGCTTATACACCAGCTGGCTGATCATATTTTCAAAGATAGAGCGCTGCAGCGGATAGACCTGAAACTGCGCAATAAATTCCTCCGGTGTCTTATCCTGCTCATAAGTCTCATAAAGATATCTGATTCCATCCACAAAGGGCTCAAAAGCGCCTGTCATCTCAGACCCTTTAAAGCGCTTATAGCAGACACAAAAATCAGGATGCTTTTCTTTTACGGTATCTGCATCCTCCTGTGTAATCGCAAATGTATGATAATGTTTTACAAGCGTGAACCTGTTTACCTGTGTTCCTTCTAACAGACTTTCCATCGCCGGCGCTATGTACGTTTCATAATAAATCCCCATGATACTGCACCTCCTGTAAGACAGGCTTTCCTCCCCACATAATTTGCCTATCAAATCTATCATATCACGAAAATTCACGAAATACCACAGGTATCATTCACTATTTCTGGTAACGTTTTCAGTGTCGGTTTCACCAACCGATACGGTACTTTCTTCCACTTTTACAAACTTATTCTGATTATATGCGTAGCGGAAAAATGTGACCGAGTCCGCACCGTTAACGTTCTGCCCTCTGATACATTCCTGCTCCTTGTCCACCTCGTAATTGGGAATCTCCTCAAAGCTCCGCTCATATTCATAAATGCCGTCCCTGTAAATATAGGCTGCAAAGATACAAGTACCGTGGACCCCTCCATGCCCTAAGGAAATGAGCAAGTCTTTATGTCCGTCAAAGGTTACATCCTCCAGATAAGCATCGAAATCACACGCATCCCACACATATCTGTCCTTTCCTATATTTTCATAATCCTTTCCCGGATAATTCACATATAATACCTGTATCTGATCCCCCTCCAAAAAGAAAAAGTAATCCTCCTTATGACGGTATTCCCCCTCCGGCTTTTCCACATATTGCACCTTCACCCGCAGGCACGTCTTTCTCTCATCCAGCCACTCATACGATTCCACTTCCGCTGTCTCGTCCAAAACTACGCTTTTCCCAACAACTTCCCTAAGCTCTCCTCCGTCCTTTTCTCCACATCCTGCTGCCATGCATACCACCATGACAGCTATCCTTAAAATCATCTTAATCATAAAATCACTTTTTCCTAGGAGAGCCTGTGGATAAACAGTCCGCTGCGCAGTTTCGGCTCAAACCAAGTGGATTTAGGCGGCATGAGAAGTCCGGCGTCTGCAACGGAAAGCAGTTCAGATATAGATGTGGCATACATGGAAAAGGCAACTGTCATATCGGATGCAACCCGCCTCTCCAATTCTTTCAGCCCCCGGATGCCGCCCACAAAATCAATCCTTTTGTCTGTCCTTGGGTCAGTTATATTCAGCACTGGATCCAATAGGTTATCCTGAAGAATAGACACATCCAGCCCCTTCACCGGATCGGAAGATAAAAGCGCGTCATCCGCAGTGAGCAGATACCAGCCGTCAGAAAGATACATGCCAAAACACCCCTTCTTATCAGGCGAAACAGGCTCCATCCCCCTGTATTCTACCGAAAACCCTGCGGCTTTTACAGCGGATAAGAACTCCTCCTTTGACCGTCCATTCAAATCTTTGACCACCCTGTTGTAGGGCATGATGTAGAGCTGGTCGTCTGGAAAAAGGACAGACAGAAAACGGTTAAATTCCTCTTCCCCGGTATAACCAGGATTATCCTGCCGCCTTTTTAATCCAACCTTCACCGCAGATGCACAGCGATGATGACCGTCCGCTATGTAAGTACAGGGTATCCCAGCAAAAATCTCCTGCAGCTTCGCCGTCACTGCCTGATCAGAAATACACCACACCCTATGTGTAATGTCATCTGCAGAAGTAAAGTCATAGAGGGGAGTCTGCTCTTTGCTTTGCGCAACGATATCATTGATTTCCTGCATGGAACGATATACCAGAAAAATAGGACCCGTCTGGGCATCCGTGACATCCACATGGCGGATACGGTCAAGTTCTTTGTCTTCTCTGGTATTTTCGTGTTTTTTGATCTTCTGGTCCTGATAATCATCAACATCCGAACAGGCAACGATACCCGTCTGAGAGCGCCCTTCCATAGTCAGTTCATACAAATAGTAGCAAGGCGCATCTTCTATGATAAAAGAGCCATCTTTTATCATATCATCCAACAGTTCTTTTGCCTTGGCATATACTTTTGTATCATATGTATCCACGTCATCGGGAAACTGTGTCTCGGCTCTGTCTATCCGCAAAAAAGAAAGCGGCTCCCTTTGAACCTCCGCCAACGCTTCCGCGCGGTTGTAAACGTCATAGGGAAGTGCGGCTATCCGTGAAGCCAGCTCCGGCACCGGTCTGATACTTTGAAACGGGGTAACTTTAGGCATGTGATATCCTCCTTTGTCATAAGTAATCGATGTATAATATTATACGTTGCACATTATAAAGGTGTCAATTTGTTCTGGGCGCAACACAGATGTGCAACATTTGCTTATAGTAATTCAGCCCCAATGTCAGTCAGTTAAGGGGGGCGTCCGACCATCTGCCGGGCATAGGGACGTTAGAGCGGTGCAGGACAGCAGCGGCACGGGCTGATTACAGACTGGACACAGGGGACAGC
>BLLW01000149.1 GCA_011959285.1 Lachnospiraceae bacterium | reverse complement strand
TGCCGCCTGTGGGTCCTCCCTCCGCAAGATTTATATCCCCCGCTGGCGCCGTCCCTCAGCTAACTGCCCGTTCAACACATTTTCCTTTTTTAACCATCAATTTAACGATGTATAGAAGCCGCCATCCTATGATAGGTATGCCGAACCCCCCGTATCGCAATAGAATACGCCTGTATATTTTCTGGCAATGACATCCCCGCATACCCCGCATCTCCTAAATGATGAATATCCGTCCCAGTCATTTTACACATCAATGCAATCTGCCGTATTGTATCGATATCAGCGCCCTCCTGGGAAGTCCCAATTGCAGTAATCGTCAGCGCTCCAAGGGAATGAGCGTAACTTACCAGCTCCCGGATGTATTCCACCGTGATGCCCGGTACTGTGGCAGGTGCAGGGAAAAGCAGAATATCAGCGCCCGCTTTCCGGAAGCGTTTGACATCCTCCTTTGTTATGATATGCTCCGCCGCTTCTGTCAGTATGCCTGCTGCGTGCATTTTTCCGGCTGCCAAAATCATTTTGTCGCCCAGTTTCTCACGGTACAGGGATAAGGTCTTTTCAATTCCTTCGTTGCTGACGCCCATTCCCGGGTTGCCGGTTAAAAGAATCAAACTTACGCCCATCTCATAAGCCCGCTGTGCATTTTCTAAAGTTGCCCGTCGTCCTCTGGACATTTTCCACAGATCGGAAGTTTCGCATTCTTTCCCTTCCTCTACCGGTTCTAAATTGATTCCGATGGGGCGTCCCGTCAACTGCTTGAGCAGCCGCACGGTATCCTCCGGCTTTCCATCTGGAAGTCCCCGGATGCACGGATTCTGCACATCAAACATATTAAGGAGCAGAAGGTCGGCTCCCATTGCCGATACGAACTCTGCATTCGTCACATCCACCAGCATGGGCTGCACCGTACCGATGGTCTCGCAGGCAATTACCCGTCCCTCGCTTTTTCCAATGGATTCCAGCAAATCCATCTTTGAAAATCCTTCAAAATCCGAAGCATAACAATCTAATATCCGCTTAGCCATTTTATACCTTCTTTCTTTTTTGTAATCCTTTTAATTTATTTTAGCATCATCTGCTTTGTTGTGGTATACTTATAATAATTATTACACAGAAGCAGGAAAGAATATGCAGCGGTTGACGCAGGATATAAAATCAGGACAATTTAATCACATTTATCTGCTCTACGGTGCGGAAGCATATTTAAGAAAGCAGTACCGGGACAGGCTCAAAGAGGCGATGATCGGTGACGATACGATGAACTGCCATTACTACGAGGGGAAGGATATTTCTTTGGGGGAAGTCATAGATCAGGCGGAGACGCTTCCGTTTTTTGCGGACAGGCGTTTGATCGTGCTAGAGAACAGCGGTTTGTTTAAGAGCGGCGGAGAGCAGATTGCAGAGTATCTGCCCGCGCTGCCGGAGACTACGTTCTTCTTATTTGTAGAGACAGAGGTGGATAAAAGAAGCCGTCTTTACAAAATGGCATCCTCAAAGGGCTGTGCGGTGGAATTTGCCGTTCAGGATGAAAGTACGCTGAAAAAGTGGATTTTGGGGATGGTAAAAAAGGAGAACAAGAAAATATCGGAGAACGCTTTGCAGTTTCTTTTGGAAAAGACTGGGACGGACATGGAAAATATCCGGAAAGAGACGGAGAAGCTATTTTGCTTTTGTCTGGATAAGGAAGCCATTACGGAAGCAGATATTGAAGAAATCTGCACCAAAAGAATTGGCAATCACATTTTTGATATGGTAAGCGCCATAGCGGATAAAAAGCAAAAAAAGGCGCTGGAACTTTACTATGAACTGCTTGCACAGAAGGAACCGCCTATGCGTATTTTGTTTTTGATTGCCAGGCAGTTTAACCTTCTTTTGCAGGTAAAGGAACTGAAAGGGAAAGGATATTCCAACAAAACCATAGGAGAGAAGACAGGACTGCCGGGGTTTGTTGCGGGAAAATATGTAGTTCAGGCTTCACGCTTTAAGACACAGGAGATACGGGATGCGGTGGAGGCATGTGTGGGGGCGGAAGAAGCCATCAAGACGGGGCGGCTCAATGACAATATGAGCGTGGAAATGTTGATCATCCGGTACAGCAGTACGGGAGGGTGAGGACAGATAATATCTATAAAAGAAAGGATGGAATGAAAAATGAGTATGATTGATGATGTGCGTTCACAGATGATGGAGGCTATGAAGAACAAAAATAAGGACAGAAAGGATGCGCTTTCCATGCTTCTTTCGGCGCTTAAGAATAAGGCGATTGATAAGCGGGAGGATTTAACCCAGGCAGAGGAATATGAGGTGGTCAAAAAGGAAATCAAGCAGACCAAGGAGACCATGGAGCTGGCGCCGGAAGATCGGAAGGATATTAAAGAAGCCTGCGAGATCAGGATTGCCGTTTATCAGGAATTTGCACCAGAGGAAATGAGCGAGGAGGAGATCCGCGTACAGGTCAGGGAGGTCTTAGATACCCTTGGCATTGCAGAGCCTTCGGGAAAAGATAAAGGAAAAGTAATGAAGGAACTTATGCCGAGAGTGAAGGGCAGAGCGGACGGCAGCCTGGTCAATAAGATTGTGGGAGAGATGCTGGTCTAATTTGATAATATGCGATTTTTGCAAAGCTGTATGGAGGCAGCGCATGTTTGAGGTCAACCAGAAAACTTCCGTTGCCAGATCATGCGGACTTTAAGAGCTTCGCCGTTAGAGCTTTTCAAATGTTTTTTGATTGTGATGGCAGAAATCAGTCCGCAGCCCAGTCTGATGGACGGGACGGATACTTTAATGAAAACTGTCACTGTGAATAGAAGAAAGGTTATAATAGAGCGGAACAGGTGCGGTGAAATAATGATTACCGTTGAAAACAGAATATAAAACAGGGCGAGTGCGGCAAAGGGAAACAGATTTGGGAACAGAGCCAGCAAGACGCCGAAGGAGGCGGCAATGGCTTTGCCGCCTTTGCCTTTGAAAAAAGCGGAAAAAGCATGGCCGGCTACTGGCGCCGCCATGACGAATGCAAAGGGGAGCCTTGCGGAATCAATCATGCGGGCAGCAAGGAATACCGGAAAAAAGGCTTTCAGAAGTTCGCACAGGAGGACGGCGGTTCCAGTCCAAAAGCCGGCATATTTGTAAGCGTTTGCCGTGCCGGGGTTGCCGTCATCGCTTATTTTGCAAACGTCAATATGATTAAAATATTTGGGAATCAGATATCCAGACAGGACACTGCCGGACAGATATCCGATTAAAGACCAAAATAAATAAGGCATCCATGATAATTCTTTCATCGCATAGGCTCCTTTCCTGCATCCTCCTTTTGGGGGAGGCGCTCTTTTGTGATTTCGGCGAGTATTTTTACGAGATCGGCGGAGGCATTTGGAAATGCGTATTTTTTTTGGGTGGAGATCATAGCGTCTCGTATTTCTTTATTTTCCGCAAGTGTTATTCCTTGGGAAACCTGGGTGTGAATATGCTCTGAAGCAAGGGAAAGTCCTCTGGCGGCAAAAAATTCGCTGTTCTTGGTTTCACATCCGGGAATGGCGGCTGTGTGCACGATAGGAATATTTTTAACAAGGGCTTCTGTAGAGGTAAGTCCGCCGGGTTTGGTAAAGATAACGTCGCTGGCATCCATATATTCAGACACATGGTCGGTATAGCCGGTGACATGCACATTTTTATTCCGTTTATAGGTTCGCTTTAAGATACGGTACATTTTTTGATTGTTACCGCAGATAATAATCAATTGTTCGTCGTGAATAAGTTTTCTTGTCAGCTCAAACACAAACAAATGTATTTTTCCAAACCCCATGCTGCCGCTCATAATTAAAAACACCGGTTTATCGGCGGGCAGATGAAGTCTTGTCTTTGCTTTGGATTTATCTGGCTTTTCTGAAAATGCCATTCCCACTGGAATACCGATAGGATATAGTTTATCCTTCGGCAGCCCTCTGTCCGTATTTTCTGTTATGAGGTCAGGATGGGGGAGGATGTAGTAATCACATTGCGTCTCTTCCCAAAAGGGAATGCAGGTATAGTCGGTGGCGACTGCAATGGCAGGAGGAATTTCCATATTTCTGCGTTTCATACAAGTTATCATTTCTGCCGGAAATAAGTGAGGCGTCACAATGGCATCAAAGTGATTTTTTGTGAGAAAACGCTTCAGATGTTTTGCCATTAAGGTGTTGGCATAGTAAACGGGTGACTTGTGCCGGGAAGAGCTGACAGCACCTCCGAGTTTGTATAAGAATCCGAAAAAACTTGGAATATGACTGGCGATTTTTATGTAGGCATTGCCCACGATCCGGGCGGTGCGCTCGCTGGACAAGGTAAAGGGGTCCAAAAGGACAGCCTCATGCCCTTCAAATTCAAGACGTTCTTTGACTGCTTTGCCGGCAGCATTGTGACCGCCGCCAGTACTGCATGACAATATCAATACTTTCATGATAAAGATACTCCTTCATATGCATTTGGGGAGAGATATGACAAATGCCTCTGCCTGCTTTGCGTAATATACTATATCAGAAAAAAGCATTTTATGCCACAACAAACGGATGGAGAAGATTTAATAAAAATATTCTGATTTGTTTACA
>BLLW01000148.1 GCA_011959285.1 Lachnospiraceae bacterium | reverse complement strand
GCTGCACTGTCGCCCGAAATAATGGCAAAACGCAGATCATCCGCACTCATGACAGAAAGGACGGCCAATCCTCCTTTTGGACCAATTCCATTTACTGTAATCAACTTCTTGAAGATTTCCAAATCATCTCGTGTAAGAAATCCATACAAATTAAATAAATCTTCCCGAACACAGGTATAAGTATACAGTTTGATCTGTTCACCAATACTGGGAAGCAGGGAGGCTGTTCCGGCAGAAATTTTGATATTATATCCCATGCTTCCTGTATCCACAATCACATTGTCTTCCGTGATTTCTTCTATTGTTCCTTTTACAAATGCAATCATTTAAAGGGGTCCTTTCGATAATATCGTCTGAATATAAGGCAGCACCAGGGATGCTGCAATTCCAATCAGAATGCCTGTCACAAGACCAGCGATCATCAGAATCGGTATATAATAAACGATTCCATAGGTCTCT
Organism: Lachnospiraceae bacterium; assembly: GCA_011959285.1. Taxonomy (GTDB): domain Bacteria; phylum Bacillota; class Clostridia; order Lachnospirales; family Lachnospiraceae; genus Suilimivivens. The sequence continues at coordinate 4,159 of BLLW01000148.1, read as the reverse complement.
ACCACAAAAAATGCCACCGCCAGCTGACCTAAGTTATGCGCCACACCGCCCGCAGCGCTGACCACAGGTATATGAAACCAACGGATTCTGTGAAGGATGATCATCACGAGAACACTTACAAGTGCCCCCGCAGCAGAATAAAGAATCATAGACAGACTTCCAAACATAAAGCCTCCCAGAAGCGCTTTCACAATGGTTAAGAGCGTAGCTTCTTTCCATCCGAAAAGGTACAGGCATAACACTACTGCAAGGTTCGCCAGTCCAAGTTTGATCCCCGGGATTCCGCTTTGAAGCGGAATAATCGTCTCAATATAAGAAAGAATCAGCGCAAAGGCTAATAAGAGCCCTAAATAAGCCGTCTTGTTCTTCATCATCAGTAAGTAACCGCGTCTAGGTCACTTTCCTCCTTCGATTCAATTTGTATCACCAGCTTGTGGGGAAGACAAATTATACTTTCCCCATTTCTTTCAATTGCCCTGTGTCTGACACACAGACCGTCCGGACAGTCGGCGTCAGACACAGAAACCTGTCCGCCGCTAATCAAAAGAAGGTTGTAGTTTTCTTCTTCATAAGGAATCGCAATCGTCTGATCTTCCAGCACGCTGTAGGTTCCGATTTCGTGTCCATCCTGAAAGACCCGGATTACTGCTGGAGCGCCATTATTTAACAACATAGGAATCAGCCATATTACAAATGCTGTAAGAAGGATTCCCCCTAAAAGGATAAGATCTTTTTTTACATTTTTCATAATTTCATCTTACCACAAGCGAACGTATGTTTCAAGCAAAAACAGGAATCCTTAAACAGGATTCCTGTGATTACATTCTGTCATAATTCTCTACTCGGCAGTCTCATCTGCACTGTCGGCTTCTGTAGTTCCTTCCGTGTTTTCGTCTGTACTAATCTCAGCAGTTGTGTCTGCCTGTTCTGCCGAAGACTCTTCCTGTACAATCGTAAGGTATTTAAGATCACCTTTTACATCGGTTACCTGATAAGATTCAACAAGAACCGATATATATTCAGATACCTTTTGATTTGCCATAGTACTCGATATGTTGGCATCATCAGCTTCATCATAGTATCTGTTCATAAATTCCACCACATAGTACTGGCGATTATCTTCATCTTTCAATATGGTCAGATCACCTTCCTTGCGACCGTCTTCGTAGAGCCAATCCGCAACAACAGTGGGTATGCCTGTAGAATATTTTCCTTCGCTTAAGCTGTACTCTGTCTCAGCATCTTCATAAGATGCCTTGGTATCCTCAGAGGCATTCTCGATGCACAATTCTTCAAAATCTCCGCCATTTTGGCGTGCTTCCATCATCGCCTGCGCTTTGGTTTCAAGCTCGCTCATTGCCGCATTTGTTTCATCCTCCGTCGCCTCTGCTGAAAGTTCTGATGTGAAAGCAAAACTTCTGTAATCTACTTTATCATAGTCTCTTTTATGCTCTTCATAATATGCCTTAATCTCTTCTTCTAAAGGCGCATTCGTTTCAAGAAGTTCATCATAATACGCATTTGCAACCATGCCTTCTTTTACAAATGCTTCAACATTCTTTTCTGTTGCATAGGTTCCGAAATTCATTTTATAGAACTCATTTACATTTGTTCCTGCGGAATCAGCAGCTGCCTTAAATTCAGCCAAAAAGTTTTCGTATTCTTCTGCTGTGTCATAAGTAAACCCAGACTTCGCGGCATCGTCTGCAAGTGCCTTTGTCTGCTTAATCTGCTCCACCGTCATCTCGTCGAACAAATCTTTCCAGGTCATCGTTTCCGTATACTGCTGCTTTGAGAAATCCCCGGAAGTATCCAGCCCCAGATAAGGCAGGATGGAGGACATGCTATTCAAATAGTTATTGACTGTGGTCTCATAATAGTAATCATATTCAAGCTTCGTAAGTTCATGTTCCCCTACCTTAACATAGGTCCCGCTCAACGTCTGATTCTTTTTTATAATCGGCGAAACGATAGAAAACACGATTGCGGCAACAATCACGATTCCGACAGCTGCCGCAATCATCTTCGTCAGCTTTGCCTGCCGCTCATCCTTTAGTTTCTGCTGCCTTCTTGCCTCCATTTTGCGGTCATATTTGGTCTGAACCTTCTGTTGTGTTTTTACTTCAGGCGTATTATTCTTAGCCATTTGTAAGGATCCTCCTCATTTTCAATCATTTATCTTCAACTTTATATACAGACATATCCTAACAGGGAAATGTGTCCATCCTGTGAATACCTCTGCTATTTTACTACATTTTCTAAATAAAGTCAAAGATTCTGACGGGCAATCATTTTATGATTGATTAATGTAGTTGATCAAGCCTTCCGCCGCAATAATCTTCTGCATGAACTCCGGAAAAGCCTGCCCTTTAAATTCGGTTCCCTTGGTAAGATTCTTTATGATGCCGGATTCAAAGGAAACTTCAACTTCATCCCCCTTTGAAATTCCTTTTGCTGCTTCAGGACACTCAATGATAGGAAGTCCGATATTGATAGCATTTCTGTAAAAAATTCTTGCAAAGGTCTCTGCGATCACACAACTTACGCCGGCTGCCTTAATTGCGATGGGGGCATGTTCTCTGGAGGAACCACAGCCGAAATTTTTATCCGCAACAATAATATCTCCCGGCTTCACATTTTTTATGAAGTCCTTATCGATGTCTTCCATACAGTGTGATGCTAATTCTTCCGGGTCCGATGAATTTAAGTATCTTGCTGGAATAATCACATCCGTATCCACATTATCTCCATATTTAAAAACAATTCCTTTTGCTGCTTTCATGTTCTTTTTCCTTTCTTTGAGAATAAATCTTATAGCTGACAGGGACAGGAAATCTTGCCAGTGACGGCGCTTGCAGCCGCTACAGCAGGGCTTGCAAGATAAATTTCAGAATCTACATGCCCCATACGTCCTACAAAGTTGCGGTTTGTAGTGGAAACGCATCTTTCACCTTCTGCAAGGATACCCATGTAACCGCCAAGGCAGGGACCGCAGGTAGGGGTGCTCACGATAGCGCCAGCTTCAATAAAGATCTTTAAAAGTCCTTCCTCCATCGCCTGCATATAGATTGCCTGAGTTGCAGGAATAACGATACACCGCATGCCTTTTGCAACGTGTCTGTCTTTTAATACTTCCGCCGCAATACGCATATCATCGATACGCCCATTGGTACAGGAACCGATCACCACCTGGTCAATCTTGATTTCTTCTGTGATTTCATCAATCGTCTTTGTATTTTCCGGCAGATGGGGAAAAGCAATGGTAGGACGCAGCGCGCTTAAATCAATGGTGTATTCTTCATCATAAACAGCATCCTCATCGGCTTCATAGACAACATAAGGTTTGTTGGAATGCTCCTTCATATAAGCAATGGCAAGATCGTCTACCGGAAAAATTCCATTCTTTCCGCCCGCTTCAATTGCCATATTGGCGATGGTGAACCGGTCATCCATAGTCAGGCTCGAAATCCCCTCACCTGTAAATTCCATGGATTTGTACAAAGCGCCGTCAACGCCGATCATACCAATGATATGTAAGATCACATCCTTGCCGCTTACCCACTTTTGCAACTTACCTACAAGATTAAACTTAATTGCGGCAGGCACTTTAAACCACGCCTTTCCGGTTGCCATGCCGGCTGCCATATCCGTACTTCCAACGCCTGTTGAGAAAGCCCCCAATGCGCCGTAAGTACAGGTATGGGAATCTGCTCCTATGATTACATCCCCGGCCACCGTCAATCCCTTTTCGGGGAGAAGCGCATGTTCGATTCCCATTTCTCCCACCTCAAAATAATTCGTAATTTCATTGCGGCGTGCAAACTCTCTCACACATTTGCAATGCTCCGCTGACTTAATGTCTTTATTGGGGACAAAGTGATCCGGTACAAGGGCAATCTTATCCTTATCAAATACGCCGTTTACCTTCATTTTTTCCATTTCTTTAATAGCCACTGGACTTGTAATATCATTTCCAAGCACCAAATCCAATTTCGCCTCGATTAATTGCCCGGCTTCCACCTTTTCAAGCCCGGCATGTGCTGCCAAAATCTTCTGGGTCATTGTCATTCCCATGGTAATACCCTCCTTTATAAATCAAACAGGTGCAGTTTCTGCACCTTTGGATTTAACGAAAGACCATTGGAAGAAAACCAACGGT
>BLLW01000147.1 GCA_011959285.1 Lachnospiraceae bacterium | reverse complement strand
AAGTGACAGGGGCAGCCAGCTATGATGTTCAAGTCGGGGACAATGCTTATAGCGTAACAGGAACATCTAAAACAATAACGGGGTTACGGCAGACTTCAACCTATAGTTGTAAGGTCCGGGCGAGAAATACAGGAGGAGTAAGCGCATATACTGCGGTTTTAAATGTAAAAACACTTATAGCTCCGCCGCCCACACCGCCAAATGTGAGCGCAGTGGCTACGACAAATTCCGTCACGGTAAACTGGGGTTATTCCAGCGCTGCATCCAGTTATGAAGTACGTTTAGAAAACAGTATTTATAGCACAACAAATTTCACAAAAACGATTACAGAGCTTGAACCCGGAACAGAGTATGCCTATTCCGTGCGGGCTAGAAATGCGGGAGGCGCCAGCGCATATAGTCCTATTCAGACTATCACCACATTTTTAGAAGCGCCCACAGGCGTCAGCGCCACATCCACATTAAATACTGTGACGGTGAGCTGGGACGTGATGGATAAAGCGCTCAGTTATGATGTGCAGTTTGACGGTAAGGATACACTCGTACCGGCAGGTGTACCCCAGAGCATGCAGATGCGCGCTGCTGCAGGGGATACCGCGGGAGGCGTCCGCCGCATGTCCCAGGTATTTTATGGTTTAAAGCCGAATACAGAGCATACTTACTGTGTCAGAGCCAATAACGCAGCCGGTCCCAGCGCCTACAGTCCTCTCCAAAGCATCAGGACCCAGATCAGCAAATGGAGCGGGCTTACGGGAACAGTCCTGCCCAAAACCTATCCCGACGGAAGGATTCCGCATACAGGAATGGATCCTGTAAACGCTGTGACAGGCGCTTTTCTGTGGAGCTACACGCTTCTTAGGGATTACGGAAGGGATAACCTGCACTTTACCATCATGTATGATTCCCAACGGGATGAAGCGGTCACAATGCTTGGAAAAGGATGGACCCACTCTTTCAATTATCTTTTGTACAAGGATGAGGAATATTATTATTTCAGCACCCCTTATGATGTGGTGATTCCGTTCAGGATAGACGAGGCAAATGGCGGCTGCCAGCAGGCGGAAGAAATGCAGGAGAATTATACCTTTGCAAAGAAAGAGGACGGATCCTATGTCATTACGGCGGCTGACGGCGTGGCATATGTGTTTGATGCGAACCTGCGCCTTTGCAGCATTATGGACGGTGGATCGGCAGCCTTTTTGTTCACTGCGGATGAAGAAGGACAGAATGTCTGCATAGAGGGCAGACACGGCAGGATGTTTATGCTTACTTATCAGAATGGACATATCGCAGGTGTGTCAGATGCACTGGGCAACAAAGCTGCCTTCACTTATGAGGCAAATCATCTGGCAGCGCTGTCTGATCCGGCTGGAAACAGGATGCAGTTTGCCTATGATGACAGGGACAGACTGCTGGAGGTTAAGGATTTCTCCGGGGAGCTTTATTTGACGAATCAGTATGACCCATACGGCAGAGTCATTTCCCAGAGCGTTGCCGGAAGGGGAGAGAGCACTGCTTCTTACAACACGGAAGAGGGAGTAACCGTCTTTACGGATGAATTGGGAAATGAGACGAAATATCATTACAATGCGAATCTGCAGGTTACCAGGGTAGAATACGGGGAAAGCGGCATCGAGAAAAATTACAATGAAAAGGGACAGCTGACCGTACAGGTGGATGCCCTGAACCGTACAACGCAGATGCTTTATGACGAATGCGGGCGGATGAACTGCGTGATTTATCCTGACGGGACAAGGGAAGAGCTTTCCTACAACAGCAGCAATTATCCCATAAAGGTGGTAAACCGTGACGGAACAGAGAGCATCTATGGCTATGATGAGAGAAACAATCTGACTTCTGCCCAGGATGAACGGGGAAATGTATGCTCCTATGTTTATGATGAAAACGACAACTTGATATCTTATACGGATAAAGAAGGCAATGTGTGGAGCTACGTTTATGATGATGAGAACCATTTACAACGGGCGCAGGATCCGGAGGGCAACAGCTATGAGTATACCCATGACCATCTTGGAAGGATGACCTCCTACACAACCCCGGCAGGCAGAACCACTTCTTATCAATATTCTGCAGCAGGCGACCTGACCGGTATTGTGGATGAGGAAGGAACCCTTTTGTTTACATACGACGGCAATGGATGCCGCACCGGCGTGACAGATAAGATGGGGAATGAACAGCGTCTCGAATATAATGAGATGGGACAGATTTTACTTGCCACCGACTTTATGGGAAAAGAATACCGGTTTGCCTACGATCAGAAAGGAAATCTAATCACTGTGACTGACCCCTTGGGATACAGCGTCCACTATGATTATGACGCTATGGGAAACAGGGTATCACAGACGGACCAGAATGGAAATATCACCCGCTATTTCTTTGATGCGGCAAACCAGCTGACGGAAATAAGGGATGCACAGGACGGCTCCGTGCGATACACCTATGACACCATGGGACAGGTGAAGACCGTTACGGATCCCATGGAGCGCCAGACGGCGTACGAATATGACCCGGCAGGGCGTATCATAAGTGTGACGGATGCGATGAAGCAGAGCGTAAGCTACACTTACGACCAGGTGGGCAATCTTCTGACCAGAACGGATGAAGAGGGCGCAGTCACAACCTATACGTACGATAAAGAAAACAGACTGCTTACAATTCAGAATGAGGCTGGAACAACCTCCTTTACGTATGATAAGCTTGGCAGAATCATTTCTGTGCTGGATGCAGAAAATCATGCGAAGACGGCACAGTATGACGGGGACGATCACCTCACAGTATCTACAGACGAAGAGGGAAATCAGACAACCTATTGCTATGATGAAATGGGACGCTTAGCCGGGAAAACAGCGCCGGGCGGCGGAAAGACCACTTACGCCTACGACAAGAACGGCAACTGCACCAAAGTCACTGATGCGGAGGGCAACGTAACAGAATATGCTTACAATGCCAATGGCAAGCTGATTAAGATCACAGATCCACTGGCACAGGAGACAAATTATATTTATGACGACAAGGGACAGCTCCTTTCCGTCACAGATGCCAACGGCGGAACGACATCATTCTCCTATGACGGCAACGGCAATCTGACCAGACGGGTGAACCCGTTAGGAGGAGAGGCAGTCTATACCTACGACAGTCTGAACCGCCTGATTTCTGCCACAGATGAGGAAGGAAACCAGTGCACATACACTTATGACGCAGCCGGGAACCGAATCTCTTATACCGATGCAAACGGCAGCAGATGGGTCTATACCTACAATGCGCTTAATCAATTAATTCATGTGATCGATGAGGAGGACGACAGACTGACCTACAGCTACACCAGTACAGGAAAGATAGCCAAGGTGACAGACCCGGAAGGGGCGGAAACAAGCTATCAGTACGATGCTGCAGGCAGGATGATTCAAATGTCTGACGCTTTGGGGAACAGCATGCGTTTTACCTACGATGCTTTAGGCAGAATCTTAAGCCAGACCGATGCAAACGGAAATGTGACAGAATACGGCTATTCTCCTGCCGGGAACCTGATCAGTATCAAAGACCCGGAGGGCGGCGAGACAGTTTACACTTACGATGGCGCCGGACAGATGCTGACAGAAACAGATCCTGCAGGCAATGTGACTGCTTATGAATACGATACCCTGGGACGGGCAGTTTCCGTCACCAACGCCATGGGAGATAAGCTTACTTTTGCCTATACGCCTACAGGGCGGATTGCATCCGTTATAAACCCGGAGGGCGGCGTTACCAGCTATGCTTATGATGCCTGCGGCAACCTGACGCAGATTACGGATGCCCTCGGCAATGTTACAAACTTCGAGTATGATGCTATGAATAACCAGATCAAGGAGTATCTGTCCGATTCAGGGGAGCAGAAGGCAGTGACCGTTTACCAGTATGACTTAAAGGGCAGGAGAATCAGGGAGATCAACCCGCTTCTGGACGAAAAGGCATACGCCTATGACGGCAACGGCAACATCATTACCATTACGGATGAGGAAGCGGGAGTGACCACCGTCCGCTATGACTTAAATAACAGACCTGTATATATGGGCTACAGCGATGGGAAGGAAGCTTTTTTCCGCTATAACAAGCGGGGCGAGCTGGTGGAACTTACCGACTGGAACGGCGCCGCCACGGTGGAGCATGACCAGCTGGGAAGACCGGTAAAGGTGACAGATCCGGAGGGCAGGAGCGCTTCTTACGGTTATGATGCCACAGGAAGCCTTATCAGCATCACCTATCCCGATGGCAGCACGGTAAACTATGGCTATGACAGGAACCGCCGCCTCACCACGGTGACAGAAGGAGAAGAAGAGACCGCCCGGTATGCATATGACCCGGCAGGGCAGCTTCTTTCCCTGACCCAGCCCGGCAGCACTGCCGCATACGGCTACAATGCCTGCGGACTGCCTGTAAGCGCGAAGTACCAGATGGAAGACGGGACCTTTATGCAGGAGACGCTGTCTTACGACGCCATGGGACGCATCACGGCATCCTTAAGGGAAGGCAGCTCTACAGCCTTTGCAAGAAGTGCGGAATACGCCTACGACAGCGTGGGACGTCTGCTGTCGGTCAAGGAGGGAGATGCAACGGAAAGCTACGGCTATG
>BLLW01000146.1 GCA_011959285.1 Lachnospiraceae bacterium | reverse complement strand
ACACCCACGCCAATCACTCCGCTGATTGGTATGGGTGTGAATTGCAACCTCGAAAACAGTATTTTCCAAAAATACTGCAATTATGTATTGACAGATGGGCTTTTTACGGATAAAATAATATGCGTGTGTTTACATTAAATCGTCCGTGTCTCCGGCTTTAATGAAACACCTGAACATTGGTGATTATAATAGGAGGTGTACATCGTGGCTAACATTAAATCTGCAAAGAAGAGAATTTTAGTAAACAGAACCAAGGCTGAAAGAAATAAAGCGATTAAGTCTGGCGTGAAGACTGCTGTCAAGAAGGTAAGCGCTGCTATCGAAGCAAATGATAAGGATGCTGCTGCTAAGGCTTTAGTTGCCGCTACAGCTACCATCGATAAGGCGGCTACTAAGGGTGTTTATCATAAGAACACAGCTTCCAGAAAAGTATCTCGTTTAGCTCAGGCTGTAAATAAGATGGCTTAATTTTGGGTATTATTATAGAAGATAGAGAAAACCAGCTCATACCGTCATGTGGGGTGGTTTTTTTGTATATCTTTTTTAATCCGTGGACAGGGCGGAAGGCTATGTTAAATTGAATTTGTGAAACTCTTCATAGATTATCTTCGCTGGAACGGCGGCAAGCTCGTTTTGGAGAGTAGCTCCGGTGAGCATGCCGAGATAATTTCCACTACGATCAAAAACACCTCCTCCTGACATGCCGGGTATGGCTTCTCCTTTGGCATAGAGCATTTCCATACCGAAGTCTTCCAGATACATTAAGTTCGCAAGAATCTCTCCTTCCGTCATTATGGGTTCGTTCCACTTTGAAGCTATGTTTACCATAAATATTTTGCTGCCTTCCGCAGGGAAATGTTGCATCTCATCTTCCTCTTTCAACTCGTTTGGTATACGGATATTTCGGAAAGCAAGAAGTTCTTCGTAAGTGAATCCGTCTATGGGAATGCGAATAAATCCCAAGTCTGCTTTATCAGAGGTGCCAAGCACCTCTCCGCCAGAAGTTCTTCCATTAAAAAAAGTCACATAACTATCCTCATTCCAATATTGCAGAACATGCCTGTTGGTCACAACAATGATTTCATCTTCCAGCATCTTATAAATACTGCCACTTCCATAGTGCCCTTCTACCTGAATCCGGACGCAGCTGCACAGCACATTTTCAAACACCTCCTGCACCTCTACCCCAGAAGCCCTCCGGGTAAGTAAAAGCCCCAGCTTTGCTGCCGCCCTATAATCCTCCTCCAGACTCGTCGTCTGAATCAAATGCGGCATCTCCCCTGCATCTGCCGCCAAGCACAAACTCCCTCTCTCCCATTCACACCCTACCCCCAAACTAATCGCCAGCCCCAACCCCCCAAGCGCCAGCCCCCAAAACCCTATCCTTCCGTCCCATACCAATTCCTCTTTCCTAAATCCCCTCAAAATAGCCACATCCCCAATCATTTCCCCCAAAAATATGAATAACATTGAACAGCATCATACGCAATCGGCTGTCCTTTTGCGTATGATGCAGCCACAACCTATATCCAAATCAAGTTATTTATGAAAAATCAAGCAGGACGATAAGCCGGGTTATGTCGTCGAATGATCATCTATCTAGGACTGCCGTCGCCGACAGCCTCAAGCGACCTACCTGAAAGCTCGCCGGGCAAGCTCAAGCGCTTTCTGTTTGGTCTTGCTTCGGATGGGGTTTACATGTGCCCTGTCCGTTACCGTACAGGCGGTAGTCTCTTACACTGCCTTTCCACCCTTACCACAAACCCACAGCTACGGCAAACCCTCGCTGTGCATCTGGGCGGTTTATTTCTGTTGCACTGGCCTTGGAGTCGCCTCCACCGGACGTTATCCGGCATCCTGCCCTGTGAAGCCCGGACTTTCCTCACCTGTTAAAAACAGCCGCGATCATTTGTCCTACTTGATTTCTCTACACTTTAAAATAACTGCCTCCAATAAATTCCCTGCATATGGAATTGGCTGGCACATTCTGACTGTCCACTCCCAGAAAATACTCTAAGAATTTCAGCAAACGCTTTGCCTCATAATATTCCGGTTCCCCCTTCTGGATACCGAAAAGCAAAGGCTCCGCATACTGCTTGAGCACTGCAAGTTCATAGATTAGAGCCGAATTGAACATTTCGTCCGCGCTCTCCTGGAAAGGAAAAATATACTGTTCCTCTCCTCTTCTGACGGAAGACCACATTTCAATGGTTCTTCTGGCACAGGTGCCTCTGGTGCGGGCATCCCGCACAATCCTGCGCAGCAGCCTGCCGTCCGTGGTAGGAATCCGGTTATGCTCATCCACATTCAGGCTGGTAAGCGCGCTGATATAAATCTTATACTTGTTTTCATCCGGCATAAAGCGGGTGGTCGCTGGGTTCAATCCATGAATCCCCTCAATGACAAGCACATCCTCCGGTCCTAACTGCTTATAGTTACCATGATATTCCCGCTTTCCCAGTTTAAAATTAAATTGCGGAAGTTCCACACGCTCCCCATTAAGCAGCCTGTTCATGTCTTCATTGAATTGCTTGATATCAATCGCCTCTAGGCATTCAAAATTGTAATCTCCATTTTCATCCTTCGGCGTATCTTCCCTGTTGACAAAATAGTCATCTATCGCAATAGGATGGGGAATCATTCCGTAACTTCTAAGCTGAATTGATAAACGATGGGAAAAAGTAGTCTTCCCCGATGAGGAAGGACCTGCAATCAGGACAAACTTGATATTCCCTCTGTCCACGATTTCCTTGGCAATCTCTCCAATCCTTCTCTCCTGCAGCGCCTCTTGTACTAAAATCATATCGCTGATCTGACCATCCCGCACTGCATTATTTAAATCCCCTACCGAGTCAATCCCCATTCTCTCGCACCACTCAGAAGCCGTGGTAAGCGTCTTAAAGAATTTTTCCCTAGGTTCAAAATAATCAATTTTAGTGGGATTATCAGTGCTTGGAATCAGAAGCAGAATCCCGTTTTCATACAACATCAGGTCAAAATACTTCAAATAGCCGGCGCTTGGAAGCATATAGCCGTAATAATAATCATAAAATCCATCTAGGCAGTATATATTCACAAAGGAACTTCTCCGGTATCTGAACAATTTTTCTTTGTCAACCATTTTATACTGATGGAAAATCTCCATAGCCTCTGCTATAGGGTAAGATTTCTTGGTAATAGGCACATCACTGTCCACGATTTCGCGCATCCGCTTATTGATCTGTCTTACATGTTCACCGGTAAGTTTCTCTCCCATCTTAACACTGCAGTAATACCCCTGTCCAATGGCAAATTCCACCTTTACCCGGCTTACTGCTTCCGCCCCTAAAACATCATAAACCGCTTTAATCAGCACCATCAGCCCTGTTCGTACATAGGTTTTATGCCCGATATTCGTTCTAATCGTTAAAAAAACCAATTCACAGTCTTTCTCTGCCCTCTTACATAATTCCCTTATCTTTCCATTTTCAAGCACCAGCGCAATCATATCCTTGTACTCGCACTGATATTCCCTGGCTATTTCCTCAAAAGTGATTCCCTTAGGATATTCCTTCAGCATACCGCCAATTTTGATTCTTACCATTCTTATCCCTCCATGCCGTCATCTGCACCAATCAGCCTTGCTGCCTTTTTTATGTACCCCATCTCTTCTTCAAGCTCCCGCAAGCGGATTATAGTGCGTTCTGCTCCTCCCGCCTGCTGAAGCCTGTCTCTTACCTTAAGGTAATTCGCCCATTCTCTTTTCAGGAACGCGGCAAGAATAGGATGCTTTCTTTGAATCAGCACCGGACCAAAGCGGTCCTCTATTTCCCAGTCGCCGGAATCCCTTTCTCCTTTAGACAGAACCGCTTTTATGACCGGATAAAATTGCTCATCTTCCAATATCATATCTTCCCAGACGATAGAATATCCTACATTTCTCAAAAACCTGCGAAAAAGGAAAAGCTCTGACTGAGGCTGGAGAATCAATTCCTTAAACGCCTTCGTCTTTGAAGGATACTGTGCAAGAATCCTCTGCATCAACCTTCCTCCCATTCCCGCACAAATCAAGGTATCTGCCTCTTCCTGCCCATACGCCGTAAGCCCATCCGACAGACGCAGCGTTATGTATTTAAAAAGCCCGGCATCTGCCACATGCTCTCGTGCGCGTAAAAGCGGTCCTTCATTGACATCCATGGCAAGTACACTGGGCGAAATCTTTTTCTGCACCAGATAGATAGAAACATATCCATGATCGCATCCTACATCACAAACCCGGTTTCCTGCTGTCACCATATCTGCCACCGCCTGCATCCTTGCAGACAAAATCACATTTCCCGCCATCAGTCAAGATAATCCTTTAGTTTCCTGCTTCTGCTGGGATGGCGCAGCTTGCGGAGCGCCTTTGCCTCAATCTGCCTGATACGCTCTCTGGTTACGTTAAATTCTTTACCCACTTCCTCTAACGTCCTCGCTCTCCCATCGTCAAGCCCGAATCTTAAACGCAGCACCTTCTGTTCTCTCTCTGTAAGAGTTCCTAAAACCTCCACCAACTGTTCCTTTAACAAAGTAAATGCCGCTGCGTCCGCTGGAACAGGCACATTGTCATCCTGTATGAAATCTCCCAGATGAGAATCTTCTTCCTCTCCAATCGGTGTCTCTAAAGAAACCGGTTCCTGAGAAATCTTCAAAATTTCACGCACACGCTCAACAGGCAGACTCATTTCCTCTGCAATCTCTTCCGGGGTAGGTTCACGCCCCAGTTCCTGCAAAAGCTGTCTGCTGACACGAATCAGTTTATTGATTGTCTCTACCATATGCACCGGGATGCGTATGGTTCTTGCCTGATCGGCAATTGCCCTGGTAATCGCCTGACGGATCCACCATGTTGCATAGGTAGAAAACTTGAA
>BLLW01000145.1 GCA_011959285.1 Lachnospiraceae bacterium | reverse complement strand
AAAAGATGCTTTAGGCAGCGTTATGCGCTGTCTAAGTGTATCTATATTGTTCGTAAAGGAGGGTATTTGCAATGTTTGATTTCGAAAGACCAAATATTGAGGTAGCAGAAATCTCTGAGGATGAAAAGTATGGCAGATTTGTCGTAGAACCTCTGGAAAGAGGTTACGGTATCACACTTGGAAATTCACTTAGAAGAATTATGCTCTCTTCACTTCCTGGCGCTGCTGTAAGCCAGGTCAAGATTGAAGGCGTGCTTCATGAGTTCAGTTCCATTGAGGGTGTCAAGGAGGATGTGACTGAAATTATCATGAACATCAAGAGCCTTGCAATCAGAAATAACAGCGATACAAACGAACCGAAAACCGCATACATCGAATACGAAGGAGAGGGAGTCGTTAAGGCTTCAGACATTCAGTGTGATCAGGATATTGAAATATTGAATCCTGAACTTACAATCGCAACCTTAAGCGGTAAGAGTACCAAGCTGTACATGGAACTTACGATTACCAGAGGAAGAGGCTATGTGAGTGCGGATAAGAATAAGAGCGATGATCTTCCCATTGGTGTGATAGCAATCGATTCCATCTATACACCTGTTGAGAGAGTGAATGTAACCGTTGAAAATACACGTGTTGGACAGATTACAGATTTTGATAAACTGACACTTGATGTTTATACAAACGGTACATTGGTACCTGACGAGGCAGTCAGCTTAGCTGCAAAAGTACTCAGCGAACATTTAGGACTTTTTATTGATTTATCCGAAAATGCCAAAACCGCAGAGGTTATGGTAGAGAAGGAAGAAGATGAAAAGGAAAAAGTATTGGAAATGAGCATTGACGAGCTGGAATTGTCTGTTCGTTCCTACAATTGTTTAAAGAGAGCCGGTATCAATACGGTGGAAGAATTGACAAACAAGACCTCAGAAGATATGATGAAGGTCCGCAACTTAGGACGCAAGTCATTGGAAGAGGTTCTTGCAAAGTTGAAGGAATTAGGATTACAGCTTAATCCAAGCGATGAAGTATAATCCTGTTCATAGATAGGTTGTGTGATGCGCAAAGCGGTAAATCCGAAGAGTTCGCTGTGCGTTCTCATAAATGGAAGAAAAATGCATTTGGTAAGTAAGTCCAAAGAGCGTTGCCGGATGTACCATGAAGGGTGAAGACCCACTGAGAAAGGAGCCGAAAAATGGCAAAATACAGAAAACTGGGCAAAAGATCAGACCAGAGAAAAGCATTACTTAGAAATCAGGTAACAGCGCTCATCTATAATGGCAAAATCGTTACCACACAGGCAAGAGCAAAGGAAGTACAGAAGATTGTTGACGGTCTTATCGCACTTGCTGCTAAGGAAAAAGACAATTACGAGACAGTTACCGTTTCCGCGAAGGTTCCTGTAAAGGACAAAGACGGAAAGAGAGTAAAAGAAGTGGTTGACGGAAAGAAAGTTACCAAGTTCGAGACAGTGGACAAGGAAATCAAGAAAGACCTTCCTTCCAGACTGCACGCAAGACATCAGATGCTCAAGGTTTTATACCCTGTGACTGAAGTTCCTACAACCAATGCAGGAAAGAAGAGAGGCACGAAGGAAGCAGACTTAGTTGCTAAGCTGTTCGACGAGTATGGTCCTAAATACGCAAGCCGCAACGGTGGTTACACAAGAATCATCAAGATTGGTCAGCGTAAGGGCGACGGCGCTATGGAAGTGGTGCTTGAGTTAGTATAAGAGATAAAGATTTAATCCCCGCATGGAAATGCGGGGATTTCTGAACCATTTTTAATAGAATACAGCATATCTTGTGGCAAGATTGAACCGTTGGTATAAGGTGGGCGTGAAAATTAGTGCTCATTTTTTGTGAAGTTTGTGGTATCCTAAATATACAGATGAAGGAATCTGTGAAAATTATGATAGTTCAGTGGGACACTATTTTTCTATTGATAGTCCAACGGGGACAAATTTGATTTGAAAGAAGCACTTATATATTTGTAAGTGCTTCTTTCAGTGTATGCTTACAAATATATTTTGTGAATAAAGCTATGTGGTTTGCAAATTAGAGAATGAATAGTATAATAAACATAGTTGAAAGAAAAGAAAATTCCAGTACAAGGAAGACTGAAAGATTTACATAAACGGAGAGGAAATACATATATGGATGGAGTATATCAGGCGGTTAAAAGCTTTTTAAAGTCTTTTGTCAATTTGTTTGTGGCAGTCATTGAGCTGTTTACGGCGTTAATCAATGGGATAGCTTCCCTTATTGGGAAATTGCGTCCCCGCATATCGGACAGATATGCAGAGTTGAAAAGCGGCGGCAGCAAAAATAATGAAGCGGCAGGATGGAAAATCAAGTGGCGGGAAGAAAGCGCCTTGGATTTCAACAATGGGGAGGAAATGCTCGTAGAGAAGATTCGTATCCAGTTGAATGAAAAGATTACCTGCAGAGACCAATATCTTTTCTTTTACGCTAGAGTGAAGGAACAAAATGCCGTGATTTATGGAATTGTACTGTCGGTGCTTGCGTTGGTGCTGGCAGGGGGCATTGTAGTCAGCGGTGCTGGGAGCAATGATGTACGTATATTTGTACTTATTATCATGTTACTGGCTTGTGCGGCAGCATGTATTGTGATGATTCGTTATCAAAAGCAGGATGTATACCGCAGAATAAGCAGATTGATTCTGGAAAAGGAATTTTGCGACAGGTTCTGTGACGGGGCAGAAGCACCCAAAGCAGAAGAAGACAACGGATGCCAGTCTTCGCCAGATGCCCTTATGGTAAAAGAAACAAGTGCTGAAGAATCAGCACTTGAAGAAAAAAGTATTTAATTTACCACCTTCTGGAAATGCTGGTAGTCCTTGCTGGAATTCCAGTTTCCGCCCCAAGTAAATCCGTGCGCCTTAAATAACTGATAGCAAAGATCGGATTCATCAATTTTATAAGGAAAATCTTTTGAGCGGTCGGCATAGATCTCACTGCCTTCTGGTGAGATATAGGTTTCACCGTTCCCATCTTTGTTAAAGACCACATAAGGGTTATAAAACGGATTGATGTCAATGGCACAGCCAAGGGCATGCTTGGAAAGAGAGTCTGTGCCGTCCACCACCCGGTAATTAAAGCAGGAAGTGTTATTATCCAGCATGGAAGCCGTATCATCGCCGCCGTATTCATCAACCAGCCTTATCTTCTCAATCTGATATTCGTTCAGATACAGTTCATAAAAAATTTCTACCAGATCCTGTGCGATTCCTTTATGGCAGATCAACTCCCCCGCCTGTACATTCCCATCGAAATCATAATAAAGGACATTTAAATAACGCAGATCATCATAAGAGATGGCAAGAACAGCATCATCTGGTACGACATTGACTGCCTGGAGCGACAGTGCAGGTGCTATCGATTCTGTGACCGGATAAGAAAGTCCCGTGATCCGTGCCGTCACAGCCGCCGTCAGAGGCTGATAAAAAAATCCATCCTCATAGTGAACACTGTCCTTCGATTCCTCCGCTAAAGGCGAAAAAGTGGGAGCAGGCGAGGCGGAAGGTGTCGGCGATGGGGATGCCTCAGGTGGAGCGGTTGATAAAGCCGTTGGAGAAGCAGAAGGCGCAGCGGACACCTCCGGTGCGGCATAGGCAGTTTCTGGATTATGCGCAGCATACTCAGAAAGCGTTTCCCCGCTGGTAAGCACTCTGCTCAGCACCGAACAGACAAAAACGATAAAAATAAGAAATAAAGCCGGTTTCAGCCATTTATTCATAATGAAAATCCACCTCCATTATTTATCATACGATAAAAGACAATCTATTGCAAATGAAAAGAATATCCTGTACAATATAGGACGAATCAAATATTGCATTAGGCATCCGCAGAAACAAAAAGGAAAATGACATGGGAATCATAGAAACCAAGGATTTGGTATTTGAATATATAAGAAGAGATGAAGAAGGCAATGTGGAGGGAATCACCCGCGCGGTGGATGGGGTGAATCTGGATGTGAACCAGGGAGACTTTATTGCAATTCTGGGGCACAACGGTTCCGGGAAATCTACTCTTGCCAAGCATATCAATGCAATCCTTTACCCTACGGAAGGAACGGTGTGGGTAGACGGAAAGGACACCTCTGATGACGCCAATCTGTGGGAAGTGCGTCAGAAGGCAGGGATGGTCTTCCAGAACCCGGATAACCAGATCATCGGTCAGGTAGTGGAGGAAGATGTGGGATTCGGACCGGAAAACTTAGGCGTGCCTACGGAAGAAATCTGGGAGAGAGTGAAGGAAAGTCTTAAGGCAGTGGGCATGTATGAGTTCCGCAAGCATTCTCCCAACAAACTCTCCGGCGGACAGAAGCAGAGGGTCTCCATTGCAGGCGTGATCGCCATGCATCCCAAATGCATCGTGCTGGATGAGCCTACGGCAATGCTTGATCCCAACGGGAGGAAAGAGGTCATCCGCGCGGCAAGGGCGTTAAACGATGTGGAAGAAATCACAGTGATTCTGATTACCCACTATATGGAAGAAATCATTCATGCTAATAAGGTATTTGTTATGGATAAAGGAAAGGTTGCCATGGAGGGGACGCCAAGGGAAATCTTCAGCCAGGTGGACAAATTAAAATCCCTGCGGCTGGATGTGCCCCAGGTCACGCTCCTCGCACATGAATTGCGAAAGAGCGGCGTTGCCATACCGGAAGGGATTCTGACCTGCGAGGAACTGGTGGCAGCGCTGGGGCTTGGCAAAAGATATCCATAGGGCAGGAAATCGTAAGGTAAGAGGAAGGATACGTCTGATAAATAGCAGGCGGAAATGAGGATAAGATGTCAATCATTTTGGATCATGTAAATTATATATATGAAGCGGGGACAGCCATGGAGTACGCGGCGCTTAAGGATGTCTGCCTTACCATACCTGACGGGCAGTTCATTGGTCTGATTGGTCATACCGGCTCCGGCAAGTCCACCTTGGTACAGCACCTGAATGGGCTTTTAGCACCT
>BLLW01000144.1 GCA_011959285.1 Lachnospiraceae bacterium | reverse complement strand
GGTTGAATAGGCGAAGCCTATTTTTTACAGCTGCGCAAAACGCGACATACAGGTGTCGTGTTAGGGGTGTTATAATAGTAAAATAATGAGACAAAAAGGAGGAAAGGGTATGATTGAATCAAGGTGTGGCATTTTGTGCAGTGAATGCTTTTATCGGGAGCAAGTGGGGTGTAAAGGATGTGTGAATGTGCAAAAGCCATTCTGGGGGGAGAGCTGCCCCTTTCCAAATCCAAGGCGGACGTCTGCCATTCCCTTTCCAGATTAAATTCCCTTCATATTCTATACAATTCGCATCATCTCTCACGATTCAAGTTGACAATCACTTAAAAGTAAAATAGAATAAGATTAAACAAGATTAAAATTAATTAAAAGACCAAAAACAAATTAATTCACGGAGGAAGATACCATGGCAATCACTTACTTGGAGGATAAAAAAATCTTCCAGCTAAACACCGCCCAGACGACCTATCTGATCGGTTTATCACCGGAAGGATATGTAGGGCACATCTACTACGGCAAAAGACTGAAAGGAGAAGGAAGCAATTATCTGCTTCGCATGAACGAAGCTCCCTACACGCCTTCTGTCAATAAACGGGAAAAATCCTCTTTTTTGGATCGGTTTCCCATGGAATATCCCACAGGCGGAATCGGAGACTACAGGGAAAGCTGTCTGGACGTAAGGGGAGAATCGGGAAGCAGAGGATGTGAGTTTACCATTGAATCTTATCGGATTATAGAGGGAAAACCGGCACTGCCTGGGCTTCCGGCATCCTTTGGTGAACCGGAGCAGGTTAAGACGTTGGAAATCGTGTGTAAGGATGCGGTTTTAAACCTGCGGACGGTGCTGTCGTATTCTGTGTTTGAAAAATGTGACGTGATTACGAGAAATGTGCGGATTGAAAATGTGGGAGAGCAGCACTTGAAGCTAGAGAAAGTTTACAGTGCCTGTCTGGATATGGATAATCAGGATTTTGAGATGCTGACGCTTACAGGAAGCTGGGCGAGGGAGCGGCATATGCAAAGGAGCAGGATACGGTATGGAAAACAGCTGGTATCCTCTAAAAGGGGAGAATCCAGCCATCAGGAGCATCCTTTTCTTGCATTGGTGACGCCGGATACCACACAGGAGCAGGGCGAGGTATATGCCATGAATTTCGTATATTCCGGCAATTTCCTGGCACAGGCGGAGATGGCACAGTTTGGCAATGTGAGGATGGTCATGGGAATCCATTCAGACGATTTTTGCTGGAATTTAAGACCGGGAGAAGTTTTTCAGGCGCCGGAGGCAGTGCTTATCTATTCGTCGGAAGGGCTTGGAAAAATGACCCACAGTTTCCATGATTTTTACAGGGAACATTTGATAAGGAGCCCGTATAAATACGGAAAACGTCCGGTACTGATCAACAATTGGGAAGCCACTTATTTTGATTTCAACTCGGAAAAACTTTTGGATATTGCCAGAGAGGCGAAGAAGGCAGGCATCGAGATGCTTGTGATGGATGATGGGTGGTTCGGAAAGCGCAACTTTGACGACAATTCTTTGGGGGACTGGTTTGTCAATGAAGAAAAGATTACCTCGGGACTTGCAGATCTGGTAAAGAAGGTTAATGAAATAGGAATGGATTTTGGCATCTGGTTCGAGCCGGAGATGATTTCGCCGGACTCGGAACTTTACAAAAAACACCCTGACTGGGCAATCCGGATTCCCGGAAGAGAGCCAACCCAGTGCAGGGCGCAGTATGTTCTGGATTTGTCAAGACCGGAAGTGGTGGACTATGCTTATAAGTGTGTGGCAGACATTTTGCACAGCGCGCCGATTGCCTATGTAAAATGGGACATGAACAGGCAGCTTTGCGATATTGGAAGCAGCTATCTTGACAAGGAATCCCAGGGGGAACTTCTCCATCGGTATATGTTGGGCGTCTATGAGATGCAGGAGAGGCTGGTGCAGGAATTTCCTGATTTACTTTTGGAGAATTGCTCTGGCGGCGGTGCGAGATTTGACCCAGGCATGTTGTATTACAGTCCCCAGATCTGGTGCTCGGATGATGTGGATGCACTGGAGCGGCTGCGTATTCAGGAAGGGACGGCACTTATTTATCCCCTTGCCACCATGGGGGCACATGTGGGAGACTGTCCCAATCATGTGGTGGGGAGAAACACGCCCTTTGAGACGAGGGGGCATGTAGCGCTTGCCGGTACCTTCGGATATGAGCTTGATGTTACCAAGATCGCACAGGAAGAGCGGGAGCAGATACCGGGACAGGTGGCACTGTACCATAAGTATCATGCGCTGGTACAGGAGGGAGACTATTACAGGATTGCGTCCTGGTCTATGGAGAAGCCTTACGATTGCTGGGAGGTGGCGTCAAAGGACGGCAAAGAGGCGTTGGTAACTTTCGTGCAGGTTCTGGCGCAGCCCAATATGTCCAGTAGAAGGATTTATCTGCGTGGTCTTAAGGAAGAGGCGGATTATAAACTGGAAGGTACAGATGAGGTTTACCGTGGAGAAGAACTGATGAAATGCGGTTTTTTGGTTCCTTCTGAAAGGGGAGACATGAAGAGTTGGCTGTATCATTTTATCTGCCGTGGAGGAAAGAGAGAAGGGGCTGAATAAAATGAGAAAGGTGAGATTGGCGGATATTGCGCAGGCGGTGGGGGTCAGCGCGGTGACGGTGCACAATGCCCTAAATGGACAAAAAGGCGTAAGCGACCAGCTGCGGGAAGAGATTCAAAGGGTTGCAGATCAGATGGGATATGAAAGTCTGGTCAAAGAAAAGAGCGTCAAGGAGGAAGGCAGTGATTTCCAAAAAATTGGTGTTTTGATAGCAGAAAAGTATTTGGGAAATCATGCCACCTACTATTGGAAAATTTATCAGGAGCTGGCGCTGGCGGCAACAGAAAAGCAGTGCTACACCATTGTGGAGACCTTAAGGACAGGCGGAGGCGCCGGGGCGTGGGAGATGCCGCAGATGATCCTGCAAAGCAGTGTGCAGGGCATCATCATTATTGGAGAGATTGGGAAGGAACAGATCAGGCTGATTAAGGAGACGGCATCCATTCCTGTCGTCCTTCTGGATTTTTATGATAGGGAATTTGCGCAGGATGCTGTGATTGCAGATAATTTTTACGGTATGTATCAGATGACGGAGCTTCTGTTCGACCGCGGGCTTGAGGAGATTGGGTTCGTGGGTTCTATCCATGCCACCAACAGCATTATGGACCGCTATTGCGGATACATGAAGTCCATGATGGAGCATGGCAAGAACATCCACCCGGAGTGGGTGATCGAGGACCGGGACGAGACAGGCGTGGTGGAGTTTGATCTGCCCAAACGCCTTCCCAAGGCATTTGTCTGTAACTGTGATCTGACTGCGGGGATGCTGGTCAATAAGCTAGGGGCGAGAGGCTTAAAAGTGCCGGACGACATTTCTGTAGTGGGATTTGATAATTTCCTGTATCCGGGATATGCGGATCATGGTATTACTACCTATGAAGTAAATATAAAGGCTATGGTGAAGGTGGCGATTAAAAAACTGATTAAACAGTTCCGCAGTTCAGGACAGGGAAGCAGTCTTGAAATCATATCCGGTCACATTGTCATGAAAAATAGTATCAGAAGGTAAAATTAGATTTAAAAGAGCGGATGACACATGCTGATTTTCAGCTGTGCATCCGCTCTTTTTGCGTCAAACGATGGTACGCGAAGCGCAGCAGCGTTTGTTCCAATAAGCTGTCATGCCAAGCATGACGGTGCAGATTAACTTAACAAATTAATTGACTTAAAAATAAATTAATTTATCAAAATCGCAGTATTTATGTGCATTGTGCATAAAAAAATAAATATAAGTAAATGTAAAATGGAGAAAGTGCATTTTATTACAAAAAAGACTTCACAAAATTAAAAAATAATACTAAAATTAAATTAACTTAAAAAATAATTAAAATAAATTAAAGGAGGATAAAAATTATGAAGCTCAGGAAAAAATTATTGAGCCTTGGTCTGGCAGCTGCTATGGTATTGCCGCTTGTTGCATGCGGAGGTAAAAGCGAGGACAGTGACGGGGGTGCGCAGGAAGCATCGTCATCCAGCGCCAGTACAGAGATTCCTACAATTGATTCCATTACATTGAAGACCAGCGCCGATTCAGAGGGGTATTACAGATTATGAAGAGTCCTTGAGATTACGTCTTACCACAGGCGACTGGGGAGATGTATGCTTCATTCCTACATCGGTCAGCAAGGAAGAGTTACAGGATTACTTTATCAGCTTTGGCGACTTTGACACACTGGATGGCATTTACAACTTCTGTACAGAGAAGAGCTTTGAAGGCAAAGTATACGGTATCGCCAACGGTGGTACGGCAGGCGGCGTTCTTTATAACAAGAAAGTATGGGATGCAGCAGGCATTACAGAACTTCCCAAGACACCGGATGAATTTCTGGAAGCTCTTCAGAAGATCAGCGACAACACAGACGCAGTTCCGCTGTATACTAACTTTGCAGCAGGATGGCCCATGGGTGCATGGGATGCCTATACTGACATTGTCTGCACGGGCGATGCAGATTTCAAGAATAAGATGCCTCATATGAAAGATCCTTTTGCAAGGCGGGATGATATGACAGGTCCTTATGCAGTTTACTATACCATGTATGAAGCAGTTGCACGTAAGCTGGTAGAAGAAGACCCGGCAAGTACCGACTGGGAATCCTCGAAGGGCGCTATCAACAAAGGCGAGATCGCTACCATGGTTCTCGGTTCATGGGCAGTACAGCAGTGCAAAGACGCAGGCGATACACCGGATGATGTAAAATACATGCCTTTCCCGATTACGGTAGACGGCAAGCAGTATGCAAGCGCAGGCGGCAACTACGGATTCGGCATCAATAAACAGGCATCCACCGAAAACCAGATCGCATCCATGCTTTATGTAAAATGGCTGGTGGAGGAATCCAGCATTTATACAGATGAAGGAATGGTGTTAGTATATAAGTGTGGACAGAAAAAGTTGAAC
>BLLW01000143.1 GCA_011959285.1 Lachnospiraceae bacterium | reverse complement strand
CGCTGGTTACATACTCACTCACAAATACCTGTCCATCGTCTGTCAAAAACAACGCATTCTCTTTTCCGGTACAAATATCTGTAATCACAAACTTATCCAACTTGGTCTGAGGTTTTAATATTTCCTGTATGTCTACCTCAATGAAATTTCCACTGTAATCACATTCCCCACCAGGATACTGTGCAAGTAATCCCAACTGATTACGATACTTTACATGACCACTATTCCAATACCAGAGCGTGCCATCCATTTTGTATAAAAATACTGTATGTGCATCTGCACCGATTTTTTCAACTTTATCATCTTTTCCCATCTCATATAAAATTGTAAACTCATTACCATGTTCCGTTCGTATATCCGTACACCTGGCATCCTGCCAGCTTAAAGGGACCGCTTCTCCGTCACCCACTACGGGGAAAATATAGTCAAATAAATCTGTACCAAGCGATTGCTGCATAATTGAAAATATGGAACCGTCTTCTCTTACAAAATAATGAAAATTTTCTCCCCCTACAGATAATTGTTTTACTCCTTCCACCAAATTCGCATACTCCGCAGGAAATCCCAATTCATCGCTCTCCTGCAGTGTAGGATAAGATGTCCACCCCCACATATAGAATCGTCCATCTTGACCAACTGCAAACTTTCTTCCATTTTTTGCTTCCATATCCAAAACACCAGATAGATATTTTACTTGTTCATCTATATCGCTCCACCATGCATAGACATCTCCATTTATAGAAAGAGCATATATCCCAGATCCCGACTTTCGGATTTTTACTATAGAATTTAATCCAGATATTTTGTGCAGATTTCTTTTTTCATAAATATCTTCCCATTCCCACACACTTCCATCCTCGCACAATGCTGTACATTTGTCATTCTCAATAATTATGTCAACAATTTGAGGCATATGTTCCTCCTCTTTCACTTTTTTTACTCTGATACGCGCAGGTTCTTCCTTTTCTGCTTGTTGACTTTGGGCATAATATTCCGGCGAACTTCCACAACTCATTACAAATAGAAGTAATATTATAACTATTAGCATCCAGACAAATTTACTTCTAGCTCTCATTTGCTTCCCCTTCCTTCTGAATACACTTGTCAATACTTTCTATAATCCATCTCTATTTAGGTTCTGGGAATGCTTCATATTCTCCCTCCACATAAGATGGAACATTATCGTAAACCGGAATACTGAAAATCAACTCTTGGTTTAAATCCAGCCCTTGTTCCGCATCCTTGGCAGATGTAAGTACAGATGCTTTGACTTTTGCATCATTTACTGCTGTTGCATATTGCTTTAACCATTTTCCTTCCTTATTATACGACTGATAATCCCAATCCAACGCATATAGAGTACCTTGTCCCCTCTCCAAATATTTTTCAAAAACTTCTCTGCTCCCTGCAATACAATCTTCAGGTGTATACCACTGATTTTCTAATGCATACGCAAGCGAATCGTCTCTTCCCCCATTTGCGCCTATATTAAATAAATTATATACAATCTTGCCGCCATACTCTTCCCCTGCTGGTCCGCCCTCTCCTCTATAAATTCCTGCCATAAGAACAGGATTTATACATGAATCTGAATTCAATATTGCAGAAATAATTTTTTCATCTGCATTTTTCAATATTTGCTTTACCACTTTTTCAGAATACTCCTTAGGCAGCTTCTGTTCTCCCTTCAAAAATTGCAATGCATTTACATAGCCGTTATTATCAATTTGCAACATACTATATGGATGGGAAAAATAACGTATTGCCTCCTCCGTCGCATAAAAGTACTTGCCAGATTTCTCTGCTTCAAATAATCTATTTGTACAATATTCGGAACAATTAATATGAGCACATTTAAATCCACCGTCAATCTGGTATTGAAGAAATTCCTGATAATCCACATTTGTAAAAACAGGTTCAAACTGCCACTTCGGATATTCTTCATGCAGGATCATCAGATATTTGATATAACCCTCCGGGAATCCTTTCTCCCGTAACTCGCTTTCAAAATCCTGCGGCACATTTGCTTTTGCCTCTGTGTACTGCGCATCCAGTCTGTTATAATAGCTTTTCAGCCCCTGCCCGGCACTGGTAAAATATATGATGCCGGGTCCCTTCATGCACACCATATATGCCGTCAAATGATTAAGCGGTTCCAGCCCCGGACCATGGCTCCTTGACTCATCCGCCATCTGCCATTCCCTTCCTTCTATATAAGTCGTCGTGCCGTCGCACTTGCCGTCCGCCGTTTTCATACATTTTTCAAAAGGAACTGCCAGTTTAATATCCTTCCTGGTCAACTCGCTAAGGTCGCATATCTCAACCTGTCGGTTATTTTTTTCTAAGTGAACCGGTTTGCACTTTGGTCCCGCAGCGGTGCATGTAACACATGCATTGCACACGCACGGCTGGTTGATATCAGACTCCCTTCTTTTTATGGAATCCAGAAATCCCTCTGTGTTGCCTGTCACACTGTTCTTTACCCTTTCATTTATCATAGATAAAGCCTCTGCCATGAATGATGCAAGTGGTGAATGATCCATTATTTATCCCCTTTCGTATTTTTGTCCAAACATCGGTTTACAACACATTCCTGCGTTTCATGTACTTTCATCTCCTATTCTGCCGGAAGGGCATACCCGCCTTTTACCGTATAATTATCCATGGATTTAAAAACATTTGGAAAAGAAGTGTCGCATTCTCTTTTTCCTTCCATTACCTCCGACATTGCCGCTACCGCCGCACTATTTGCAATCTTTGGCGTGCTTCCCAGAACAGACATTTCAACCACATCATCGGCTCCCCCAATCTGCCCGAAATCAAGTGCCGGTATTGCCGCCAGCGCCGAAAAAGAAACCTGCCAGTGTTCTGTTTCCTCTTCCGGCATAGGCTCCTCCGCATCTAAATCCCTGCTTGGAGATGCTCCGGCTCCTGTCCCTATGGTCTTGACGCCTCCGGGCGCATATAGATTGATGTCCCTGCAAAGTTCCATATTGGAAGCAGGTGTCCTGCACACTACCTCCACCGGCGCAATTACCATTACATTTTGCCCTGTTAGGTAAATTCCTCCATCTGCCTGAAAAACAATGTCAGAATTGCTTTTTAGACGGATTCCCGTTTGATCTGACATGGAACAGGAGACTTTTCCCTTTGCCCCTTCCAGGAGAATCCTATCCGGATAAAGCCCCAGCCGTTTCTGATGATTCGTGACAAGTTCCCGTTTCTGGGTATCTGCATACATATTGTTTCGTGTGTTTTTTACCGTTGACAGAATAACCCTTCCATCCGCTTCTTCACTGGTGGACAAATATAAAACTGCCTTTGTATCTGTCTCAGGCATGCAGTAGCACAAGCTGTTTGTCTCCGGCGCCCACATCCACGGATAATCAGCCCGCTCTTCTCTGTCTATATCTAGTTGCAGATAAACGCCTTCCTCACAGGTTCTCTTGATAGTACCCTCCAACCGCAATCCGGTTAAGGCTTTGTTATGAATCTTTTTCCGCCGGTATACTGCCTCCATCCCAGCACGATATGTGAATGAAAGATCTCCTCTTTCAAAAATGATTCTTCTTTGGCAAACATGATAATCCCGTCCCTCACAAGAGACCTTGTCGCCCATCTGCAGGTTTTCATCCGCCGCTATTTCAAGATAAAACGCCCTGCTTCTTGGCACGTCACTTCCATAGCTGCCGTTCTGGTAATAAACACTGTCAAATCCCATTCCCGTCATTTCTATTGTACCGCCAGACTTTCTTTCTCCGTCGTTCATTCCAAAGGTGAAGGACGGCTTGTCTGTCTCTGCACCTGCAATTAACGGTTCGTGGAAATGACTGCTTAACCGCATAAGAAATTCCCAGTCTGTCTCATCGTATTGGATAATCGGACTGCCTATCTCCTGATCTTCTTTGATTCCCCATCTTACCCTTGTTCCTGCGTAGTCCTCTATCACCTTCTGGATTACTTCCCTATATGTCATATGGGGATTCTGGAACGACTGCCGCTTTCTCTTCCGATCCAGCTTTGCCGTTCCGCTGATACCTCTGATTTCCATCTCAAGCAGCTGATTTCCCTTACGGCAGATCAATTTTTCTATACTGCCTGCAAATAAAAGCTCTTCTTCATTTTGATACACATAAATCGAAGTTCCGGACCAGTCCCGTCCAAGAATCTCCTCCTGGCTTTCCTTTTCCGCAGTCACGCGCAGCACTAAAATGACATGCGCATTTATATCATGGTGTAATTCCATTTTCATCAATGAATGAAAAGGAATTGCTGTTTGAACTGTTATCTTGTCATTGCTGATCTTATATTCTTTATCCATCTTGATAGTCCATTCCTTTCCCCATTTGTACCCTTTTTAAGTATATTTTGCGCTTGCTTTATCAATGTCAGTTCATATAAATCTTCCCGCCGCCAATATGAATCTCGTCCTTTATCTGTACCATAGCAGCGCCCTGTTGCATCAGGATGCTTCCATCTGCTGCCGACCTTATAGCTTACTGCATCCGCAAGCCTTACATTGCCTCCATCCGCCCGTTTCTTTTCATACCACTCATAGTCCTGTTCCATCTCGTAGCCATCTGACTGCAGGTCGCTTACCGCATGTGGGAGCCGATATCCCCAATAAAATTTTTTCTCAGGATAGCTGTCTTCGGGAATCATCACCGCTCCTGCATGGGATGCCAGCCTTTTTAAAAAGGTCCAGTCGCTCTCCCTGTACTGGAGAAAAAACTGATTTGCAGCTTTTCCTTTCTGATCCAGCATGCTGCATGTTCCGCCCGTCTGATTCATACAGGTATTTATCATTTCCTCATACATAAATTCCGGTTCCTGAAAAGAGCGTGTGTGGGGATCGATATCAAGAAGATAGCTTCCTGTCTTCACTTCGATTGTCAGGACAGACACCTGCCCCTCCTTCTTAATCCGCAGTCCCGTCAATATCCCTGCAAAAAAACGCCTGATTTCCTCTTTCTCAGATATGGCATTTACACTTACCCACACTTCCTTTGCTGCCAGTTCCATATACTTCCGGCTTTCCTCTTCTCTGATGACCCCTGTGATTTT
>BLLW01000142.1 GCA_011959285.1 Lachnospiraceae bacterium | reverse complement strand
AGAGCCACCACTATATATTGTGGTCAGCCAAATATATTGCTTAATATAAGATTCCTCTTTTAAGATGTGTTTATGAAAAGTACTTATACTTTTCAAATACACTTTAAAGGAGGTTTTCTATGTTTAAGAAAACAAAAGTAAGACAGATCCTTGAACTTCTCCACAAGGATCTAAGCGCCAGAGAGATTTCTAAAACTTTAAATGTCTCTCGTAATTCTGTTGCATTTGTGAAAGAATCTTATGACAAATGCGACAAAGACTGGGATGAAATATGTCTGATGAATGATGATGAGATCTATCAGCTTTTTTATCCCCATACCTTCAGGCCAAGGAACAGATTTGCTCCTGTAGACTATTCGTATGTCCACAGCGAATTGAAAAAGGTCG
Source organism: Lachnospiraceae bacterium (assembly GCA_011959285.1). GTDB lineage: Bacteria > Bacillota > Clostridia > Lachnospirales > Lachnospiraceae > Suilimivivens. The sequence goes on along the minus strand of BLLW01000142.1, from coordinate 4,829 downwards.
GGGTTACAGAAATGCTGCTATGGGAGGAATATTGTGAAAAGTGTAATGCACAAGGGGTTCCCCACTGCTGTTATGCTACCTTCGCAAATGGCTATAAACGCTTCATAGCTGATAAAAATTATACCAGTCATATTGAACACAAACCGGGAGTAACTCTGGAGGTTGACTGGTCAGGCCCTACAATGAGCTACATGGATCCTGACAAACAGGAACAGCAAACGGCATATCTGTTTGTTGCGACTTTCCCGTACAGCCAGTATACCTATGTAGAGGCTGCCACTTCTATGAACCAGTCAGACTGGCTGTCATGCAATGTCCATATGCTGGAATTCTTTGGCGGGACACCGGTAAGGATTGTGTGTGATAACCTAAAAACAGGCGTGATCAAACATCCGAAACATGGAGAGGTCGTGCTGAATGATTCCTATTTATCTTTTGCAGAACACTACCAGGTTGCAATTATGCCGGCACAGGTAAAGAAACCCAAACAGAAAGCAAGTGTCGAGGGCGCGGTGGGAAAAATTGCAAGAAAGATCATCGGTATGCTCAGAAATGAAACTTTTCATTCTATAGACGGGCTTAATTCGGCAATCAGAAAAGTGCTTGACCGGCTAAATGACAAACCCTTCCAAAAGAGAAACGGCAGTAGAAAAGCAATTTATGAGCTGGAAGAAAAACCATATCTGAGAACCCTGCCAATGCTTCCATTTGAGATCTGTGAGTGGTCATATAATCACAAAGTAGGTCCGAATTCCCACATATGGTTTCACAAGGGACAATACTCTGTTCCAAGTAGTTACATAAACAAATACGTTGATGTACAGTATAACAGCTCTCTTGTTTCTATCTACGCCTCACATAAATTGATAGCTGAGCATAAACGTATTCCCAGAGGCATCCGGAATGCGAAAAGAACAGAGATGTCCCATCTTCCATATCCAATATACACTCCGGATACAATGGAATCAACGCTGAATAAGGCAGAGGCTATCGGCAACAGTACAAGGACCGTGATAGGCAGGCTGTATGACAATGCAAAAGTAAAAGAACAGGCTCTTGTAGATGCAAGGACTGTATTGGATATCGTCGGTGTATATGATAAAGACACCCTCGAAACGGCCTGCAGCCTGGCTCTTAAAGACTTTTATCTGATTACCTATAACACGCTTATGCCTTATGTGAAAAAGGCTGCAAAAAACAGAAAAAAGGATCTTACAAATAAGAACATAAAAGCTCAGAAGCAAGGAATCATAAGAGGTGCGGATTATTATAGAAAGGATGGGAATTTATGAATACAGAGATAAAAAAGCAATTGTCAGTATTAGAACTGAGTGATTTAGTGGCTGTGATTGAGGCTCAGGAGAAAGAAGTATCTTTTGTCGACCTGAATTATAGTGAGAGACTGGAACACCTGCTCTCGGCTTTGATCACAGAACGGCAGAACAGACTGATTGCCAGGCTGACAAAGAATGCGGATTTAAAGTATCCCAATGCAAGCCTTGAAACTTTAGACTGCGATGCACGGGATATCAGCAGGGAAAAGATCGCCAATCTTGCAACTATGGGATTCGTAGGAGCTGCAACAAACCTGATCATTACAGGCCCAACAGGGGCTGGGAAAACATATCTTGCATGTGTCCTGGGCGTAGAAGCGTGTAAACAGACTCTTCGGACATGTTATATCAGAATGCCGGATATGCTGGGACATTTTCAAGCTCACAAAGATAACCTCAGAGAGCAGGTACGATACCGGAAGAAACTGGGAAACTATAAAGTGCTGATCATAGATGAATGGCTGAATTATAAGATCAATGAGAAAGAATCAAAATTCATATATGAGTTAGTAGAACAGCGTTGTGGAAATAATCCGACGATCTTTGTCGGGCAGTACGAAGTCTGTGACTGGCATGAACGGTTAGGCGGCGGAACCCAGGCCGATTCTATTATGGACAGGATCATACATAACTCTTATTCCATACCGACTACCGATAATAACCTTAGAAAGCTGTATGATTCCCAAAAAGCCAGAAAACTTATGGAGTCGTTAAACGCATAAACACGCAGGTTTATTTTTGTATGTGGCAGACGATAAGCCAACCATTAACAGGAAACGTTGGTGATTCCCCAGATGCTGCAACATTTATTATATTTTATCAGGAGGTTTTTAATGAAGATAAAGTTAGACAAACCGACCATTCCCAAGGATATTCAACAAAAAATACTAAATCTGCAAGCATTGCTTGGTCAGGCGGACAATTTGAGGGATGAAATCCTGACATGGTATACAGCTGAACTGAAATCTTACGATTACAGGGCTGATGCAGAGCAGGAATTATTTGATCCGGGAACAGGAACCACTGTTGAAGGGATCTCAGAGCTTGCCATCATGGAGGCACTTTCCGAACTTCAGATCTTCAATGAAGTAAGAAAGAAAAATATAAGGTGAAATTTATTTGTCGTTAAACTGAAGCTGTCTTTTTAAGCTTTGTCCAAGTTTTATGAACAAAGCTTGTCTCGTCGATTCGATCAATAGACAAAAAGAGGGTGGATCCGGTCATCAAAGGTTCTGCCCTCTTTTGTTCCCAAAAGGATATGCTGGTAAAATAAGATTTCTCGGAATTTCATATCATCATAATTGGCTATAGGTCTGCTTTTGCTATTTCTCAATCATATTTAGGAACATTTCTAAATTACTCTGGATAATTCACGGTACTTTGACTACAACTATATCTTGTATCTATAGGCGGCTCCCAAGCATAAAAATAAAAACAGATTTCAGGTGGCTCTCAAGCTTTAAATTAGTGGCTCCCAAGTTTTAGAATAATCAATCATCGAACACATAGTGCAGGAACAGGTTCGCCAATACTGGGCTTATCACCCCGCCTTGCGGGGTTCCGGATTTCCTTTCCACAATCGTCCCGTCTTCCATTTGGAACGGTGCTGTCAGCCATCTCTGGATATATAGGATTATCCATTTCTCTTTGGTATGTTTCTTTACCATTTCCATGAGATAATCATGTCTGATGTTATCAAACAGCCCCCGGATATCAAACTCCAGTACCCAGTCTTTTCTCCAACACCTTGTCCTTGTGGCTTCAAGCGCCTGTATGGCTGACTTGTTCGGACGGTATCCATAGGAATCTTCATAAAAGATTGGCTCCACGCATGGTTCAAAGTACAGCTTCGCCACCATCTGGGCAATTCTGTCCTCTACTGTCGGAATCCCCAGAATTCTGGTTCCTCCATTCTTCTTTGGTATCGCTACCGCTTTTACAGGTTTGGGAAAATAAGTGCCGGATGACATCCTATTCCATATTTTGTAGAGGTTGTTATTGAGTTTCCTCTCAAAATCTTCTATGGACTGTTCATCCACACCATAGGTTCCCTTGTTCGCTTTCACTCTTTGATAAGCCGCTATCACTGCTTTCTTTGAAATACTGTATGGCTTTGCTTCTTGCATAAGTTCCTCCTTCTTTCTTAAGTTGACTTATCCTTAAAGCCGGATAATTCGGGTTCTTTGCTCCATTCCCATTACAGAAACTTCCACGCTACTATAACCCAATCTGCCCCCATGACTGCATCGGTACTCTTATCTTACGGTTCTTCCGCTTGATATGCTCCCTTAACATCAGCCCGTGGGTTCCCACGTTCCGTACAGACGCCTGTGTAAAGTTCATGCCGCCTTTATGCCGCCCACCACCTGGACAGTAAACAGGTTTCCTCCAGGCTTATCCCAGGTTAACGACTACCCCCTGGTTTTGATGGAATCTCTACGCTTTCGACATTTCCGTAAGCGGTTCATATGTTCATTCATCTCCTTCACACTCACCTGACAGTTATGTCTGCCTTTTCCCTAACGCTCAATACCATAGCTTTTGACTACAGCACCTTAGGGTGGTTTGGAACCTCCACCTGCATGGCGGTTCCGGCGGGCCCTCCGCCATCATCTGTACAGCATAGCTGTCTTCAAGTAGCTACGCTACTTGGACTCGCCTTCGTGGCGCACAGTCGTCCGCATATCTCACGAACCGCAGCCCACGTCTCTCCAGCTCCCTGTCCAGTTCATTCAGCATGATGTTCGACAGCAGCGGCGACAGGTTCCCGCCCTGTGGCGTTCCTCTGTCCGTCTTCTCATACCTGCCCTGTACCATTACCCCAGCTTTCAGATATTTCCGTATCAGCGATTCCGTATCTCCGTCATTTATGATGTTGTGCACCAGGCTCATCAGCCTGTCCTGTGGTACATTGTCGAAGAACCTCTCTAAATCGATGTCCACTATCCATTCATATCCCTCATTCAGGAACCGGAGCATTTCCCTGACTGCCATCTCACAGTTCCGGGACGGTCGGAATCCGTAACTGTTCTCTGAAAACCACGGCTCGCACATCGGGCTGATTACCTGTGCTATCCCCTGCTGGATTACCCTGTCCATCACTGTCGGTATCCCCAGTTCCCTCCTGTCTCCGTTCGGTTTGGGTATCTCTGCACGCCTCACTGGCTGGGGACGGTACCTCCTTCCCCTGATCTGCTCCCTGATACTGTCCCAGTTCTCACGGATATATCCATCCAGTTCTTCTATCTCCATGCCGTCTTACAGAACACGGGCATGCCCGTCATACGGGAAAAATCGCCACGGATGGCGATTTTAGGAGTCATTAGGCAGGATGCCGTTTGACTCCGCCCCGACCGTCCTGAAATACCTATGCACATTCTGTTAGTGAAATCCGATTTTGAGATGAGACTTGAAAAGATATGATATACGCTCCCCCTGTACCTGGTCTGTGCTCCGCTCCGTGCCACTGCCATCCTGCCTGCGCCACTGCCGCCT
>BLLW01000141.1 GCA_011959285.1 Lachnospiraceae bacterium | reverse complement strand
GATGATTTTAGCTTTTTCAACGCATTTACAGGCGGGTCCTTTGAAAGAATGTCCATTCTTGCCCTTAACATTACGCCATATATTACATCCTCCATTATCATGCAGCTCTTGACGATTGCGATTCCGAAGCTGGAAGAGATGCAGAAGGAAGGCGAGGACGGAAGAAAAAAGATTGCATCCATCACCCGTTATGTGACGGTGGGACTTGCCTTGATAGAGGCATCCGCAATGGCGGCGGCGTTCTGGAGCGGAAATATGCTCAAAGACAGGAATGCTTTAAGTGTGATTACAGTTATTACAGCGCTTACGGCAGGCAGCGCTTTCCTTATGTGGATAGGTGAGCGGATTACGGAAAAAGGCGTGGGAAATGGTATTTCCATCGTGCTGATCATCAATATTATTTCAAGAATCCCTCAGGATATCGATCAGCTTTTTGAACAGTTCGTGTTTGGAAAGGCAATCGCTGTGGGAGCCGTAGCGGCAATCATTATTCTTGCGATTATTTTGGCAATGGTTATTATGGTCATTATTTTGAATGACGGCGTCCGTAAGATTCCTGTGCAGTATGCTAAAAAAGTACAGGGAAGAAAAATGGTAGGGGGACAAACCTCTTCCATTCCGTTAAAGATTAACACTGCAGGCGTCATTCCCATTATCTTCGCATCATCCTTGATGCAGCTGCCGATTATTGTCAGTAGTTTCTTTAACTACAATGGCGGTGGTGTATGGGGACAGATTCTTAAAGGATTAAACTCGGGCAACTGGTGCAAGCCGTCAGAGCCTGTTTATTCTATTGGTTTACTTGTGTATATTATTCTGGTTATTTTCTTTGCATACTTTTATACCTCTATTACGTTCAATCCGATAGAGATTGCAGAGAATATGAAAAAGCAGGGTGGATTTATTCCTGGTATCAGACCTGGTAAGCCGACCAGTGAATATTTGACAAAGATCCTGAATTATATTATCTTCATAGGTGCGGCAGGTCTTACGATTGTATGTGTAGTGCCATTTATGTTTAATGGTATTTTCGGCGCACAGGTTACTTTTGGAGGAACCAGCCTGATTATTATTGTCAGCGTAGTGCTCGAGACAATCAAGCAGATCGAATCACAGATGTTGGTACGTAATTATAAAGGATTCTTAAATGACTAATGGGTCGTTTGGCACTAAATATATTAGAGGTTAAAGAAAAGCCCGGCGTGCGGAATGCAGCTTTTCTTTTGCCTCTATATTAGCATGAGAGGGAAATCAGGATGAAAATAATTATGTTAGGTGCACCTGGTGCCGGTAAGGGCACGCAGGCAAAAATGATTGCAGATAAATATCATGTTCCTCATATTTCCACAGGTGATATTTTCAGAGCAAATATCAAAAATGGTACGGAGCTTGGTATGGAAGCGAAAAAGTACATGGATCAGGGACTTTTGGTACCGGATGAACTGACGGTGAAAATTTTGCTTGACAGAGTTGCAAAGGATGACTGCCAGAACGGGTATGTTCTGGATGGATTTCCAAGGACGATTCCCCAGGCGGAAGTTTTAGACAAAGCATTGTCAGAGATTAATGATAAGATTGATTTTGCCATTAACGTGGATGTGCCGGATGAAAATATCATCAGAAGGATGGGCGGCAGGCGTGCCTGCCTAAGCTGCGGCGCTACGTACCATGTAGAACATGTTCCGCCCCAAAAAGAGGGAATTTGTGATGCCTGCGGTAAGGAACTTGTGCTTCGGGATGATGACAAGCCAGAAACCGTTGGAAACCGTCTTGACGTTTACCACAAGCAGACACAGCCATTGATTGATTTCTATAGCGCAAAGGGAATTTTAAAGACGGTAGACGGCACAGTGGATATGAAAGATGTATTTGCAGCTATTGTGTCTATCTTAGGTTGAAAGGCAAGGATTTCAAATGGCTGTAACGATTAAATCAGAAAGAGAAATTGAGCTGATGCGTGAATCCTGCAAAATTCTTGCAGAAGTTCACTTAAAGCTGGGAGAAGCAATTAAACCAGGAATATCCACTTGGGAAATTGATCATTTGGGAGAAAACCTGATTCGCAGCTATGGATGTGTGCCAAATTTTCTGAATTATAATGGTTATCCGGCATCTATATGTGTCTCTGTAAATGATGAAGTGGTTCATGGGATTCCTTCCAAAGAAAGGATTTTGATGGAAGGCGATATCGTCAGTCTGGATGCGGGGCTTATCTATAAGGGATATCACTCGGATGCGGCGCGCACTTACCCTGTAGGCAAGGTGAGCGCTCAGGCAGCCAAACTGATCGAAGTTACCAGACAGAGCTTTTTTGAGGGCATAAGGTATGCCAGAGCAGGATGTCATTTACATGATATATCCAATGCCATTGACGCATATTGCAGTCAGTACGGTTATGGTATCGTGAGAGCCTTGGTGGGACATGGAATTGGCACCAGCCTTCATGAGGAACCCCAGATTCCCAACTTCCGCCAGTGGAGGAAAGGAATCAAGCTCCGCCCGGGTATGACGCTGGCAATAGAACCTATGATCAACATGGGCAGCTGCTATGTGGAATGGCTGGATGATGACTGGACGGTGGTGACAGAGGATGGTTCTCTTTCCGCACACTATGAAAATACGGTGCTCATTACTGAAGGGGAACCGGAGATTCTGACGCTCCTTCCAGAGGGCATTTAGCCTTTTGCAAAACGGAGGGACGTATGACAGGAATGTTTGCCATTTCCAAGGCAGGACACGATAAAGGGCAGATGTATGTAATCATTCGGGAAGAGGGGGAGTTTGCTTATCTTGTAGACGGAAGGATAAGGACGACAGATCACCCTAAAAAGAAAAAGAAGAAGCATCTGCAGATGGTAAAGACAGACCTTGATGAGAACCTGCTGGAGAAAATAAGAAACCGGAATATCATATATAATGAAGAAATCAAGTATGCTATTAAAGTAAGAATGAAAAAAGGGTATCAAAAACAGGAGGATACCCCATGTTAAGGAGGTAACGCATGTCAAAAGCTGATGTAATTGAAATTGAAGGAACTGTAGTGGAGAAGCTCCCAAATACCATGTTCCAGGTGGAACTTGAAAATGGACACAGGGTGTTAGCGCATATTAGCGGAAAATTAAGACAGAATTTTATCCGTATCCTTCCTGGCGATAAGGTCACTTTGGAATTATCACCATATGACTTAAGCAAGGGCAGGATTATTTGGAGGGATAAGTAATCACGGAAAGTATATCATGTGCGAGAAAGTGCTTGCATTTGTATATATATCATGCTATAATGTAAAACGGTCTTTTTTGAAAGGAGGGTTTAACATGAAGGTTAGATCATCAGTAAAACCGATTTGCGAAAAGTGCAAAATCATCAAGAGAAAAGGACGCATCAGAGTAATCTGTGAGAATCCGAAGCACAAACAGAGACAAGGATAATCCACTGCTAAAGCAGAAGGGTTCTTGTCCAATTATTATGAAGCGGCTGCAGTGCAGTAGGAAATGAGAGCTGCACTGATTTATATAATTGTACAAAAGAGCCTTAGTGATTACTTCTTGATTCGTGGTGGATTTGCATGCAGAAAATCTGAATGTGATGCACTGGATGTGATACATTCGCGTAAGATCGGTGGAATCCGGTTGGGTTAAAATTACCCCAATCAATTAGTATCAGCGCATAGGATATGCGCAAAAGAAAATGGAGGAAATGTAAATGGCTCGTATTGCAGGTGTTGACTTACCCAGAGAAAAACGTGTAGAAATTGGTTTGACCTATGTTTATGGAATCGGGAGAGCAAGTTCTAATAAGATTTTAGCGCAGGCAAAGGTTAATCCTGATACTCGTGTCAGAGAGCTGACGGATGATGAAGTCAAGAGAATCAGCGAAGTGATTGACGCTGGTTACATGGTTGAGGGTGACTTGAGAAGAGAAGTTGCCATGAACATTAAGAGACTTCAGGAAATCGGATGCTACAGAGGTATCCGTCATAGGAAAGGTCTTCCAGTACGTGGACAGAAGACAAAGACAAACGCAAGGACAAGAAAAGGACCTAAGAGAACCGTTGCAAACAAGAAAAAATAATTTTTGTGCTAGAAGGTTCCTTGGCGGATGTCAAAAACAGGCAGTTTTGAAACAATTCACAATGATTTTGAAGAAAGTAGGTTAGTTTAAATGGCAGCAAAAAAAGTTACGAAAAAAGTGACAAAAAAACGTGTCAAGAAAAACGTTGAACATGGACAGGCACATATTCAGTCTTCATTTAACAATACGATTGTTACATTGACAGACAATGAAGGAAATGCTTTAAGCTGGGCAAGTGCCGGCGGTCTTGGATTCAGAGGTTCAAGGAAATCTACTCCATATGCAGCGCAGATGGCAGCTGAGACAGCTACCAAGGCTGCTCTGATACATGGTCTTAAGACGGTAGACGTTATGGTGAAGGGACCCGGTTCAGGACGTGAAGCAGCAATCCGTGCACTTTCTGCATGCGGACTGGAAGTGACAAGTATCAGAGACGTGACACCCGTTCCTCACAATGGATGCCGTCCGCCTAAGCGCCGCCGTGTATAGTCGCACAACCATAATCAATATAGTAGTTGGAAGAAGGCGCTTTACGCGCTGTAAACAATAATAGGAGGAAAATAAAATGGCAGTAAACAGAGTTCCGGTATTAAAGAGATGCAGATCACTTGGTCTTGATCCCGTATTTTTGGGATATGACAAGAAGTCAAACAGAACAAATGCAAGAGCAGGCAAGAAGGTAAGTGAATATGGACTTCAGCTCCGCGAGAAGCAGAAAGCAAAATTTATTTATGGCGTGCTTGAAAAACCTTTCAGAAACTACTATGAAAAAGCTGACAGAATGAAAGGTATGACTGGTGAAAACCTCATGGTCATGCTTGAGAGAAGACTTGACAGCGTAGTGTTCAGAATGGGATTTGCCAGAACCAGAAGAGAAGCCAGACAGGTAGTTGGTCATAAGCATGTGTTGGTAAACGGCAAGCAGGTTAACATTCCTTCTTATTTAATTAAGGCAGGAGATGTAATCGAAATCAGAGAGAAATCCAAATCCTTACAGAGATACAAAGACATCCTTGAAGTAACAGCAGGAAGACTGGTTCCTGAATGGATGGACGTGGACCAGGAAGCATTGAAGGGGACTGTCAAGAACCTTCCTACAAGAGAAATGATTGACGTTCCTGTAAATGAGATGCTTATCGTCGAATTATATTCTAAATAAACCATAT
>BLLW01000140.1 GCA_011959285.1 Lachnospiraceae bacterium | reverse complement strand
GCCCATCTGGGACGCCAGATATGCCGCTTCCTTGCACTGTACCTTTAAGGCATACTTTGTTTTCAGTTTGATATCCTTTTTGCCGCTATCTGAATGCTGTCCTTGGAAGAAATATTGATTCTGCCGCTTTTAAGAAGTTCAATCTTGACGCTCCCTCCGCTGCAGATTACTTCAATTCCCATAGGAGAAAGTTTAATTTTCTGACCGCTGGATGGAAGCGAACACAAGCCTTGAAATGTAGATATTTACAGGGGAAAATGCTGATTGTCATGTGAATTTATAGATAAGAAGTCCGGTGCAAAAAATTGAAAAACAGGTTGATTATTTCTCACAATCTGTATATACTATGAGTAGGAGTAAATGTCTGCCGCTTGCTGATGGTGCGGGGTATAAGTGATTCAGTTCGTAAATGATGCCACTTGCTATACAGGTGGGATATAAATGGTATAGTGCGTAAATACTCCCCATCGGCTGATGTCGGTGGGGAATTTACATAAGAGAGATTTACCCAAAGGAGAATGTTGCAGTACATGGAGATACAACAGGGATATTCTTATCATATCAGAGATGAATTTTTTGATAGGGTGCAGGATAAATATTTGATGAGCAATAAAGAAAATGGGAATTATCGCCCCCATTTTTATGCAATACAGGACAAGAAAAATCAAGCCTTTTATTGGATGATCCCGATAAGTTCACAAGTGGAAAAGTATAAGGGCATTATAGAAAAAAAGAAAAGAAAGTACGGAAGATGCAATACGATAATCATTGGTAAGTTTGCAAGAAAAGAAAACGCATTTTTAATTCAGAATACTTTTCCCATTATTGCACAGTTTTTTGATCATATACATACAGTTGAAAATAAACCAGTAACAGTACATAATGAACTGAACAGGATTCTCACGGAAAATTTAAGGGAAGTGCTTGCGTTACATAACCGTGGGATTCATCTGATATATACAGATATAGAAAAGATTAAGACAATTATGGAACAAGAATTAAAAAATATTGGTTATCGATAATACCATTGCTTGTAAAGATACAAGTAATGGCATTTTTTAGTCGGGATAGTGTAAACGGCAGATAGGTTCTTTCCGCCCTTAGTTGAATTCACCATGAAAGAGTTCATGGAACAATGCTTTAACCTTTAACAGGTCAAAGCTGTTCCTGCTGAATAATCCAGCGTCCGTGTTAGTGCTGTCCGGGGATAGGAAACCGCCATTCCGATGGTGGAAACCTTTACCATAAATCCTTTAGAATGTAATCATGCACCATTTGGTGTAAATACATTCAAAGGGGGCGTGACAATGACCAAATATCGAGAGATTCTCAGACTAAAAAGTCTGGAACTCAGCCAGCAGAACATTGCCGACAGTTGCAATGTTTTCAAGAAGACGGTTAATCGTGTTTTCAAGCGAGCTAGGGAATTAAGTATTTTCTAACCGCTTGATGAAAGCGACACCGATGCTGTTCTTGCAGAAAAGTTTTTCCTTCTGCAAAGCAAGTCAAATCCAGTAAAAGGATGCTTGACTACACTTACATCCACAAGGAACTACTCCGTAATGAAGTCAGTAAAAAACTCCTGTGGACAGAAACGCCATGCTACCATGTATATCAACCGTAAACCCGGTGAATAGGTTGAAGTAGACTGGGCAGGGGTTCCTGCAGCAATCATTGACCCGGATACCGGAGAAATCATCAAAGCTTACATATTTGTTGGTGTGATGACATACAGCCAGTATGCATATGTGGAAACCTTTCTGGACATGAAACAAAAATCATGAATCAATGCACACATCCATATGTACGAATATTTTGACAGTGTTGCCAGGATTCTCGTATCGGATAACTGTAAAACCGCAGTTGTTCACAATGGTGGCTTTAAAGACCAACAGATCAATGAAACCTATCAGGAGATGACCAAACACTATGGCACCGTTATTATTCCGGCGCGTGTCAGAGTTCCTAGGGATAAGCCGAATGCTGAAGGAACGGTAGGGAATATTTCTACCCGGATTATAGCAGCATTTCGAGATAAACAGTTCTTCTCCCTTGCTGAATCAAACCGGGTAATCAGAGATAAACTCGAACTGTGGGACCAAAGGCTCTTCCAGAAGAAAGAGGGTAGTCGGCGAAGCTTATTTCTTGGGGAAGAAAAACCATTGCTGGCACCATTACCTGCTACCCATTCTGAACTGAGTGACTGGAAAACAGCCACTATCCAGTTCAATTATCACATATCTGTGGACGGAATGCTATACTCCGTTCCGTATGAATACATCAAAAAGAAAGTTGATGTAAAGGTAACAGATACCACGGTTGAAATTTTCTATAACCATAACCACATTGCTTCCCATCATCGCTTGAAAGGATGCCCAGGGCAGTATAGCACCATCACAGGGCATATGCCGGAAGACCACCAGAAATATCTGGAATGGAACGGCAACTGCTTCTGCTTCTGCAAATGGGCGAAGCGGATTGGTAACATGGTTCTTTGCGATCTCCTTGCGGATAAGTGTCTTGATGGAGTCCTGGATGAATGTGGAATGCCCATATTTCTGGGTTCTTGAGCAACAATGAAGCATAGCTTTATTCACTAAAACAAAAAGCGTATTCCCAAGCGACAGCTCCTTAGAAAAAATGCTCTATCTTGCCAGTGGGAACATAATCAAAAAATGGATGCAGCGTTACAGAAATTGGGACCAAGTGTTAAACCAGATAATCGTCCTCTATGGGGAAAGCTTGCCTGATACCTGTAAAAAGAAAAAGCCGGGACACCACGCTTTGTCCCAAAATATCCCAGCCTTATTCCGAAGGTCGGGTATGGGCAGCGCCCACATATCATCTTTCTGCTGCTAATACCTTGGTATGCAAAAAATTTAATATACCTGTATAAAAATAAATAAGCCGGCAATACTATTATTAGAAAAGAATTTCGACAACACAAAAGCAATGTTTTTCGACAACAAATCTCTACATATCTGATTCATATCAATAAAGATTTTTATCCATAGACGCAAAATTTTTATAGCCTTGGCGCTTACCATAGGTATGTTCCTCATATGATAGTTTTAGGATATTTCCATTGTCTACCGCATGGGGAGAATATCATTTTTACGGGCTTTTTGGGCTTTCCATGACCGTATCCGCCGAGGAAGGAGACACCAATATTATTTTTTTCTAATTCCGATTGTTAGTTCATCAAGTATTCCAAACACCATTTCAAAATTATGTTTAAAATTGGGAGAAATATTATAACTTGCCTTTTCTTCTGACGAAACAGTACCCAAATAATTCTGTATGTCCTCATATTTAACACCATCTAATGAATTACAGTCAACAAAAGTATACCACTCTGAAATATCTACTATATCCAAGTCATGCCTCATCTTATTCACATATTTTACAATCGCTTCCCCCATCTCTGATATTTGTGAATACGTAGCTTTTTTACAATTTATCTTAAACTCAGCTCCTTTTTCATCGGTGGCATTAATCTCATACTTTTTCCAATCAATATCAAAATAAACTTCCCCTACAATCTCATTTTTACCATTATAATATCTAAGAGTAATTTTTTTAATATATTGTTTTTCTAAAATTCCTTTTCTTATTGTTTCCAAACAACTTGTACTCGCACCAAATTGTTCCGCGAGTTCATAAACAACCATATATAAAATATTGAGTCTTGGCTTAACAATAACTTCTGTTTCAACTTCTGTTTTTACTTCTACCATTAGGATACCTCCTCACTATTTAAATTCGATATTCCAACTTCTTTACACTTTTTGATTTGATAATATTTTTTTCTTTGAACAATAAACTTCCGAACTTGATCTACTTCAACAAATTTCTTATTATAAATTCGTATATCCTCGTTTAATTTATTTACAAGCTCACTCAAATCTGCGAAATTCTCATCCTTTAAACATTCTTCTATCTCTTTAATATAAATATCGTTTTTTATCTCGCCAAAAAACGACATAGATTCATCTATATATTCTTTAACTAAATTTTCAAATTGCTGCGTAATCCCATCTTTCAAAATATCTCTAAACATTTTACAAATAAGCTCTTTCTTTTGGCTATTTGATGGTTCCCACTTAAATAAATTCATTCTTCCATCTCTTGTCAGCGGAGAATACAAATTTTCAAAAGTGTTTGCAATCAATATGAATGGTATCTTTTTCCCTGGTGATGCCTTAGTAGTATCAGCTATACTCATCAGATAATCTGTTAATATTTGTGAATTAACTGTTCTAGAAACATTTGCTTCACATGATGCAACACTCAAATGAAAATCATCAATAATAATTACATTAAATATATTATCTTCATTATGCTCCACTAAATAATTATATGTTGCTTCCAATTCTTTAATAGAATCACTTTCTAAATTCCCAGCTAATTGTGAGCTCGAAAAATAGTATACATGGATATTATGTTTGAAACACGTATTAATCGTTTGAACTGTTTTCCCTTCCCCCATCTTACCCTCTATTGCCAAAAAACATGGTGCCAAATTTTTTTGCAAAGAATTTGATACAATATGTAATAATATTTTTCTCTCAAATTCTTTATCTAAAAATATTGTATCCATCTCTTTTCCATTTTTCACAGGTTTTAGTTCCTTTGGCTTATATGTAATATCCATAACTAATATTCCTCCCCATTGTACTTGACACTATCTCCTTGAGATTGTTTTTCTATAAGTGCAGTTAAAAATGCTTCGACTTCTTCTGATGTACCAGATTCATATTTTTCAAAATCTATTGTAACTCCTGGAGCAAATACATGAAAAGGCTCTGAATAAACATATTCTCCCCTACACACAGCTTTTAATTTATAGACTCCAGTTTTTGTAAAAACAAGATTATCAAAAATTGCTATTCCATCCTCATTTGTATATTTTGTATTCGTTCCACCAAAACTTACATTTTCTTTATTAACCTCTATTCTTACCGGCTCATTAGCTATTTTTAATCCTGATTCATAAGCAACCTCTACTAATACTTCACCTAACACCTCTTTAGAACTAACATCTTGAGGATGAGCCGAAAATCTTATTTTCATTTTATTTGATTTAACTTCGACTACTTCATTTATAATAATTCCACTCTGATCTTTTGCAAATATCTTATAATTTCCAGCATTCTTTATTCTAATATTTTCAATATATATCAATCCTTTCTCATTTGTCACTTTGAAAACCGAATCATACATATTTTCTATACCAAATTCTATTGGTATAAATGCTGCAGCAGAACCATCTTCAAATTCGGCCTTGATAATTATTTCTTTTATCAATTCATTTTCAAAAACATGATCAAATTTACTAATAAAACACCACTTTACAGCTTTTT
>BLLW01000139.1 GCA_011959285.1 Lachnospiraceae bacterium | reverse complement strand
AGAAATTCTCGGAGTGTGGCATTTAGGACACGGCGGCAAGGAAAATGGAAATATATCTCTAATATCCCCCTCTCCCAATAAACTTTCAACGGTAAATCTTTTATATTCATGCATATTTCTTGTTTTTAAAGCTGTAGCTAATTCTACATTTTTTATGTTTGTCCTCCCTCCAAACACATTCTTCTCTATCAAAAAGCCATAATTAATGATATAAATAGCATATCGCCCATTTTCTCCCCTGCTTAATTCTCTAGCATACATTAACAAACCTGCATATTGTAGAAAATTAAATACTTTGTCTAACTCGACAGGGATAGGTTTCTTAATTCCCACTTCGACCGCCTGATTGAAAAAATCTTTTTCTTTATTATACTGTTTTAGTGATTCTAACAATGTTTCATAAATTCCATCACCTTTTTTTACAAACTCTTTATATATAGGCAATTGTTCTTCTAACGACTTATATATATTCATAAACAATCCGTTCACTTGTCTTATTGACTTCAAAATACTATTTCTACTGCAATCAATTTCTACAGATTTTTTTTCTTTCCAAAGATTATGAACGATATTTAATAAAGCTCTAGGAATTCCAAAGCTTGAATAACATATCAAATTCAATAAATCTTTATCTTTAGTTAGTTGTAAGAATATCTCCGCAGGAAATCGTTTCTGTAACAATTTTATCATAAACTCAATATAATCATCATCTGCAACCTTTATCCAAACATTAATTTCCTCAGCATCATGCCCTACATGAAAGGAAGCCGAGAAATTAGTAACTCCCGGATAAATCGCAGCCTTAGGTGATATTTCCCTGCTTTTAATATTTCTAAAAAACTCAAAAAAATCATATTGTTGTTCTTTTGAAAATGCATGTGCTGCATCATCTAACAATAAGACACATGATGACATTTCACTAACGCATAGTATTTTTTTTATTTCATCCTCTAAAATAGAAATTGAAAGCAACTCATTAACCGTACTTATTTCGTCAACAATTCCTAATTCAATTTTATTAATATAACTATCTATATCTTTTTCATTAAAAACTAAATCTATTGAATCAGCAATTTCATAATCTCGTAAACTCTTTAAGATTCCCTTATATATTTTTAGAAAAAGCCATTGATTAAACCAATAGGAACCATTCGTATTTTTTCTGTATAAAGGTTCTATTTTTAACGAAGTTTTGAAATTAACGTATACAGAAAAAACATCTTTCCTATGCCTCATTTCATTATAAGCTTTTAGTAGCAACGTTGTTTTTCCGCATCCCCTAGGACCAGTTAAAAGCTTAGCTCCTCCTTGACACAATTTTTTCATTATTAGCTTTTCATTAGGATGCTCAATGTGCCAATTTTCCAAATTAGCACTATCTATATATTCTGCCTGTTCTGTAAATACTTTTTCATCATAATTACAATCTGCTAACATAAATTAACCCTATTCCTTTCAAAAATTGTCTTATATCTTTGCCAACACCTGATACTTCTTTCCATCCCTTGCAGTCTGCACTTTTTCGTAATTTACCTTTACGCCGTCATCCAAATCGATTTCTATTCTGGATAATGCCAAGTGACCGATTTTTCCATCATATTCTTGGCACTCTTTCAACTGCCTCCGCAATTTTTCTTTACGCTTAAATGCAGCTGTTACTTCCCTTGCATTGCTACTATTATCGATAGTATCCTGCATACGGTTGATTTCACTTTCGTATATACGCTCCATACGATGTAAATAATCTACACGCAAATTTCCAATTGTATCAGCATTATAACGGTGCATATAGATAAGCGCTTTAAAACCGTTTTGTTTTCCACTGTCAAAGAGCCAATAAATCGGACGTTTTTGATATACTTTTAGGTGGTCAGTATAAAAGTCTTTCAGAAAATAATTACGGATAACTTCCCTTGAGGAATCCCCTTTATTCCCTAATGCCTGCGCAATAAAATCCAGATTCCCCTCTAAAGTTTCCTCTCCATAGACAACTTTCACAAACTCTACAAATCTGTTCACAACATCATCTGCAAAATACTCTTCATCTGTAATTGGAATGATATTGTCCGCAACTATTTTCCAACACTCCAATGGTTCTTTTCCATCTACTGGCAAATAATAAAATGATGTTCCTAACTCTCCAAATGTATATTTCCCATCTAATCGAATATTAGCGATATCGGCAAATGTTACGCCATAATATGCATAGATATCTTTCATATCTCCGCCTGCAAACATCAAGCCTTCTTGGTCGAGTGAATATCGGCCAAACATACAACCAACTGCATAAGAAATGAAACTGCGGATATCTCTGCCTAAATCAGCTTTGCGGACTGTAACATCTTTATCCTCTACCTCCGGTGTTAATTCATCCTGCAAACCGTAAATGTCAATGAAAATGCGATTGAGTTCTTCTTCGTTTGCTTTCAATTGATTAAAACGAAGAAAGCATTCATTCTCCCAACTGATAAATGCATCCCTAATATAATTCATATCTTTAATATACTGTTTTCTATCCTCCTGCATTTCTTTTATGGAAAATGATGCACAACGAATAAGAGGGTGCTGCGTAAAATCCCAAGATGTTTCAAAGGAATCCCAATCGCTCTTTGATAATTTCACATTATCTTTTGACAATTGCTTTATCTCCATATTATCCCAATCTTCATATGGTAATTTTGAATAATCCCCTAGCTTAAAATGCATAGTAGGATTAAGTAACTTTGATATATTATTTACAAATTTAGTATTAAGATAGCCCAATAATTGATAATATTTATCTTCAGGCACAAATGTAACTGCTGCCGCTGAATCAAATAAGAACCCTTCTCCAAATGCTCTAAACGATAAGGAATCACTTGTAATATCGTTCCACGATAAGTGTTTCTTAAAATTATATTCAAGGTTAAAATTATGTGCCCAAATTCTATTCCCATCTGGATGCATTGTTGTTTGCAACATATATCCATCATTCTTCCAATTAACAACGTATTCCCTATTCCCATACCATTTTCTAAAATCTCCACCTTTATTATACGGAAACCATGTTAATCCTGATTCCTTTGCTGTTATTCTGCTCATTCCAAAGCCAATTGAGAAAAAACAGATTTCAAACCATTTACGAAGATATTTATTATTATCTCCAGTTGTCAATCCCATTCTAGGTTCAGAAATAGAACCAAGAGCCCCCCTTGCAAATACATTTGCAGTGGCAATTCCTATCCAATACGCCACCGGACTCCCTGGAATTTTCATAAAATTATCCTGCATCGCTATATAACGATTTTCTCCTGCAAGATACATCTCTTCCTTGCCTTTCTGTGTCGTTGGCTCAATCAGTCTGCAATACGTTCCCTTATATTCCGCAATATGGCTTTTTCTCATCACAAAACTGGTGGTCTGCACCACCTCCCCACCAATTTCTTCAAACGCTCTTGCCCCTAAATGTGCCATATTTACAGTATCTATCATCTGCAATTTTGCACGCAGCTTTTCAAAACTGGATAAAAACATCCAAGCATGCTGTGTAATCATTGCCTGATATCTGTTTTCTTTTATCATCTGTCCGCAACGTTCGATAAAAATCGCAAACAAATCACTCTTACTGTCCGGATAATTCTTTTTTACGAACTCATTTAATTTTATATTTCCATTTGAAATTCCCATATATGGCGGATTTGTTACTACTACATCATATTTCTGTGATAAAATTTTAGCCTGCTTTGCCAATACTGGCACTATCTGATTCCACTCATTATACCAAAGCAGCATAACAACATTGCTTACAGTCTGCTCCGCTGTCAACTCCCATGCTTTCAAGAATCCATCATAATCACGCTTCTCTACATTGAGTATTGAACCATACTCCTTAGCATCTACAAAAGTATGTAATAAATACTGTAACGTTTCTCTATGCTCTTCACTAAGCAGAAAATCCCCCATATCCTTATCATACTGGATATCGTTGCTTTCCTGTATTGCACACAAATTAGGTTCTATTCCAAGAGTCAAAAATCTTCTGTTATAGGAACGGGCTTTCATCATAATTGCAAAATAGGCAAGCTGAAATGCACGATCATCTATATCCAGTCCATAAATATTATTTTCTACAATGCTTTTTGCAGCATCCCTTTGGCTATATCCATAGCTTTCATATATCTGCATCAGAACATCAAAAGCATACACAAGAATGTGACCGCTGCCCATGCACGGATCAATTACCTTGATTTCTTCCGGCTTGATATTTTTATATTCTTCCCGAATGGCTTTCAGTTGTTCCTCAACCTCTGCTTCCTGCTCTGCCTCATCAAGGTAGTATTTCCATCCTCTTTTTAATATTTCATTCTCATGTCCTTCTAACCACAGTCTTCCGACACTATTCTCTACCATATAACGAACAATCCAATCAGGCGTAAAAAGCTGTGTGGCTGCCGGGATGCGCTCCTTAGTAATTTTCACATTCTTTTTCAGCAGCGCAAATACCTCATCTTTCGGCTCTGTATTGTAATACTGATACATCCATCCGATGATTTCTACCTGTCCGGTCGGTCTCCCATTCTCTCCAACATTACTGATATCAAAATCATCTTCCTTGATGTCATGTGTCAGATGATATACAATTCCATCCTGATCAGTGACAGATACATTCAAAAGCAATTCTGTATAATCAGATGTCTTTTCAAATAATTTCGGCAAATAAGCATTGAGCGCATTACACTGTTTGATAAACAGGAAACGGAAAAGTGCATCCACCTGATTATCATTTTTCATCTGCATTATCTTTTCAGTTTCTGCCTGCGTAAATTCCAGTTCTGCATCAAATGGAGTTGTAACCAAATCCGGTTCCAGTTTCGTACTGCTTTCGGATGAAAGTACGCGGATATGTGCTGGCATATAGTCGTTGACTTCCATAAAGCGTATTGCAATCAGTCGATTGAACCATGTATATGCCACTTCCTCTATCACGTTCCGGTATGCATCTTTGTATTCCAACCGGGACGCTTTTTTCCGAATTACGCTTACCAATTCTTTACGCTGTTTCATTTCTTCCCCGTGAATGGCATACGGCTCTTTCGTTCCAATATCATAAAATTCTGCATCCTGTGTAGATTGGGGTAGGGCATTCTTGATTTCTTCCTCTGTCATGCCTAACAGTCCAGCTTTATATGTAATATCTGCAATCAGTTTGTTTCTCGCCCAGATTGAAAAATTCTTAATTGCTGTCTTATCCATATTTCCTCCAATCATAATTTCACTACGCAATAAATCTTTCTATTACATATCTCGATAAAAAGCTTATTCGTCTCAAATTATGTAAACTTCTTCTGATTCTATCCCTTAAATCATCTACTGTATTAAAATCTTCCCCAATAATCTCAACTATATAGTCTATATCTCCATCATAAATTCCCATATCTTTTAACATTTTTCGTGCAGGTGAATTAATAT
>BLLW01000138.1 GCA_011959285.1 Lachnospiraceae bacterium | reverse complement strand
CTTTTAAAAAGCTGTAAAGTGGTGTAGGTCTTACAGATGAAGAGAAAAAGGAATTCAAAGAGGTTACTGGCAGAGATTTTAGTGTTAAAAGAATAGGTGGCTTTGGAACAGCCAATAATTTTATGGAATTTCCTAAAGCGGCCAGAATGTGTAAAATGTTGTTCCCCAATAATTATCTGGATGTAGCAGAACTACACGATACTGAGAGGTTAGTAAAGGCAAATGATGAGTTTGCAAATCTAATAAATGATGAGCAGTGTTCAGAAAGAAAAATACTGAATTTTATTAGGGATAAAGAGTATTATCATATTCTGGGGGCTCTGATATGGGGATTGTCCATTAATATAGGAAATCATGGGGCATATCTTTTTCCGGAGTTTCAATTAGGAACATCATATAAAGCAGATTACTTACTTATAGGGAAAAGCTCTGGTGGTTATGAGTTTATATTAGTTGAATTAGAGAATCCTTATGGGAAAATAACATTAAGGGATGGGGAATTAGGTGCAGAGTTTAGAGAGGGGATTTCACAATTAGAAGACTGGAAAAGATGGTTGCCAGCAAATTTTGCATCTTATACAGAGAAATTAAGAAAATACAAGAATCCTTCGCTGAATCTTTCAGATGAATTTTATACCTTGGATTTATCAAGATTTCATTATGTGGTAGTGGCGGGCAGACGATCAGATTTTTCAGAAAAAACATATATTTTAAAACGCGAATATAAAAAAGAGAAGGACATAGATGTGCTACACTATGATAATTTGATTGATTTTTCAAATAATTTAATAGGTAAAATAACGTATTAGCTTCATAAGTTTTAAATTTCTTCTGAAAGTCCGTTTTATTGGACAATCGAAATGATAATATATTATATAGGTAGCTGAGTACACTATTTTGTGTCAGAACGTATATTCCGAAAATATGTTCCCGAAAGTCCTTGACAAGATCTATATATGGTGGGATAATGCATGGAAAACACAAAATATTGAAACTACTATAATAATTGCATGTATTTGGAGGAGGAAGAAAGTTATGAAATTGAAAAAACAATTCGAAAAATTTCACAATGACATCAAAATTGATAGGGATCAAGAAGCCGCTACATTGACAGAAAAACGCAAGATATTACAAAGTGAACTTGAGGACAAACTTCCCGGAATATTGGATAAGCACGATATCAAAGTAACAAAAAGTGATTTGGATATTTTTGATCAGGGAAGCTATAAACTTAACACAACTATAGTTGTGACACCTTATGACAGGGATGTTGCGATTATCATACCATTGGATAAAAATATACATAAGGACACAAGAGCGATTAAGAAGTATGTAAGAGAAGCTTTAAAACATAACAATCGGACAATAGATATTAAAGAGCCATGTGTAACAGTAAAGTATTTTGAAGATGGAGAAGAGGTAATGCATATTGACTTACCAGTGTATGCTTTACATGAGGGAAAGGTGTATTTGGCTAGAGGAAGTGAATTTGCTACCGAGGGTAACTATTTTTGGGAAGAAGCAGATCCTAAAGGATTAAATGACTCAATGCTTAATTGTATTACTGGACAAGGTCAGATGAGAAGAATTATTCGTTATTTAAAAAAGTGGAAGTATGAGAAATATAAAAATACGGCTGATGATAAAAAAAACCAGATTCCCCCAAGTATTGGCTTGACCTTATTAGCGTTTGACTGCTTTGAAAAAGTAGCAACATCTGAAGGCGAAGATGATTTAACAGCTTTGATGAAAACGATACAGAATATTGTTAATCAGTTTGATGTAACTTATGGAGCTAATGGGGAAATTACAAAAGCTGAGATTACTAAATACCTTCCGGTAAAACCTTGGACAGATGTATTCTTCAAGATGAAAAAGAGTGATGAGTATGGAAAAACTTTTTATAATAGATTGAGTAAAGCATTACAAAATTTGATAGATGCATGTAATGAATCTTCTGAGCATGATGCAGGATTAAGTGTCCAGAAAGTATTTGGAGAAGAATTTGAAGTACCTCCCAAAGAAACCAGTTGTTCTTCAACATCTACTAAAAAGGAGTATAGTTTTGGATGAGAAGTATATTGTAAAAAGTATTTTAGAGGCTGATTCTGATATTACTATCATCAGCCACGCAGATGGTATTTCATACTTTGAACTGTTTGGTTCAGAGTATGGAATCCGATATTTCCCAGAAAAAGAAAGAACAAAATTTCCTGCAATTGTTGTTAGAAATTATGATAAATATGATTTTCCGCATATTATGACATTTGAGCTGACAATTAATGATGATATATGCCGGTGTATATGTTTATATGAGGATGAAAAAATAGTAAAATATCTTTACTCATATGAAGAAAAGATAATCGAAACTCTCAGGCGGCTAAAGGCATTGCTTCAATTAACAGAAAGAGAAATAGAGACGGAATTTCAAAAAGAGTTTCTTCACTATTGGAATGGAGAAGCAGAAACAGAAGTAGATGTTTATTTGAACAAGGAAAGATGCTTTCAAAGATTAAATTTATATCAGGACAAGAAAGAAGGGATCTATTTTAGATTTGTAAGCAGTAGTATAAAATTAAATAATGTAAAAGCGTACAGGCATATTGCAAATGTTGAGGGATTTTATGTTCCAATAATAGATAATAGGCGAATATTTCCACCTGTGAAAGGGAAAGCGTGGACGATGAGAGAGGTTATGGATATAATCGACGGAAAACCTTACAGCAGGATAAGTAGAGATACCTTTGATAAAATATTGATTGAAAAGAGCAAAGCAGCAAAAATTTTGCTGATATTCGAGATGATTGTAGAGCAACAAAGTTATAATTTTGGTCTTTTGGTTGAATTCTGTAATCAAACAAAAGATAATCTTATGAGCAGATTAAAAAAATGTGTGCAAAAGATTACTCCATGTGTTGTAAATCGGTGTGACTATTATTTTCTCAATAAGCTGATAGGAAATGATACATCACTTATTGATAAAAAAGTGGCAGTGGTTGGCTGCGGATCATTAGGAAGTTATGTTGCTGAAGATTTAGTTAAAGTTGGAGTAAAGAATCTTTTTTTGTATGATAGTGATAGGGTGACATATGCTAACATATTACGACATAAAGCTATATTGGAATGGGAAGGGTATCATAAAGTTGGTTATATGAAAAGCCGATTAGAAGCCATACATCCTGAAATTTTTGTGGAAATAAAGGGGAATATGCTGGCTGACACTTTGAAAGACGATATAAAAAAATATGATTTAATTATTTTTACTGTGGGTAGCAGTGATGTTCAACTAGCATTGAATCGGGTATTTATTGAAGAGGGATATAATAAGCTCGTCATATATGTATGGTTGGAAGCAGGAGGCAAAGATAGTCATATTCTGATAGTAGATTATTCAAAAAAGGGATGTTTTGAATGTCTTTTTACGGACAGTTCTGGAAAACTTGTGAATAATAAAGTTAATAAATTATCTGATGAAAGAATAGAGCGTTACACATTAAAAAATGGGTGTGGAGCAACAAGAGTAGCTTATGGAACTTCTGTATTACTAAGAACTACCAGTGTGTTATTGGATATAATTCAAAAAATATTTAACAATGAAGTTAATGAAAATAGCTTGATTAATATTTCACCAATAAAAGTAGTGAATAACGGAAATAGTTTTGTGGAAAGAGAGTGCAAATGCTGTGGCAATAGAAATGAAACCAAGATGCATCAAGATGATCCTTCCTGACGGACATACTGTAGATTTTTTACCAGATGTTTTAGGAGAAATTATTAAGTGGTTACAAACGGAGGTGAATATGCCAGAAGCTGGTGGATTTTTGGTTGGATATAAAGATCATAGAAGTGGAAATATCTCAATAGATGGATTATCGCATCCATATTTGTTAGATGTTAGAAGCAGATGTCGTTTTAAAATTAAAGATCCAAAACATAAATTATTTCTTTTCAATGCAAAGGCAAGAAAGAGTTTTTATATGGGGGTATGGCATACGCATCCGCAGGCGATTCCCATACCTTCATCTATTGATTGGAAAGACTGGCAGGAAACATTAATGGTGGATAAAACAGCTTGCAAATATGTTTTTTTCTTGATAGCAGGAACAGAAAGTGCCAGAGTTTGGGTTGGTGATTTAACGTCAAAACAGATAATAGAAATAGTTGAATGTGAAAAGGAAGGTGATTTATATAAAGAGGTTAAATAAAAGAAAAGTTCTCAAATCAATATTTAGACTACTGACAATACCATTAGCATTAAATATTATTATAGATATATTGAATATAAAAGAAATTATAGGTGATGGATGGATTAAAATCCTTGGACTTGATAAAGGAAGTGGGATTTACTACCTTTTAAATGAGTGTATCAACCTAGAAAAAGGAAAAGAGCTATTTTTATGGCTGGTCTTTATTGCTGCAATGGTAATAATAATAATACATGCAATATTTTTCTTTCTTGAGAACAGGCAGGAGAGATTGTTGATTATAGAACACAATTCATTGAACCAAACACGATATAGGTATGATGATGAGGTGAAAAACGAGTATGATATTAAAAGGTTGAAATTTAATCAGTATGAAACTTTTAATAGCAATATGCCTCTAGAGGCAATGATTATTAAGTCTATTACGGAAACGGATTTGAAAGTTGATAAAATAAAAGGTTATATTGCAAAAGAATATGCTATTGGATATGCAGGAATTGCTAATATCCCCATTACATTTATGCTGGGGTTTGAATTGGGAGATGAAAATGCAAAAAGATTTTTTCATAAATACCATGGAAAAGGAACGAATCCAGAATTAAAAGATGATAAGTTTCATTTGTTAAAAGCGAAAACAATAAGAAGTTCTTTTGAATTAGAGATACTACAGGAATCAATTGATTCAGAGCGGGAGAGTAATATTATTATTGTTGTTTCACTGACACAGCCAATTGAAAAATCTGATTTTTCGTCCATAGCAGGCTCTAATGATTACATATATAAATATACAAGTTCGGATGATATTGATTATGATGTGGTTGACTCGGAAACCCAAATTGAGCAATATGCAGATAAGATATTATCTGATATTGCAATAATTCAAAAGAAGAAAAATGTAAAGCAGATTAGATTATGTATAGCGGCATCAGGTGCATTCATTTTTGGATTAGGAACAAAATTCAGCAAAACTCAGAATATAGAAACTGTTGTGTATCATTTTGAAAAGAAGCAATATCCATGGGGAATTAATGTAACTAAAAAAACACCTGTCATAAATTAAAATTGGGAAGTATATTAAGAAGTAAGGAGGTTTATATCGCAATCACAAAACTATCCTGCATCCATCAGACAGGCAAAAAATATATGGCTATGCACCTTGCAAATGCCATTTCCTACATTACAGACGAGGAAAAGACGCAGAAAGGCGCACTGGTGGGAAGCCATAACTGCAACGCAGATACCGCCCTGCAGGAAATGCTTGCAACGAAAAGGAAGTTTGGAAAGATAGATAAGCGGCAGGGCTACCACTTTATCATATCTTTTAAAAAGCAGGAGGTAAGACCGGAAACTGCTATGGAGATCACACAGAAGTTTGTGGAGAAATATTTTGGGGATGATTTCCAGTGCCTGTATGCCACACA
>BLLW01000137.1 GCA_011959285.1 Lachnospiraceae bacterium | reverse complement strand
GTAATGGACCGTCCTCCCGCTTACATCCGTAAGGCTCTTTAAGGTGCCGTCCTTATAATAAGCGCAGGATACCATTCTCTTCCCGCTGGTCCGCTTCTCCAGCAGCTTCCCGTCCGGCCTGTAGACATAGGTATGGCAGAATCCCCCTGCCACGGATTTCTTCAGCTGCCCGAAGTCATCATACTCCCATGTGCCCATCACATGGCGCTTCCCTTTCCCATCCGTGCAGGTCCGGCGCACGGGCTGTCCGTACATGTTATATTTCGTCTCCGTGACTGTGCCCCTGCGGTCTGTATGCTGTATCTGCCTGCCTTCCCTGTCATACCGGAAGGTCTCTGTATTCCCGCCCTGGTCCGTGATGGCGCAGGCCTTCCCCTGGCTGTTGTAGGCATAACATATCTTGCCGCCTCTGGCATCCACCGTCTCCGTGATATTGCCTGCCTGGTCATAGGCGTACTCCTCCCGTCCGCCCTCTGCATTGCGGACAGATAGGATCCTGCCCCAGCCGTCAAGTCCATATCGCGTCTTCCCGCCGCAGCCGTCTTCCACGCCTGTGATCCGTCCCCTTGCATCATGGGAAAGCCGCTGCGCCGCTCTCCCCAGCTTCCGGCTGCCTGCGGTATGCAGCTCCGTCTGTTCATCCTGGATGCCGTACCGGCAGCTTATCTCCACGCCGTCTCCATCGGCGCGGCTCAGGCGGTTGCCGCGGGCATCGTATCTGTTCTGCTCCAGCAGGATGCCGTCTCCATAGTATTCCAGGAGATTTCCCCGCACATCATAGCGGAACTCCCTCCTTGCATAACTCTCCGCTTCTGCAGGAAGGAGGTAATCCTCCCCTGCCTTCCTGTCATTCCTGTCATAAGAGAATCCGAACACCGGTCCGTCCAGTTCCGCTGCATGGACCAGCCTGTCCTTCAGGTCGTAGCCATAGGATACCTCCCTCGCCTGCCCGTCCTTCCCTTCCTGCCGAACCGAAAGGATATTCCCGGCTTTGTCATAGGCGATGCGGGTAGTCTTCCTGATGCCGTTCTCCTTATCCTCCATGCACTCTTCCGTGATCCTGCCCCTGCCGTCATGCTTCCTGCTGATGCGGTACCCTTCCGGGGTGGTCACGGCAGCCAGGTTCCCGTCTTCATCATAGGCATAGCCCGTGACCGCCTTCACGGGCGGCTCCTGCATCTTTCCGCTGAAGCCGTCATCCAGCAGTTCCGTCTTCTTTATGAGCCTCCCTGCCCGGTCATAGCTGTACCGTATCTTCTTAAGGACCCTCCGCCCTGCGGTTCCGCCTCCGCTCCGGACCACCTGTTCCTCGCTGGTCCGGTTGCCCCTTGCGTCATAGCGGTAAGAGACCCCTGCACCCAGGTCGTCCTCCACACGCACCAGCCGGTTCCTTGCATCATAAGCGAAGGTCAGTGTCAGGTCCTCCCCTTCTGCGAGGAGCTGTCCTTCTGCCCCGTATCTTCCCCCATGCCTTACTTCCTTTATGCGGTTCCCGCTATCATCATAAGAATAAGAAGTCATGCGGTAGCTCACGTTCCCTGCCTCTTCCCCGGCAGGCGCCAGCTCCCTGATGAGCCTCCCCGCAAGGTCGTAGGCATAATAAATGCTGCATCCCTTCCCGTCTGTCCTGCAGATGCAGTTCCCCCACAGGTCATAGGCATAAGTATGCTCCAGGACGCCGTCAGGTCCCGTGACTGAGACCAGGCGGTTCCCCTCGTCATACCCATATGTCCAGCCTGCCCCGGCGTCTGACGCCTCCTCATACTGCTCCGGCAGCACATGTCCGGTCCTGTTCCCTGCCCCGTCATAGAACAGCCTCTCCACGCCGCCGTCGGGATAATGGATGCGGATCAGCCTGTTATCCAGGTCATAGTCATAGACAATCCCTTCCCCGTCCTTCGTCCTTTCATCGTAGGCATTGGGATGGACCTTCTTCCTGATATTCCCTTCCCCGTCCCAGAGCACCCTCTCATGACTCCCGTCTGGGTGGACCGTGTCCGTCAGACGATCCATGAAATCATACCGGTAGTCCGTGCGCCCTCCCTTCTTTTCCTTCCACTGCCGGGGCGTGTACATGGCGAGCCTCCTCCCCATCCCGTCATACAGGAAATGGGTCTCATTGCCTTCCCCGTCCCGCTCCATGGTGCGGTAGCCGCCCCTGTTATAGGCATACTCCCACCGTACCGCCCCGTCGTCTTCGGCGAGCCGCCTGCCGTCCCTGCTGTATTCACATTCAAGCTCGCTGCCGTCGCCGTAGACGGTCACGGACGGATAGACGCTGTCCTCCCTGTAGCGGTAAGCGGTCACATGCCCCTCCCCGTCGCTCTGGTTTACGAGCCGTCCCATGTGGTCGTAGCTGTAGCTTTCTTCGATATAATGCCCTTCCACCGTCTTTTCCTTCCTGAGGATCAGGTTATGGTGGGCATCATAAACGGACAGCTTCTCCCGCCCCCCGTTGTCACGGACGGACACCAGGTCCCCGGCGCGGTCATAGGTATAGCCCGTCTCCAGCCCTTCCGGCATGATCTCCCGGATAAGGCGCCCGCACTCGTCATACTGCCGGCAGATGCTCCTCCCCAGCCGGTCCGTCTCCCGGATGCGGTTCCCTTTCCCGTCATACGCAAAGCTCTTCCTGCTCCCGTCGGGATAGGCAACCATGCTGATGGCATGCTCCTCATTATAGAAATACTGCCTCTCCCCGGGGCAGGCGCTGTATTCCATGCAGACTTTCCGCTCCCCGTCATGGTAGGTCATCCTGTATTCCTCTCCGTCCGCAAGCCTCTGGGATGTGACCCTCCCCATCCCGTCGTACTTGTTCACCAGATAGCCGAGCCCCGTCTGGTCAATGGGGCGCGTCAGATAGCCCTCTTCCGAATACTGGTATTTCGTCACTCCCCCGTCCATATGGACCACTTCTGTCAGCATGCCCTCCGTGTACCGGTACTCAAGGCTCCTTCCCATATCATCCTGCATGGAGGAGAGCTTCCCGTCCCTGAAGCGGAAGTCCACCGTATATCCGAATGCGGTCTGCATCCGGCACAGCAGTCCGTCCTCATAGGACAGGACAAGGCTCTGCCCGTTCCTGTCCGTCACTGCCGCAAGGAGCCCCTCTCCTGTATAGCTGTACGCCTTATGCTGGTGGCGGTCTGCGACCACCCACTCCGCCTGTCCGGTTTCCCGCCTGAGGGCATACCTGCCATTGCCAAGGATATCCTTGAATCCCTCCCCTGCACGCCGGAAAGCCACGCAGAATCCGTCCGGCAGCTGCCCATGGATGATATCCCCGTCTTCATACAGCCTGCCTTCATATGCGAAGTGCCATCCCTTCCCCAGCCACCCCGCAGCCTGCCTTGTGGAGCTGTAGCTGCGCTCTAGGCGGATGGGTTCCCTCACATCCGGCAGGAATAAATCGGTTTCCGCAAGGAGGAAGCTTCCCGATACGGCATCCAGGGGATCTGCGATCATCTCATTGAATATCGACATCCGCATATTCTGCAGGAAGCTCTCCGTCTGGTTGAACTCATATCCTGTAAGATCGCTTCTTCCGGCATCGATTATTGTCCCTGCACCTGCCCCGATGATGCCGTTGGTCACTTTTCTTATGGTATCCATGTAGAAATTGGGGTCTTCGTCTCCAAAGCGCAGGCTGTTCATTGCCATCCCCTTCAGACTGCTTGCCCCCATATTGATCATTATGTTCTTTGCGTCAAGAGAGCCGGTATACTGATAATCTTCATAACATGCAGAAGCAAAATCCTGCGCACAGTTAAGGATCTTTAATGCAGTCTGGTGATTCTTCCTAAAAGTCTCCGCTTTTTGGAGCGTGGCTATGAGCCTGCCTGCAGCTGCCGCATTTTCAGTAGATGCAAGATTCAATCTAACTGTTTTGCAGGTGACTACGCTGAGTACCAGCTCATTGACACTTTTTGCAATCTGGTATGCCTCTTCATTTCCTCCGAACAAGGTATCCCGCGTCATATTCAGGGAACGGGATAAGTCTCCATCTTCCACCTTATCCAGGTCACTGATTCCTTCTGAGATATCGGATATGCCTGATACAGTCGCAAAGGAACCAGTAGCGGCAACAATGCCGACAGCTACCGCAGGTGTAGCTGCACCGGCGGTAGCTGCTATGACTGCCACACAGGCAACTGCCACAACAACAGCGCGAATTCCCCCTGCAATCTTCGATTTTGCCGCTGCCTCCTTTGCCTCAAGCTGCATCTTATAATTAAGCGCCGTTTCGGTCAGGGCATTCTGGGGATTCAGATTTCTCGCCGCACGGTTCCGCGCATCCATAACTGTCAGGCTGGCGCGTACAAGGCTGGCAAGGGGAAGCGCCGGATTCTTTAATTCCGCATCCTTGCGCACAAAAGCAGCCAGGATATCGATCTCTTCGCTTATGGTGATCCGGCTGTCCCCATTCATGAGGACCATCCGTATGCTGTCCGCCGCACTCATATCGACTGTTTCCACATTTCCCGGATTCCCTAATCCCACGAAAATATTATTTCTGCCGCTGTAGAAATTGATGGAGAGACCTGAAAGCGACAATGTCCCCGTCCCCTGCAGCACCATCGACGCTGCCCCGCCTCCGGGCGAGAACGTGATGCCGCTGGGCGCCAGTTCCATATAAGATCCGCTGGGGTCTGAGAATACTTTATAGTCGGGATTCTTTTCTCCTGCCTCCGGTTCTTCTGCTTCCGGCTGCGGGGCTGCTGTCCCCATAGCCGCAGCAGTTCCCGGGGCTCCTCCTAAGGGCGCACTTTCCCCACTGCCCATACTGCTTCCCGCAGGGACTGGGTTTCCTGCATTTCCCTGTGAACCGGCAGGGGCATCTTCATGACCGGCACAGGGGACGCTTCCGTTTCCCATCCTGCCGCCCTGATCCCCTTCTCCTGCGGTCCTGCTGCCGGATTTTCTCCCCGTCCTCAGGGCATGGACTGCCATGGCGCTCTGTTCTTCATGGTCCGGGAAGTAGATATGGACCCTGCTCCCCTCCTCCGGCATGCAGTAGAAGTTGCTGGTCTCTATGGCATAAGTGAACCATTTAAGGTCCTGCGCAGGTTCATAGGAGGCATCTATGTCCAGCTGTACCCGGACCTGGTTCCCTTTTCTCTCCTTTACAGTCGCCGGTATGCTCATGCCGAAGATCCTTGGATTGGTCTTCCTGTCCGTAAAGATGCCCTTCCTTCTGGAAAGTTCATATTCATAGACGAGCTCCCCCCTGACAGTCTTTATGTCGACTGCCGTCACCACTGTCTCGATATGTCCCAGCGCCACCTGTTCGCCAAACTGCATATGCCTGCGGCTCCTGAGCCGCCAGCGCATCCTCTCCTGGGGCAGGATATCTGCTGCACGGTCTGATCTTTCATAATGTTCCATTCCTTTTAACAGGGTATACTCTTCCTCTTCCAGCACGGTCCCATGGTCCATATGCGGGATTCCGAAATATGCCCTGCCCCACTGCACCGTATTGTCTGCAAGGATAAAAGTGGAGAAATGGCTGGCAAGCCTCTTTAGGAAGTTCCAGTCCGTCTCCTCATACTGCATCAGCATGCCCGGGATTCTCATCCCGTTGGTCGCTTCATCTTTGATCTGCGCTTTTCCATACTCTGACAGCGCTTTTGCAAGGACCTGCGCATAGGTCTCATTTCCTCGGCAGAAGCTCTGGCTTTTGTCTGTCAGGTCCCATTCCCTGGTATATCCGGTGAAATGCATGCACAGATAGAACAGGCCTCTTTCCTTTTCCGCTTTGATTTCTTCTATCTTTCCGCAGAATAGGGTATGCTTCTTCCCATCACGGCGTCTGATATGGACAGACAGGCTGCCTGCCGCCTGCTCTACAG
>BLLW01000136.1 GCA_011959285.1 Lachnospiraceae bacterium | reverse complement strand
CTGCCATAATCAATGCCTTCTTTTCGTCGTCCCTGTCAGGCGGATTATCACAATTCCCAAACGGCTGTATATTATCAAATTTTTTACTATCCGCTATCGTCGCAAAGCACTGCCCCGCCCCATTGAGATATCTTTTGTTTTTAGTAACTTTAAGGAGCACTTTGTCGCTTCCTTCTGGCGCCGTAAACTCTTTGCCAAACGGTTTCTTTGGCTCCATCGTACAACGGGTACATTTTAAAACCGCGCCATCTACCAGATAATGATGTTCCTCCCGCTTACTCTTTTCATACTCCATGTATGCTTTCATATATTCTTCTGCATCTGCCAATTCACGTGCCTGTTCTTCATCTTCCCACCATTCCTTAACTGCTTTAAATGGATTATCAGAATAATTTCCTTCCAAATATTTTGAATTATCATCATCATTTGCCATCTTGCTTATCCCCTCCTAAAAAATCATCATTTCATCCATCTTCATCGTCTCATCCACATCAATAATCCCAAAATGATGCTCATAATAGACATACACCGTCTCTTTCAGCGGCAAAAATGCATCTATCAGAAATGCCGCCTTCCCTCTCTCCGCATCCGTCTCCTTCACTCCCAGATACACCAGCAGTTCCTGCACCGTCTCATTGTTCTCGTAAATGATGGCGCGGGGATAAAGCCTCGTCACCACTTTCCGGAACTCCTCCAGATAATTTCCTGTCCTAAAAAGCTGCAGCAGTGAGCGCAGCAGTTCCTTCTGCTGCATCCTATCAAACAGTTCGAACCTCTCCTTTGCCCTGATGTCATAATTTCCTCTCTTAAAATCAGCTGCAAGCAGACTGCAATAATAGTCTTCCTTTGAAAGCCCTTCCCGCAGATCCAGTTGTGTCATATAATGCAGGCATACATCAAAGAAAATCTCCCGGGTTTGTTCCATACCCTCCACATTCCGGTCAAAGAGCCGTCCGAAAACATCCTCGAACCGATACAGCGGATTGATTTCTATCCTGTTTTCCTCCGGCGCCTCCAGATTTAAATCGATTAACGATACTTCCATGTAAGGACTCGGCGACTTCGCCTCCACGTAGCAGAGTTCATCCCTGCTGCACCCGTCTTTTTCTGCCTGTAAGACAACTTCCCATGCTAAATTCATGCCATCATCTCCATTTGATTGCTTTACTTATTCATCAAGTACCGGTGGAGGATATCCGCCATTCATAGTCCGATTTTCCATAGCAAAGAACGCAGAGGGGTAACTGGTATCCTCTATCTTTGCCCCATTCAGCAATTCACTCATGGAAACCGTTGCCTGCCCATCTGAAATCGCTGGGAGAGAAGCCATTGCACACATGCATGTGCCGTCATCTGTTAAATTATCAAGATTGACTACCGGAATGGAAGCTATTGCCTGATAATTATTTACCCAGCTTTTGTTTTCTCTGTAAACAGTTGTTTTTATCGGTTTTCGTTTACTGCTGTCCGATCCGCAATTCTCTATCAAATTGGGACTATAAAGATTGAAATTCCTATCTATCTGCAGACTTGATACATTTCCCTTTAACCTGATTTCCTGCAATGCAGAGACCAAAATCTTTCCAGCATAACATATTACACCGCCCCCTGCTTCCATCTGTATTTTTTGCGGCGCACATAAACTTATCCCCTTCCTATCTTTAAGTTCCAGCAGATTATTAAAAGTTTCTTTCCCTTTGCTTTCAAATGAAAGTTCACCGGGGTAAATCCTTAACTGCTTATCCTTATTTGTTGTAAATACACGGTTTTGCACCATTTGGTAATCATCACAGCTTCCTTTCGGATTTTGATTATTGCCGCCATTTCCTCTAATCGTATGCATAACCCTGACTTCCTGCTCATCCTCCGATGGAAAATGCAGCGTCACTCTCTCCCCACACTCCGGCATACAATATGCAAAATTCCCGTTAACCGGTTCCCATAAAAATGCATATTCAAACTGATCCTTTTGATCAATATCCATCTGTACATAAATATTTTCTCTTTCGACCTTTTTTATTGTTCCGTAAAGTGAAATCCCCTTTATCCGGTTATTATATTTTTCTGGTTCCCACAAGGCGACTTCCTTTACCGATTTATAGACGAAATGCAATTCTCCTTTATCAAACAATATCTTTTTATCGACAATTAAAAATATTTCATTTTCAATCATGAACCAGTCGCAAATATTGAAGTCATCCCTGCCCACAAAAACATAATACAAAAAATCTGCATGCTTGCTGTTATGATTCAGGATGTGCTGATATCGTTTATCCATCCCTTTTTCATAGGCAAATAATTCCTCACTATTCCACTCATGCCTTTTCTGTCTCATAACTCCTATATGTACGATAGGCGCATGATTTCTTTCCTCTATCACTATGGGAACATGAATCTGACTTGCCAGACGTCTTAAAAAATCCCAGTCCGTTTCTTCATGCTGAAGTACAAATCTTCCTACCGCTGTTTCTTCCGGAATATCCCACTTTAACATGGCATCTTCTGTGTCGTTAATAACTTCCTGCATGATACTTTTGTAGGTCTTGCTTATATCTTGAAAAGAACGGCTCTTTTTTTCTTCATCCAATTTAACAGAACAGGATACCCCGTCTATCCTAAGCGTCAGGAACGTGTCTACTTTTATTAGTAGAATGTTCTTTACGTTTCCACAGAATATCCTTCTATATGTTCTTTCGTCTTCATTAAGAATTTCGTCTACCTGCATGCTGCTTTCCATCAGCCTGTCAAAGACTTCCAAATAATCATCCTGGTAGTTTATCCTCACTTCCATGCGCACTGTCGCATGCTCATTGACCCTGCATCTTATCTCCATACTTTGCAGGGATTCGATTGGTACTTCCAGGTTTACTTTTACACGTTCAACACATATATTCTCCACTTTTTTCATACTCCCTGTCAAAAACGATATCAACCATTTCTACGTTTATTCCCGTGATTCTCCTCTTAAGAAAACTTTCCACAATTTCCATATTTAGCAGATAACGTATACTTTCCCCGATTTTCAGCCTCACTATCGGCATTCTTTCAAGAATAGATTTATCTTTTTTATATAATGCCACCTTTCCATCACCTGTCCGTTGTCCGTTTACCTCTGACAGCACAGGTAAATAATATTGCATTACGGTCTCTTCTTCTTTTCCAAATAAAATTATCTGTTTAAAAGCAGTTTTTGCATCATATAGCTGTAAAACTTCTTTAGCCTTACTGCTTAACAGCAAAAGTGGGTCAGTCAGAATATCTGAAAAAAAGGTAAAATCGCTTTCCTTTTCTGTCCACACAGCCACCCTTTCAACAAATTCTGTTTTTCCTTT
The DNA here is from genome assembly GCA_011959285.1 of Lachnospiraceae bacterium. Lineage (GTDB taxonomy): Bacteria > Bacillota > Clostridia > Lachnospirales > Lachnospiraceae > Suilimivivens. Next base: position 2,599 of record BLLW01000136.1, on the reverse strand, counting down.
TTTCAAATTGATCTGTTCATTAATCGTATAAGGCAAAGCAATCCGCGGTCTGTAAACATCTTTTCGCTCAATCGTAAAATATCTCATACGGCAATCCTTCCTATTTCTCTTATTTCCCCCATGTATGCGCCAAAAAACACTTTGATTCCGCCTGTCGTACCGTCAAGAATACTGCTCAGTAATTCCCCTGTCCGTTCGCCATATCTGTATAGAAATTCCCGTCTTACCTCCTCTATCTCATATGGGAGAATCCGTATGAATTTTTTCCGCATCTCTTTTTCCAAATCCGCTTCGCTTAAAATTGCCAGACGAAAGAGTTCCGAATAGTCCATGTATATCTCGTTCTCCAGCTTTGAAATAAATGGTTTCTCTTCAAATGGAATAATACAAAATTCATATTTGCCTATTGCAATAGATGAGAGCAGATAGCAGATTACCACCTTGTCCTTTCTTTCTGCACTTGCTTCCAATGCCTGACTTATCCGGATAATCAGCCTGTCTTTCGCCTGATTCACCTGTCCGCTTAAATATCTCTGCTCTTCTGCAATGCTTATATCAACATTTTCTGCTATATATTTTTCCATGTAGCTCCTTATTTCATTTAATCTGTTCATCATTAATTCATGTTTATCCTTCCGCCTGACATTTTTATTGTCTTATTCAAACTTAGCGCCGTACTCCCCTGCTTCATGGAAAGTGCATCTTCCGCCTCCATGGATATATGTGCGTTCTTACTGTTAATGGTTATACTTTTTTCTGCCTGCATGATAATATCTTTATCGCTGATAATCTTAATTCCCTCTTCATCCTTCATCTCCAGAGCCAGACCCTGATTATTTCTCAGAATAATGGCATCGGGCGTAAATAATATTTCTTTTCTCTGTTTATTCATGAATGACTTATGTGCCGGATTTACACGATCCTGACCGCCTTCCATATGAACAGAACTGACTACATATGCATTACCTTCATCTGTATCCGGGAACAAAAGCCTTACCCTGTCTCCTGCCTCCGGCATACAATACCATCCGGTTCCGTCAGGAGTAGAATAAATTGTTGCATATGTATACCAGCGGTACCCCGAATGTTCTGCATTCTCATCCCTTAATATCTTAATCTGAACCCTATCGCCTTCTACCGCAGAAACTGCTGCCTGTAAGGAAGCGCCTTGCAGATTTTCATTTTTTTCCGGTATACATTTCATTTCTTCTTTATTCCTTAAATAGCATTTATGATACAGTTCATTCCCCTTCAGTTCCGATACTACCTGAGATACATGCAGCCTTTTCTGTAAAAAAACAACTCTTTCGCCTATTTCATAAGGTTCTCTGCATGTGACGACATATGTACATCCAGAAGCATCCTTTTCAACTGAATACTCACTGCTTTCTATTTTTTTCTCGTTGATTACCTCCTCCAAGCCAAAATTAATATGTATCCCCGCAGTACAATTATCGGGATATAGCACCGTATGCTGCTTTCCTGCAAGCCTTTTCATGAACTTCCAGTCGCTTTCCCTATATTGAAGCACCAGCTCATGAATGACATTGCCGCCTTGCGCCTGTATTGTGGCAGAACTGTTTCCGTAAGGCGCAAGACAAGTGTCTATCATCTGGCGATAAGATATTCCGTCTGCTTGAAATGATCTGATATGTTCACAACAGTCCAAAAGATAACTGCCGCTCCTCGCCTCAAACTCCAGGATATGAACCCCGTTTTCATCGATTATGCGCAAGTTTGTTACAATTCCCCGAAAGAAATCCCTATTCAAATCTTCATTCTGCAAAATAACGCTGACCCAGACCTCCTGCTGCATCATCATAAGATAGCGATCAGCCAAAGATTCATCTATCACCCCTTTCACCCTTATAAATCCATGATGCCCAATTGCTTTAAATGCGTAAACTTCCAAATAACTGATAAACTGATACGGCTCAATTAAAATTCTGTTTTCTCTCAAATCCTGTTTTCCTCCGTTTTCTCTATACTTTTTATCATTTGAAGCATTGCTCTCTTCCAATCTTCCGCTTTTGCATACGGACAATTTAAGCTTCCCTGCAATATGTTCTTTCCTATCAGCATCACAAACTGCACATTATATACAGCGTCGTCAAATGCATAACTTTTAAAGTCAAACCAGCCATATGGCTGCCTTTCGTCTTTCTTGTATTCTGATTTGAAAAAACGGTAATCCGGATAAGACTTTTTAATAAGACTTTTTATGCTTTCTAATATTACCCTTACTTCCTTAGCATCCGACTTCTGGGAAAACAGCGTCAATCCAAGATTGACACTGAGATCCATGCTTGTCATAATGACCTGCGGTCTGAACTCTGAAGGATACTTAACCCGTTGAAATTTCACCGGCATTTCCAGAAACTCCTCTGGCACCATCATATGAAATGATTCATCAAACAAATCTATTCTCTTAAATTCTACAATATCCCCACAGATATACATTCCTGTTTCTATCGACGTGTACTGCCGTTTTTGATTTTTTATTCTTTCTTCAATAATTTCTTTTTCCTGCATAATTGCCTCCTTACTATTCCAGATAATAATGCAGCGTGTTGATGTCATCCTCATCTTTAAATACCCC
>BLLW01000135.1 GCA_011959285.1 Lachnospiraceae bacterium | reverse complement strand
GCCTGTGCCGTCCCTTGACAAACTGACCTCCCCTAGGTTTTCATAAACCGATTCTTCGACTATGCATCCATTCTTGGAACATTAAAATGTACCAAATCTGAATCCGCCACTCACCACGGTCTATGAAGTCTTTCCATATCTTCCAGACTACATCGGGATTTAAGATTCCCTGTTGTTCCAGAGTCTTTCTATCAATTAAGCTTTCTGCCCACTCTCGGAGCTCGCTTTGGCGGAGCCACTTTTCGATAGGGATGCTGAATCCTTTTTTGGGGCGCTCCATCATTTCTTTGGGGACGTAGCGGTAGAGTACGTCGCGCAGCACTTTTTTGCCGGTTTGCCCTTCGCGTTCGTAGTCGATGGGGAGGGTCCAGGCAAATTCTACTACGTCTTTGTCCAGCATGGGGACTCGGGTTTCTAAGGAAACTGCCATGGCTGCTCTGTCTACTTTTACTAAGATGTCGTCGGGATGGTACATGAGCATGTCCATCAGCATGATATTGTGGTTGGTTTCTTTTAAGTATTTGGGATCATACGCACTGTATTTGTAGCTGCATGTCCTGTCATCAAGGCTGATCTGCTTGGTGAGGGGATCGGTCTCGTAGGAGGAAATATATAGGTCGGAGGGTCCTTTGGCACCTAAAAGTTTTCCTTTGATGCGGTAAATGGGCTTTTTGGCAAGGGGACTGTGGATGATAAGTTCGCTGCAGGGCTTGCGGATAAAGTAGGGGATGTTTTTCATTTTATTCCAGATGCGTTCCACAGACGCGTAGGAGGTGTAGCCGCAAAAAAGTTCGTCTCCGCCGTCGCCGCTTAGGGATACGGTCACGTGGTCTCTGGTCATTTTGCTCACCAGATAGGTGGGAATCTGGGAGGAATCGGCAAAGGGTTCACCGAACATGTCCGCCAGTTTGGGAATCACTGCCTTGGCATCCTCCTCGGTAATGTAAAGTTCTGTGTGGTCGGTGCCTAAATGTCTTGCGATTTCCTTGGCATACACCGCTTCGTTATAATCTTTCTCTTCCATGCCTATGGTAAAACTCTTTACCTTGCCTTTATGCAGGGACTGCATGAGCGCTACTACCGTACTGGAGTCAATCCCCGCTGATAAAAAGGCGCCTACGGGAACGTCCGCCACCATTTGCTCCGATATGGCTTCCTTCAAAAGGCGTTCTAATTCATCGGCTGCTTCCTCCGCTGATCCTTTAAACAGGTTCTCTTGTCCTTTTTTTGCTGTTTCCTTAATCGACCAGTAGGCTTCCACTTCAGCAGATTTTAAACCATTAAATGGTAATTTAATTTTTAAAATTGTCCCAGCCTCAAGTTTATAAATACCTTCATAAACAGAATACGGCGCAGGAATATACCCATGAATAAAGTACAAATCCAAAACCGCGGTGTTTATGGGATTGTCAAAGCCTTCCATCACGGCAAGGGAACCTATATCGGACGCAAAGGCAAAACTCTCTCCCACCTGTCCATAGTACAGCGGCTTTTCTCCGATCCGGTCACGGAGGAGGTAAAGGACCTGCTCTTTTTGGTCGTAAAGGGCAATCGCAAACATTCCCTTGCAGAGGGAGATCGCTTCTTTTACCCCGTATGCCTCAAATGCCTCCAGCAAAACTTCAGTATCGGAAGTCCCACGGAATGCCTCCACTTTTCTTTCCCTTAACAGTTTTTCTGCTATCTTTTTGTAGTTATAAATTTCACCGTTATACGTCATTACATAACGACCGCTATGTGATGTCATGGGCTGAGAACCATTTTCAGACAAATCTACAATGGAAAGTCTGCGGTGTCCAAAAGTTACTTGACCGTCTTCAGAAAAATAATTACCGCCGGCATCAGGTCCTCTGTGATACATTTTTTCCTTCATTTTTTCAATCATTTTTGCCTTATCGCCTTTGAAATTACAAAATCCTGCTATTCCGCACATCGCATCGTCCTCCCAAAGTATATTCTCGCTTATTCACTGGATTTGCAGAGGGAATTGAGGTATTCTTCCCATGCTCCGTATACCCTTTCCGGATGATAAATATCAGCCGTCTTCCTTGCTTCACTTCCCATCTCGTCTGAAATTTGCAGGTTTTTAATTAAGTAACGCAAGTTTTCTTTCATCGTCTTTACTTCACCTACAGGGGTCAAAATACCATTAACCCCATCCTCAATCAAATCCGCCGGACCGCCGCATGGACAGTCTGTGGCAATCACGGTAAGCCCCATGAGCATCGCTTCAATCAGGGTATTGGGAACCCCTTCCGTGTTGGAAGGGAGCACAAAAACGCGTGTTCTGTAAATAGCTTCCGCCACATGATCCACGCTTCCCGGAAGTAAGATACGGTCAGCATAGCCAAGTTCTTCCGTCATTTTAATCAGTCTATCACGACATTCCCCGTCGCCATAAATAATCAGCTTATAATCCGGGAACTCCTCAGCAATCCCAGCAAATGCCTTAATCAGCATTTCATGGTTCTTATTTTCATCAATACGCCCTACCGCTACGATGGTCTTTTCCCGCTCGCCCTCATATCTTTCCCTGAAGAAAACCGGGCTCACAGGATTCTTCAAAATCACTGCCTTATCGCGCACCTTCTCTGGAAAGAAATCAAAGCACTGACGGGTCTGCAAAATCACGCCGTCTGCTTTGGCAAACAGATGTCTCGCCGCGACGCGCATCCATGTGTTGTAATATTCCTGAGCAGGATCCGCCCTGACCGAAACCGCCACCGGTATCTTCAAAAACCTGGAGGTGAGAATTGCCATCATATTATTCTTCCCAATAAACGACAAGATCACATCCGGCTTTTCCGACTTCCAGATTTTCCGCAGTTTCCGAAAACGGCGTACAAAATTTACGATTCGGCTTCCTGTGGTCTCCTCCGGGGTGATATCGGAAATCACCCGCTTCACCTTTTCGTTTAAGGGGTATTCATTTTCCTTCTGGTATTGCGTCACCATGGTTACCGGATATCCCTTTTCAGCAAAATAGTCGGCAAGGTTGACCAATACCCTCTCTGCGCCGCCCTTTGTCAGGGAACCGATCAGCATGGCAATGTGAATCTGTTTTTCCATTTTTCCCCACTCCAAAGCGTTTTTATCAGCATTTCCTAAAAATAAGCGCCATACCACTGCTGGAACGTAAAGAAGGACCAGGACAGCTTAGAATAGTTGGCGCCGGTTGCCGGACCGCCGTCCCCTGTGCGCATATAGTCTTCTATCATTCCTGCCACGAAGTCGGCATCGAATATTCCCTGCTTTTTCAGATAATCCCTGCTGCACATATCCATGAGCTGCTCCTTAAGCGGTCCCCGGAGCCATTTATCCAAGGGCACCCCGAACCCCACCTTGGGGCGGTCAAGCAGCTGCTTTGGAATATATTCATAGGCAATATCTTTCAAAATCCGTTTTTTATTTCCCTTTTCATACTTCATCCGGTGAGACAGGCGGAAGGAATATTCCATCACATCCTTATCCAGAATCGGACATCTGGCTTCCAGCGAGTACTTCATGGACGCCCGGTCCACCTTGCACAGGATATCCCCGGGCAGGTACGTATCCATATCCAAAAGCATCCGCCTGATCTGCCAGTCCTTCACCTGATAAGCGCTTTCTACCGGATAATGGCATGGCAGACCTTCCCCAAGCGCCATCCTGCCTGCGCGCACTACGTAATTGCCCGCCCCAAACTGGGTCTTGGTCTCCTTATTCCTGTTGCCGGCAATCACCCGCACCCGGAAAGGAAGCTTCTCCATAAGCCCCATCTGCCGAAATCCCGGCAAATGACATACCCTGTAAGTCAACCCGCCCAGCAAATCCAGCATCTGCGCCTGACGGACATTTTCATAAATATTGTAACCACAGAAAAACTCATCCCCACCGTCGCCGGAAAGCGCCACCGTCACATCCTGTCTTGCCAGCTTGGAGACCAGCATGGTGGGAATCTGGGAGGAATCCGCAAAGGGTTCATCATAATAAGCTGGAATGCTCTCCACAAGGTCGAACATTTCCTTTTCATCAATATATAATTCCGTATGCCTGGTGCCAAGGTAATCCGCCACCTCTTTTGCATACCTTGCCTCATTATATCGCTCTTCATTAAAACCTATGGAAAAAGTCTTTACCGGTTCCCCGGCGTGCTCCTGGGCAATTGCCGTCATCAGCGAAGAATCATATCCCCCGCTTAAGAACGCCCCCAGGGGAACGTCTGCGATCATGCGGTCAGACACCGCTTTTTTCAAAAGCGCTTTTAATTCCTGCTTCGCCTGTTCATAGTCCGTAACGGGGTGTTCCTGCATGCTGTGATATACTTCTTTCACATCCCAGTATTTCCATACTTTGACCTCCCCATAGCGAAACTTCAGGATGCTTCCCGGTTCTAACTTGTATACATTTTCAAAAATGCTATCCGGGGCATTGATGTACTGCTGGAACAAAAACCTGGACAGCACATCCCTGCGGATCTTCTTTTGAAACCCGTCCCGCGCCATAAGTGGCTTTAACTCAGATGCAAAAATGAGATTTCCTCCGTCTATCTCATAATACAGCGGCTTTTTGCCAATCCGATCCCGCACCAGATAAATGTCATCCGTCTCTCTGTCGTAAAGGCAGATGGCAAACATGCCGTTAAACCTTTGAATACAATCTATTCCCCACTTTAAGTAGGCAGCAATGATAACTTCCGTGTCGCAGGAAGAGCGGAAGGGATAGCCTGTGAGTTCTTCCCTAAGCTCCGCAAAATTGTAAATCTCACCGTTAAAAACCACACTGACGCGCTTATCCGCAGAATGCATGGGCTGGTGTCCTAGGGGCGATAAGTCTAGGATGGATAACCTTCTCTGCGCCATGCCCATCTGGTAGCCGTCCTTCATCTGAAAAATTTCCTCACCGCTGTCGTCAGGACCGCGGTGGTACATGGTATCATTCATTTTCTTAAGCTGTTCTAAGGTGATATTCTGTTTTGAAACAAATCCGCATATTCCGCACATAGGTTACCTCTTTACCCTTGCAATGACCTCTTCCACATATTCTTTCCACTGGGAGAGCACTGCATTCTCATTGATTCTCTCGCTGATTTTCCGCGCATTGTCGCCTAAGCGCTCTGCAAATTCCCTATCTTCGATCAGCCTGTTGATGGCATCTGTCATCGCCTGTTCATCTCCCACCGGCAAAAGCAGACCATTTTCTTCATGTTCAATCACCGTCCGGGGACCGCCGCAGGGGCAGTCCGTCGCCGCCACAGGCAGTCCAAGCGTCATTGCCTCCAGCAGCGCATTGGGCATTCCCTCATAATCGGAAGAAAACGCATAGACACCGGCACTTGGCAGATCCTTTTCCAGACTGTCGCTTGGTCCCATCAGTCTGATATAATCCTCCGCCTGATTTTCTTTTATGATTGCCTCCAGCTTTTCCTTGGTGCCGTCAAAAGAATCGCCTCCATAGAGCTTCAGACAATAGTCCGAGTGCTTTTCATGCACCTTCAAAAACGACCTGAAAAGCATCGCCTGATTCTTGAAGTCCACCAGCCTTCCCGACTGCACCACCGTTTTTTCTCTGGTTTTCGGTTTGGGTATATTCAGATATTTATGATTGACCGGGTTTAAAATAATCCTCGAACGTTTTTGCAAAGATGCGGGGAAATAGGTGCCCTGCTCTTCGGTCTGGAAGACACAGCCCGCCGCCCTTCGGTACAGCACGGGGATGAGCAGCTTGTCCGCCAGTGAATTATAATAGGACTTGGGATCCTGGCGCACCGCCGGAATCACCGGTACTTTGGTTCCCACTGCGCAAATGAGGGCACGGTAATTGGGTCTGCGGGTAAAGGAAATGACCACATCCGGCTGCTCCTTTTTGATCAGCTGCCTTAAGCAGCGGAATCTCAGCCAGATTTTCTGCAGACGATTCTTTCCTTCGTCCTCTTTTTGAAGCCCCACATGGATTCTCCTGACCCGTGGATCCAGTTGAAATTCAACCTCGCCTTGCCATTCTGTCGCGGCGATGACCTCGTACTCGTCCTTGACCAGCTGGTTGACCAGATTCGAGACCACACGCTCCGCGCCTCCCTGCTCGAAACAATTTAAATGAAATAGGAGCTTACGCATACTCTGCCTCCCTCTTTCATAAGATTTTTGCTTAATTTGTTTATTTTATCATACTTGAGAAGTTATCACAAGGTTTTCGGAAACTCTGCAGCTTTGAAAGGTAAATTCTTTTATAGCCTGCCCGGGCACCTCAAATTTTTC
>BLLW01000134.1 GCA_011959285.1 Lachnospiraceae bacterium | reverse complement strand
AGTCAGGGGTTTCCGTGATAGTATAAAACGGAAAGGTAAAAAGGAGTAGGATATTGGCGGTTTTGGCTGAAAGGCGTATTAGCATGACGGAAAATGCTGTTGAAAAACGGGGGATATGATACAAACACGGAAACTGCCTGGAGTTTTCGTGTTTGTATATGAGTTTCCGTGATAATATGGGGTTTTGCGTGATAGTATACAGAAAAATTGAAAAATGTTAGCAGGAGGGCAAGGGCTGTTCAATGGCCCTTTTTTCTTTTGGGTATTTCTGATTCACTTCCACTCTTTCTAAAAATGACGGTGTTTTTAATATTTTTTTGAGTTAAAATAAAAAAAGTATTTTTCTCTGCAACCAAATCTGAATTTTTACGGGATATACAATGAAGGGCATAACAGCCAGGGAGGTGAGTGAGACCATGCAGGATGACAGAATTGTTGAATTATACTGGGAGCGCAGTGAGGCGGCGATCCGGCACACAGACCAGAAATATGGACATTACCTGATGAAATTGTCGTATAACATTCTTGCTGATTGGGAGGACAGCAAAGAGAGCGTAAATGACGCTTATTTAAGTGCATGGAAATCTATGCCCCCGCACAGGCCGAGTGTTCTTTTAACATACCTTTGTAAGATTACGAGGCAGATATCAATCGATGTTTTCCGAAAGAGGAACAGTGCGAAAAGGCAGGCATCAGAATATGCCCTGTCTCTATGTGAATTGGAGGACTGCGTTTCTGCCGGAAACACAACAGAACAGGATGTTGACCTGCACCTTCTGGCAAAGGCTATTCAGGATTATCTTGCAGAATTACCGGGGGAGACAAGGGATGTATTTATTGGAAGATATTTCTTTTCGGATTCCATCCGTGAGGTAGCAGGATATTATGGCATGAGTGAGTCCAAAGCAAAGAGTATGTTGTATCGCACCCGTATCGGATTAAAAAAATATTTGGAGCAGGAGGGATTCTTTGATGAAACGTGAAGACATCAGTGATGCATTAGGGTTAGTGGATGAAAGTATGATAAGCCATGCTCTTATGGTAAGAAGAAAAAAGAAGAAGTTGCGGTCAAAAAGAAATAATATATGGATAATGCGATATGCTGCGGCAGCAGGTCTTTGTCTGGTCTGTGCAGGTGTTGCAGCCATTTGGTCTGTATTACGGCATGAACCGGAAAGTGACCTTCCACAGAATGGGTATTGGGTACAGGAACAGCCTATACAGGAAGGTCCAGAGCCCGAAATGCCGGAGCAGTTTGCCCCAATATCTTCCCTGCTTGCATCAAATAGCGGGAACTTTATGACACAGCAAACAGAGAAATATGCAGCCGTCCCCATAGCACAATACAGCGGGTTTTATACGGAGGTTCCCTCGGCTGGCAGTTCCGTGTTAGCAGAAAGTATGGGTAAAAGTATTGACAATACCGGGGAATGGCACTATGTTTCGGGACATTCAGACCTGCAATATCTGATCCGGAACGATGGGCAGGAGAGTTCGCTATGGAAATTCCAATGCTTCGATAGCGGTGAATACCCATACAATGATGTCCTTAAGCTGGTATATCAGATTGATTCCGCGGATGCGATCACAGAAATAGAAGTGGCGCCTGCAAGAATGGATAATACGGATGCAGGAAAGAAAATACAGGAAGAGGTTGGGACACGGAAAATAACCGACAGGGCCGCAATAGAAACAATATATGAAATGCTGTCCGGCATGACCTGCTATGGGAGCGGCCAGTGGGAGAGGATTGATTACGGAGATGTGGAAGCGGCGGGCGATGGTCAGACACCATCCCATGAAGCGGTGAGGCTTGGGCGGTATTTGTCAATAACTACAGGTTATGGGAACGTAATAGATGGCTTGAAGTATACAGCGGTGTCGGATATGTTTTACGAGTTTTCAGGCATTGCCTACAGCCCCCTGACAGAAGAACAGGCTGCAAGTATATGTGAAATTATCGGAATCATGGAGTATGAGGGAGAAGACCGGCAAAGCCATGACGTGAAGACAGAGGATGCTCAACAGGAGAAAGAGAATTCAGATGACGGAGCAGGCACGGCCCTTTTGGAGAATACAAATACAGATGTAAGTTTGGAATATGTGACGGAGTTGCAGACAAAAGTGAGCAGTGCCATGATGAACCATGAAATGCCATTTGTCATATCATCCTCGGTCTATGAGAATCCATACAGGCTCCATATTGTAGTGACATCAAATGCAGAAGAGGATTTGCAGAGGCTCCGGGATTTGGATACGATAGGCGGGGTTATGGAAATAGAGTATGTTCCTGAAAATACCAACAGCCGACAGGATTTATATGAGCAGAAGAATTAGCAATCCTGCTCTTGGCTTTAGTGGGAACGATATTCTACCGAAGTAGTATGGAACAGTCCGGAAGGCATACAGGCAAAGCACGGAAAATCTAAATTCCTATATGCAGCACCAATGGAGCCTTGCTGGGGGAATGGCCGGTACGTTCAGGGAAATGGAATGATATTCCCCAATTTGATAGGTACTACCCCAAAAGTAACTGCTTGCTATTTTGACAACGATTCCTTATACTGTCAGCGGAGGTGACAGGCATGGTTCGTTTTTACATAGTCAGGCATGGGCAGACGCTTTTGAACAGCTTAGACCGGGCGCAGGGATGGGCTGATTCTCCGCTCACCGAAGCAGGAAAGCAGATGGCGGCTGACATAGGGCAGAAATTAAAGGGGATTGATTTTGAGGTGGTTTATACCAGCGATATGCTCCGGGCCGTACAGACGGCAGAGATGATTTTGGAAGCGGGCGGAAAGGGCGGTGTGCCGATAGAAAAGGACGCAAGGCTGCGGGAATGGTGCCTGGGGTGCATGGAGGCGGAGAACAATGCAGTTTTCGTAAAGAATGTATCAGACTGGCTGGGAGGGATAGCCTCTTTTGCAGAGCTGAATCAGCGGCTTCCCGATGTGGCGGATACCATTTATGAGCATGACACGACAGGAATGGCGGAGCCGTTCCAGACAATAGAAAGCCGCCTGAAAAGCGTATTTGCGGATGCCGTCCAAAAGGGCGGGATGCAGGAAAGCACCGATATACTGATAGTGACACACGCCTTTGCCATAAAGACCATATTCCATTTATTTGCGCCGGGGCAGTTAGGCAAAGTGGGGAAGGTAAAGAACACATCGGTTTCCCGGCTTATATTTGAAAACGGGATTTTCTCATTGGAGCCGGATATACAGTTATGAAAAGAACAGCAGGAAAGCCAGTCAAGGTTCTCCTGCTGATTTTTTTGTGCAGCATGGCGGCTGGATGTCCAGCCCGTCCAAAAAGCCTGCGCCCCAATCGCACATGGCATCCAGTACGGGAATGATGCTCCGTCCAAATGATGTGAGGGAGTACAGCGTCCTGGGCGGCTTGTCCGGGATGACTTCCCGGTGCAGCATCCCGCATTCCTCCAGATCATGTAACTGCTGCGACAGCATTTTGGGTGTCGCTTTCGGGATCATGCGTTGCAGCTCCATGTAGTGGAGCGGTTTATCTATCAGATACCAGAGGATGAGCGGCTTGTATTTCCCGCCGATTAAAAACAGTGTGGCTTCAACCGGGCAGTTGAACTGGTCTTTTGAATATTCCATTGCATACCTCCAACTTTTAATAGCTATCCTTTTGGGAAGTATCTACCCAAAAAGTGCATTCTTGCGGAATTTCTGTGTCCTGCTAAAATAGGGACAACGGTTAACCAACACGTTCAGTATACAATAGAAAGAGAGGATTTGCCACTATGGATTTTATCGAAATTGCAAAGAAGCGTTATTCCGTCCGGGGCTATAAGGACAAGAAGGTGGAGGAGGAAAAGCTGAAAAAGATTCTGGAGGCCGCCCACGTTGCGCCGACTGCGGCCAACCTACAGCCCGTCCGGCTGATCGTCGTGCAGAGCAGTGAGGGGCTTGCGAAGATTGGGAAAGGGGCGAACCTTTACGGAGCGCCGCTGGCGGTCATTGTCTGCGCTGATCACGGAAAGGCATGGGTGCGCCCGTTTGATAAGAAGCAGACCGCCGACATAGACGCCTCCATACTGACAGACCACATGATGCTGCAGGCAACGGAATTAGGGCTTGGCTCCGTGTGGATATGTTACTTCAAGCCGGATGTGATAAGCAGGGAGTTCGGGCTGCCGGATAACCTGGAGCCGGTCAATATCCTTGCAGTCGGGTATTCGGACGAGGAAGCGGCAGACCCGGAACGTCACTCGCAGACCCGCATTCCAGTGGAAGAACTGGTTTCTTACGAAATGGTATAGGCAGTTTTTTACAACTTAATATTGGCATCTTCAGGGCAGGGTGAGATTCCCGATTGGCGGTATAGTCCGCGAGCGTGAAAACGCAGGACTTGGCAGGCGTCCAAGTCAGGATTTGGTGAGATTCCAAAACCAACAGTATAGTCTGGATAGAAGAAGATAAGACCGCATGATACGAAAGATAAGTGATTTTCGTATGGTGTGTGCTGTCTGCAATTTTCTGGCACCTGAATACAAGATTTGGGTGCCGGTTTTATTTTACGGAAAGGAGAAAATGTAAATGAACAATAACACAAAGAAGATAACGACAATGGCCATGCTTTCGGCAATCGCTTATGTGGTAGTGGTGGTAGGGCGCATCCCGGTGGTGCTTTTCCTGAAATATGACCCGAAGGACATCATCATCACGCTGGGCGGGCTGATATGGGGGCCGCTGACATCCTTTACCGTATCCGTGATTGTTTCGCTGATAGAGATGGTGACAATCAGTGAAAACGGGATTCTTGGGTGCATCATGAACATTGTGTCATCGTGTTCCTTTGCCTGCACGGCGGCGGTCATCTATAAGAAAAAAAGGACATTGAAGGGAGCCGTTACAGGGCTGCTGGCCGGAAGCGTGGCGATGGTGCTTGTGATGATGCTGTGGAATTATCTGATAGCCCCTATTTACATGGGATATCCCCGTGAAGCGGTTGCAAAGCTGCTGATCCCGGCATTCCTTCCGTTCAATCTGTTAAAATCCGGGCTGAATGCGGGATTCACATTCCTGCTTTATAAGCCGATCACTACGGCGCTGCGCAGGACGGGATATCTGTCGGAGTCTGCCGTGGAGCAGAATAAAAAGCCGGTTGGTTTATGGCTGTTTTTTGGGGCGGTCATCATCACCTGTATTCTGCTGATATTATCGCTTAATGGAATCATATGAGGGACATCATGGAACAAATTTCAAATAAGACTTCTACAAATATCCTTTCGGGCAAAGTGGTACATGGACAGGGATAGGGAACAACAGAATTTGTTTATCTAAGGCGGAATGAAAGCCTGTGCTGGCATGGCATTGCAGCGCAGGCCCGTTTTGCAGTTCAGCCTACATCAGATGCGTATCGCTCCAGCTTTTCATATCTCTCAAAATAGGGATGAAACTTTTCCCCAGGTCAGTCAGGGAATACTCCACCTTCGGCGGCACTTCCTGATAGATATAGCGGGAGATGAAGCCGTCCTGTTCCAGTTCGCGGAGCTGCTTGGTAAGGGTGGACTGCGTGATGTCCCCAAGCCTCCGCCTCAGCTCCCCGAACCGCTGCACCTCATATTCCGCGATGTACCATAATATCGTTATCTTCCATTTCCCGCTTAAGATGTTCTGTACCCTGACCATAGCCGCGCATTGGGGCAGCGGTGCTTTCATGTTGCTCATGTGGTTCCCTCCTTTTGGCAGCATTATACGATATTTTTTCTATAAGTGCAAGGTACTATACTTTTTGATACTGGTATCAATTTTCGCACTATAAACGAAAAAAGGCAGTACTTTTCTTTTCCGCGCCAGTTGCTATAATGTGATTCAAGAAAGGAGGCGGACGGGATAAACACATCAGTGGATATAGCGGGCATCACGTTGAAGAACCCGGTGATGCCTGCGTCCGGGACATTCGGCTCCGGGCAGGAATACAGCGGGTTCGTGGATCTGAACCGGTTAGGCGCGGTGGTCACGAAAGGCGTCTCATGCGTCCCGTGGGAGGGGAACCCGGCCCCAAGGATCATGGAGACGGCCAGCGGGATGATAAACGCGGTGGGGCTGCAGAATCCGGGGATAGACGTCTTTATAGAGAGGGATCTCCCTTTCCTCAGACAGTTTGATACGAAGGTCATTGTGAACATATGCGGCAGCACCGTGGCGGATTATCTGGAAGTGGTGGAACGGCTGTCCGGGCAGGAGATAGATATGCTGGAGGTCAACATCTCCTGTCCGAACGTGGAGCATGGCGGGATC
>BLLW01000133.1 GCA_011959285.1 Lachnospiraceae bacterium | reverse complement strand
GAACCCCACCAAGCCTTAATACCTTTGATTTTAAGCCATTCATAACGCTTTCCGTCTGACGGTTCCGTCAGTCTGCCATCTTTTGCATAATCCGCTATATCCTTTTCCATTCTAACACATCTGCTCCCTATAAATGTTTCTTCAATAACGGTTTAAGATAGTTCTTTCTCTGCTTTTTCCGCAAGAAGTTCCATCGTACAAATCAGGGCAGCCGCCTGAAACATTGGTTTTGAAAGACATGGTACACCCCACCTGTGTACTAATTTGAATATTTCATTTCTTTTCCCTATGTGCTGTAATAATCGTATAACTATAAGCATTTACAGTTATAATACAATTTTCTACATTCACATACCAATTCTTCCCATTTCTTGTAATAACAGTGTTTACAGAATTGATTTTGGTTTTACACCACTCAACTACATTATCTGTATCTAAAGATAGATTTCTTTTAATGCGTTCTACTCCTAATTCCGTTGTGTGCAATTTATCCAAATTCCTTAGTAAGTCATTATCTATATTCATTTTACCTCCCCTATGCGCATTACCTTTCAAAATATTCTACCGCTATAGCAAGTCTTCCATCGCCTTTTTCAATTCTTCCGGATGTTTTACCAATATCTGCGCTTCTTTCTGCGGTATTCCTGCCTGTACCAGTTGTATTAGGAGAATCGTTTCAAAATATTTATTAGAATCTGAGTAATATAGCCAGCCAAAATATTCTTCAATTTCATCAGGGGATATTCCTATGTCAAATTTATCTACTGGTTCTCCCTTCCGATTCATTTCCTCTACTTCGCATATTTTTTCACGCACCTTACTCCAGTCAAAGTTTTTCCAATCTCTGCTCCACTTTTTAGATTTTTTCATGTTTTTCCTTCCCCATCATATCATATGCAACTTCTTAATACAATTATATCTATCGTATTACTATATAACTATCGTACTACCATATAACTATAACAAGCATATGATGTAAGCGCAAGAAAACAGTTTGTGTTATTAATAAAAAAACTTTTTTACATGCTATCTAATAAGATATATTTTCCTTTATACAAGCCACTGAATAAACGCCGTCTTATCAAAGTCATTGTATCCGGCGTTCCTATAAAAGTTCAACGTTCCTTCTTCCTTGGCGCCCGTAAGCAGCATCATTTTGTAACAGTTCTCTCTTTCCGCAATCTGCTTTGCATAGTCAAGGACTGCAGTTGCATATCCTTTTCTGCGGTAATCCTTATGTGTCACCACATTTTCGATAAATGCATAAGGACGGACACCTCTCGTAAGATTTGGTATAATCACGCACACACAGGATGCCGCGATTCTGCCGTTCTCTTCACAGACAATCAGATGATGGTTTTCATCATTTACTATACCCTGCCAAGTCTTCCTTAACTGCTCCGATTCTTCCGGCACACTTGTCTCGTGAAGAAACAAATATAACTGTAAAATCTCATCCAAATCGCGTTCATTCGCTTCCCTAAGCATAAACCACTCACCTTACAATTTTTTATATGCTGCAATGCCTTCTCGCATCCGGCGAAGCCCGTCTTCCACCACGCTTCGCGGGCATGCCAGATTCATCCGCAGGAAATTTTCTCCGCCCCTTCCGTACAAACCGCCGTCGGTAAGATACAGTCCTGTCTTTTCTCTTAAAAAACCGCCGATTTCTTTACCGCTCCCCTGCAGAGTGCTTAAATTAAGCCACACAAGATACGTTGCTTCCGCGTGCACTATTTTGATATCCGGAAGGTTTTCTTTTAAAAATGTACTGACCAGGCGCTTGTTTCCATCAACATAATCCCGCAGGGCATCCAGCCATGCTTCTCCCTCGTTAAAAGCTGCAATAGCGGCATCCACTGCAAACGCATTGGGTTCTGCCACATCATCTATCATAATTTCGCGCTGCATCTTATGCCGCAAGACCTCATCTGGTATTGCAATCGCTGCTGTCTGGATGCCTGCCAGATTAAAGGTCTTGGTGGGTGTGATACAGGTCACACTGATATTTCTGCACAACTCTGAGGCAGATGCAAAAGGGACATACTCCCGCTTGGGCGCTGTCAAGTCACAGTGTATCTCATCGGACAGGACTTTCACATGATGTTTAAAGCACAGCTCTCCAATCTTGGCAAGCGTCTCCTTATCCCAAATTTTCCCTACGGGATTATGAGGATTGCAAAGGAGCATCAACGTGGTATCAGGATCCGCCAGCTTCTGCTCTAACTCTTTAAAATCTATGTAATAATTCTGCTCGTCATACCTAAGGGGCGCTTCTGCCACATTTCTTCCGTTATTAACAATAGATGTAAAAAACTGATTGTAAACCGGCGTCTGAACAAGTACATTTTCTCCAACCGCAGTCAGCCTTCTCACTGCGCTTGAAATAGCTGGTATCACCCCTGTGACAAAAAGCAGCCAGTCCTTTTCCATCCTGAAATGATGCCGCCTGTCCCACCACTTGATATAAGCATCATACCACTCCTTCGGTATGATGCTATAACCAAAAACACCATGCTCTGCTCTTTTTAAGATAGCCGCTTTGATTTCCGGCGCCACCTGAAAATCCATATCCGCCACCCACATGGGAAGTTCTCCTTCGGAAACGTCCCATTTCAAGCTGTTGGTGCCGCGTCTGTCCACTATTTTATCAAATTCGTAAGTCATGTGCTCCTCCCAAATTCATCTCTAAAACTAAAACTGCCTTTTTACAAACTATGGTAGATTGGTTTCATGCGATCATACGTGCAGAAGAATCGAAATCCCAAGCTTTTAAGCAGCTGCTTTGCCTCCCCGATTCCAACCCCTAAATGTGCCGGCGTATGACTGTCGCTCCCAATTGTGATGATTTCGCCCCCCAGCTCCTTATACCGCTTCCATATATCCACGGACGGAGTGGTATCCTTTAAACCGTATCTTCGATAGGAAGTATTAAATTCTATACCTTTTCCATCTTCAATGACTGTCTTTAGTATTTCCGAAACCACCGCCTCCACCTTCTCAAAGGGATATACACCCATTTCATCATACCGTACGATGAGGTCCATATGTCCCAGCACACTGTAATCCTTAAAGGATTTTACGAGATTCAGCATTTCTCCATAATAACGCTCATTGTACTCCCTTTGACTCCTGTTTTTCTGGAAATCCTGTGTCCAGAACTCCTGATTCTCCACCTGATGTATGGACAGGATTACAAAGTCAAGCGGGTACTTTTGGGTCAAAGCCTTATATTGTGGAATGGTATGCATCTGTATGCCGAACTCCAAGCCTGCCTTTATCATAATCCGGTCGCCATAGCTATGTTGCAATTCTTTTATCTTTGCAAAGTACTTGAGATAGTCTACATTTGCAAGGGGCTCTTTACCGCGATATACAATGGGATGACCACAGTCCCAATCTTCCTTGATTCCATAATCTACATGATCCGTAAAACAAATTTCCTCCATTCCCATGGCTGCTGCATCCTTTATCACCTGCTCCATGGGATACACGGAATCATCGCTGAACTGCGTATGGACATGATAGTCTGCAAACATACCTATTCCTCCTAAAACTTAATCCTAGTCAATCGTACCGTTTTCATTTTACCGCTGATTCTTAGAAGGGGCAAGTCAAAAAAATATTGAAAGGTCACCTTGCGGTAATTAACTTTTTCGCTTTTAAGAAATATCTTATCCAATTCTTTTGTCAGTACTAATTTCTCATGATCCATTTTCATATCCTTCTGTCCTTTGTTAACTTTACAGCTTTATTATAGGCTTTGAAGCAAAGAATAACAAATACTCAAATCACATACTCTGTTTTGCTTTACAGGCATAGTACATTTATATATAATACCTACAATACTTATGCCAATACATATAACACTAGGAGGTCAGCACATGGGAATCAGAGTATTACGTTATTTTTTGGCAGTTGCAAGAGAAGGCAGCCTCACAAACGCAGCAAATTTCCTACATGTAACGCAGCCCACTCTCTCCAGACAAATCCGCGATCTGGAAACAGAACTGGGACAAAAGCTCTTTACCCGCGGCAGCCGCAGCATGAATCTGACTGCAGAAGGCATGATTTTAAGAAAAAGAGCGGAAGAAATCCTATCCATAGTAGATAAGACAGAAGCCGAGTTCAGCTCTATGGAGCATTCTATCAGCGGAGATATTTATATTGGCGGCGGCGAAACCGACGCCGTAAAGCTGATTGCCCAAATCGCAAGAGACCTTCGGGAAAGCTATCCCGGTATCCGGTACCACCTCTATAGCGGCAACTCACAGGACGTAACGGAGCGTCTCGATAAAGGGTTTTTAGACTTTGGTATCCTAATTCAGCCTGCAAACATCGAAAAATACGACTACATCAATATCCCTGCCAAGGACACCTGGGGCGTTATTATGAGAAAGGACAGTCCCTTGTCAGCCCAAAACACAATACGCAAGAAAGACCTTTTGAACAATCCTTGCTTTGCCCCAACATTTTTGTCACACAGGCAGGGAAATGTTGTCTAATTAAATAGGAGGTAAAAATAATATGAATCAAAAAACGAATGAGGAAATACAGGCTTTAGTCGCTAAAGCAACCGCCGGAGATAAAAAGGCGCTTGAAACGCTTATTGCCGGTGTGCAAGACCTTGTATTCAATTTGTCCCTGCGGATGCTCGGCACATTTACCGATGCGGAGGATGCCACACAGGACATTCTGCTGAAAATGATTACCCATCTTTCTTCTTTTAGAGGTGACAGTTCCTTTACAACATGGGTATTTCGCATTGCAGCGAATCATCTCAAAAATTATAAAAAGCATATGTTCGCCCACTATCCGCTGAGCTTTGAGTATTATGGAGATGATATAGAAAACGGTAAAATACTGGACGTGCCGGATTTAACGCAAAATGTGGAAAAGGATATTTTGGCAGAGGAATTGAAGCTTTCTTGTACCAATGTGATGCTGCAATGCCTTGATGTGGAAAGCAGGTGTATTTTCATATTGGGTACGATGTTCAAGATTGACAGCCGCATTGCAGGGGATATTTTAGGAATCACTCCGGAAGCGTATCGCCAGCGACTTTCCCGAATACGAAAAAAAATGGCAGACTTTCTCGAACAATATTGCGGCGAGTATGGCAGGGGCAAATGTAAATGCAAAGACAGGGTGAATTACGCCATTCAAAATCATAGAATAAATCCTCTGCAGCTGGATTATATGGCAGCTTCAGAAGTTTCTGTACAGACCATGATGGATGTTAAAAATGCTATGGAAGATATTGACGATTTATCACAGAATTTTTCATTCTGTAAATCCTACCAATCCCCTGAACGCACGAAACATCTGATACAGGAATTTTTAGATTCCACACAGTTTTCCATTATCCAGAAATCATAAAGGAGATGACAGATTATGAATATAGAATTAATCATTGATTATTTATCTGCATTGAACACACATAACGACCGTGAATGGTATCATGCAAATAAAGACAGCTATAAAGATGCAAATGCCGAATTTGAAAAATTTCTACAGGCATTGATTCTTGAAATCGGAAAATTTGACAGCAGTATTTTACATAACGATCCGAAAAACCTTACATTTAAGCTTGTGCGCGATACCCGCTTCAGCCATGATAAATCGCCTTATAATCCTGCGTTCCGCGCCCATATTTCCTCTAAGGGCAAGCTCCCTGTTCCAGTGGGATATTATCTCATGATTAAGCCCGGCAATCAGTCTTTTTTGGGCGGCGGCTTATTTGCAGATATGTTCAAAGATGCTACCATGATGGTACGGGATTATATTGCGCGAAATGGCGAAGAATGGGAACGAATCGTACATGAACCAGTGTTTGAAAAATATTTCTCTGTACAGGGAACCGCGTTGAAGAACGTTCCTGCAGGGTATGACAAAGATCATCCTCAAGCGGAATATTTAAAATTTAAGAGCTGGTATCTGGAATATCCGGTAAAGGACGAGGAATTAAAAGATGCAGAACTATTTCTTGCAAAGACGGCAGAACTATTTCGGATTATGAAACCTTTTAACGACTATTTGAATCGAGCGCTTATGGGATTTCAGATGCCGTCAAGGTGAAGTATTTACGCTAAGACCAATTGCAAAAGGGTTTTGAGTTACAAGGAAGTAATTTCAAATTAGGCGGTATAGTCCCGGTTACAAGGACTGTACCGTCTTTTCTTGCGCTCATTGAGCGCATTTCCTATGCGCGTGGACTATGATTTTCTTATAAATTCATTGACCGGCGCTGGTATCTTCCGCATGGACAAAAAGCAGCTTGTGAAAAGCCGGAGTGCAGGCATAACAGTTCCCAGCAAATATTTCCACTTTTCCAACGGTTCGGAGCAAGTACAGTATGGAGAAAAACTAAAAATAATAAACTCAAACTTCCCACACCAGTTGGTGTGCTGAACCTTG
>BLLW01000132.1 GCA_011959285.1 Lachnospiraceae bacterium | reverse complement strand
GCATGTCCTCCAAATGAAATTTTGGGGTATATCAATGGATTGGTTGAGCATGAAGGTGCAAAGGTAATTCTCATTGCCAATGAACGGGAAATAGGCACCCTGACGCAAGCGAAAAACAAAGAACTTCAATACTTAATTTCTTCTAATGAAAAAATCAAGATTTCCAAAGAAGAATCTGTGTTCTCTTACCACCATCTAAATAACACCAAAGATGATTTAGATATTGCTGAACTGGAAAGACGAAGAAGAAAACTTTTTTCAGATAATGAATACAATCAACAGTACCTTAGAATACGCGAAAAATTGATTGGACAAACATTACGATATGAAGCTGATCTGGTTCCAATTATCCACAAATTAATTAATCAATGCAAAACTGATACTCAATTAAGGGATCACTTGAACAATAATGTAAGATATTTTATTAATGATATGTCGGAAAACAAACATGATAATTTAAGGACTTTCCAGTTTTTCTTATCAAAGATAGAGTATCTATATTTTCATTTTTCATCATTTGAAATTGACCGTAGATACAGAGATGCCGCCTTGGACTTTATTATTCAGAATTGCTTTATGATATGCGTTGAATATAGGGGAAATATCCAAGGTCCCGATGACCAATTTCTTCAGATTTGTTTTCAAAATAAGCGGAGGATGCCAGCCATTATCAATTATGTAAAATACAGTATTTTTGATCCAGAATCCTTCCTAAATGATATCACTGTTTATATCAATGCAGAATTAGCAACTCATCTGCCAGATAATGATCCATATACATTGTTATATGACCAATATTACTTGCAGACACAAGACTGGGTTGAAGAAAAGATAAAATTAATTTTGGAAAGGTTACATCAAAATGAATATAAGAGCAATTTGTACTCCAATATACTTATTATATTTATCAGATTAGTAAAATATGGATTCCCCGAAGAAATACTATTGCATGCAGAAGAATATATGATATCTAACGTGAAACAGGGAAACAGCAATATCTTAGATGACTGCATTGCATCAGATAACGCAGAAGAAATCAAAAAATGTAAGGCAATCATTCACAGAATAAATTGCCAAATTCGTTCAAGTAGAGAATCTTTAAGAACAGAGGACATACTCAAGATTTTAAGTAATAATGAATCCTGGGCAAAGGAACTAATAAACTATTGGGATACGAATAGACAGCAAATTCCCCATGAAATACAAATGCTAAGTTATATTGATGCCGATTTCTGGCTGCAAAAAATACTTAATAGCAATGCAGAAAATATACACCATTTCAGAATGTTTATAAATGGATTATATCCAGATAATGTTATAAGAGGCAATGCAGATGATGATATGCTTATTATCCAATCTATTATAAACAGATTAAAAAGCTATACAGATTCTGATAAAATTAAAAATATGCAGTTAATGTGGTTAAAAGAACAATTATCCAAAATTTATCAACAGCATATAGGATACATGAAAAAAAATTCCCAATGAAGAGGATCGTGCTAAAATCTTTACTCTATCATTATTAGATATGGGCTTATTTTAAGTTCTTTAAACAAATATCCTTGTTATTAATGTTTTGAATTTGGAATATAATTTCTATGTTTTTTAGTTAGACAGTCTCACGCCCTATTACCGGGCTCTGCCCGGACCTGTCCTCGCCGGAAGCAGGAAAAGGAGCAGTAGCCCCTTTTCTACTGCATAAGGATAATCCGTGAACCTTATGTCAAGAGGCTTTCGCGGCATATCCTCACGCTTCGCGCTCCGGTATTCCACGATCCTCTTGACAACGGTTCCGCTCCGTTGTTGACATAAACATTATATCTTTTCATGGAGATATTTCTGACATCAAGTCTTTCATTTTCTCTAAAATCCTTCTCCGTCTGTTCTGAATTGTTTTCCGGCTGCACCCAAAAATTTCGGCTGTTTTCTTTACTGTCATTTCATCAAAATACAAAAACCTTACCAAACGAATATCCTGTTCCGACAGTTTTCTAAGGGCATTTTCCAGCCTGTTCCGGCATTCGTTCCTTAAAACTGCTTCCAGTGTTGTATCCCTGTTTAAGGATTGTTCAGGAAAATATCCTTTTTCATGCAGCTTTTCGATACTGAATACCCCGTATTCCCGGTCGCGTTCCTTCTGGTATCGCTCCTTCCGTCTGGACTGGTGCCATTCCAGATAAATTTCCCGGTTCACTTCCACCAGCGTATCACCGTCCAGCCGGATAAAATATTTTTCCCTGTCTTTTGGCTTTTTTCCCCTCATATAGCCACCGCCTTTTCTGTCTGGTCTTTTGACAAGTATTTTTTTCGTAATCTCCGGACCGCCTGTGAAAGTATAATTGACACTGCCGAATTAGTAATGCCAAGTTCTTTTGCCGCTTCTTTCCTGCTTTTCTGCTGTAAAAAACAGAGACTGGCTGCCATTTTCTGCCGCTCCGTCAGGCAGTCTAACAGTTCGTTCATGTTTTCCCTTTCTGTCAAATCTTCGAGCAAATCCACATGTGTATCCTCCAAAGCCTCCCACTCTTCTGATATGGCGCTATAGGAAATAGTCCTGCCCTGCTCTTTTGTCCTCTGGTTGCGTTCCAGCCTGTCCTCCCCTTCAAGAACAAGTCGGATATGCCATGACTCTTTCGCAAAAAAATGTTCCGATAGGTAGCTGCTTACTCCGCCTGATACATACAGATAATCCCCGCATGTATGAATCGGGAATACGGTATAATGACCATAAGCATGGTACAGTGCATAACCATTCTGATAGGCTGCAATCCATATATCATTTATCAGCTGTTTTTTCGCCACTGCCCTGCCTGTTTCCCTTAAATTTTTAGCAGTAGGTATTTTCCTCCCTTCTTCTGGAATTTCAGTAATTTGTTTCAGTTCCTGCAATGTCAATTCTGACCGCCTTTCTAACGGGCGGTACCAGTTGCTGGCTGTAGTGCTGCCCTCCATTGCAGGACAGGCAGTAAAAAACAGCTTCCGGCGCACCCGTTTTTTTTGACGGGGCTGGAAACTTTTCTTTACTGCCTGTCTTTATCTTATGGATATATTTTAACGGAACCAGCGGCTGCTTTCCGCACCATGAAGGTAGAAATTCTTTCCTTTTTCCACCATATCCGTAGAATCCTTTTACCTTTCCCGCCGCAGGCTTTCCACCAGAGCCTCCACCGTCCGCAGCACGGTCTTCCTGTCACACTCCCTCAAATGGCTGATACGGTAGCATATATCCTGGTACTGCTTTTCCCCCTGCCCCGGCAATAGCCCCAGCAGGCTGCCCGCATCTGCATCCAGTGCCCGCGTCAGCTTTATGAAAGTCCCTATGCTCATGGACATCTGCCCTCCCTCAATCCGGCTCACCGTGTTGGCGCTGATCTCCGCTTTCTCTGCAAGTGCTTCCTGTGACAGGCGCAGTTCTGTTCTCCGTTCTCGTATGCGTTCCCCAAGTGCCACAAGCTCCTGAGATGCTGCACGTCTGCCCAACACGGTCTCCCCCTTTCCTCACAGATTTCCATTTGCTTTGTCAGCAAAAGACAGCCTGGCGGTACACCCGGCTGCCTCTATGGATTATGTATCTGCATTTATACCGGCAGGAACGCTATCCGCTCCCATACAGGTCGTGGCTGACCTCCGCGCGGTAATAATTGTCTATAGTCAGCGATGCATTGTAAAGCGATGCCAACAGATATGCCTTGATATTTCCTACTTTGCTGGTATTTTCCTGCAGGCAGGCAAGCACATAGGATATATGCGAATCGTCCAGTTTCAGGAACCGCTCTTTTACCAACGCCGCAGACCTTTCCGCTCCCGCTATCCGCAAAACTGCATGGTCGGGCATCATCATCACGTCCACCATAAGCTCTACCAGCTCGTCCAGTTCCTCCTTCCGGCATCCCCTGTCACTTAAAAAACACTCATACGAGATATTGTTTCGTATGGCAGCACGGTAACGCTCCATCTGTCTTATCGTATCAGATGGATAAGGTTTGATAGGATTAGTCTCATTAAAATCAGTTTTATTAAATTCAGTTTTATTAGGTTGTGATTTTGGAAATTCTTGAATTGTGGATTTCACTATTCCTGAATTGTGATTTTCATCATTCTTGAATTGTGATTTTAATAATTCCTGATTTTTGATATTCACAACTCCTCCATTATGATTATTGTCTGTCCTGTTTTCTCCTGCTGTTTCCTTTTTATCAGGTTTTTCCTCTTCTTCCGGCAATATCGGATCTTCCCGTATCATAAAATTCTTTACATAAATCACGTTTGGCCTGCCCAATCCCAGACGCTTTTTCTCTATCAGACCGATACCTTTGTCCGCATCCAGTTCCTTTATCAGCTTTACCGCTTTCTGCATACCGCAGTTCATTAGCTCCGCTGTCTCTTCCACCGTAAAGACAATGTAAACCCTGTCCTCTTCATCAATCCACCTGTTTTTAATGCTAAGCCCCATGCGGTCCAACATCAGCCCGTATAAGACCTTTGCTTCACAGGAAAGGCTTCTGAAACATTCCGCTGTGAACAGCATTTTCGGTATACGATAAAAACTGTACTGCCCTGCTTCCATTCCATGAAAATAATCAAACTGGATTCCCTGCATTCTCCATTCCTCACAATCTTTTTATGGTTTTATCCACATAAAAACAGAGGTCATTTTTCCTCTGCTCTTATGTAAAACAATATTCTACTTTTCCCTGCCAAAAATATCTATCCGCCAATGCTATTCTGCCTGTATATCCCCCTGCTCAAATCTCCATTTTTTTAGGAGATCATAGATTACTTCTTCCATTTGCTCCGCTGAATAGTCTGCCGGGAAATATTCATTCAACTTCTTTCTCTGCAGTCTGACTGCCTGGGCTGCCGGTTTTTCATCAGAAAGGATAATCTCCATTCCGTTTTCGTCCAGTTTCCCTTCCCTGCTCAACTCCTTAAGCTTCTTTGCCTGTGCCAGATTTGGGAATACGCATAACCGCTGCATGATCTGATAAAGCTGCTCCTGCTCTTCCGGCTCCAGATAGGATAATTCCACCCCGGCACCAAAGGTGATACGCTTTTCATCTACATAGTCAAGCATAGGCTTTATAAGGAAAGTCAGGCGGATATAACGCTCAATCTGTTTATAGCTTTCTCCGCTTCCCTCCGCCACCATTTCCGTAGATTTCTTTCCCAGATAATCAGAGACAACTTGTCCCTCTTTTTTAGGTCTGCCTTTTACCCTGTCTATCGCGTCCAGCTTCATCTTGTAGGCATAGGCTTTTTCACTGTACAGAAGCTCTTCTCTCTGGATATTGGAATCCACCATGATCACGGTGGCTTCTTCATCTGCCATGCTGCGGACAAAGCAGGGAATCGTCTTAAGCCCCAGCAGTTCACAAGCTCTCTTCCGCCTGTGTCCCGATATGATCTCATACCCGCCTTCTTTCCCCGGTCGGACAATCAGAGGACTGATAATTCCATGCTCCCTGACGCTTTCCACAGTTTCCTGCATTTTTTCATCGTCAAGTACACGAAATGGGTGGGAATTGAATGAATGCAGCTGGTCAATGGCTATTTCTTCTATCTTTTCCGCTGCTCCTCCTGCTCCCTCTTCCAGCCCGAACAGAGCGTTTACATCCGGCATTTTAATATTAGAAGCGCTGCTTTTCCTACCTGCCATGCGCCAGCACCTCCTTTGTAAGCGCTTCATAAGCTGCCGAAGCCCGTCCCTTCGGATCATGTGCAAATATGCTCTTCCCCTCCGCGCTTGCTTCCGACACACGCACCGACAAAGGGATATAGTTCTCAAATACCGGTATCCTCTGCCCGTAGTTTCCGCGCACCATCTCCATGATTTCCCTTGCATAATTTGTCCGGGCGTCCACCATAGTCAGCAGGATTCCCTCAAAAGCAAGTGCCGGGTTGATTCGCCTCTTTATCCTCATAATCGTTGCAATCAGCTGTTCCAGCCCCTTTAAGGACAGATACTGTGCCTGCAGGGGTATAAGCACCGTATCCGCCGCCGCAAGCGCATTAATCGTCAGCATTCCAAGGGAAGGCATGCAGTCCACGATAATGTAGTCATAATATGGCGTTACCGCCTCTATGTACTCTTTCAGCATATACTCCCTGCTCATGGCGCTGATCAGCGACACTTCCACCGCTGCAAGGTCAATGTTTGCCGGAAGGAACCACACCCCTTCCTCATGAGAAAGCAGCCCATATTCCGCTTCTATTTCCTGCCCTTCCATGATGGAAGTTATCACTGCGGCAAGCGTTTTATCCAGCCTGTCCGGCTCCCTGCTTCCCATGCTTGCGGTAAGACTTGCCTGTGGATCGGAATCTATGAGTAAAACCCTGTTCCCTGCCCTTGCAAGCCCGATCCCTAAATTTACCGTAGTTGTTGTCTTTCCCACATTATGTGAAGCTTCACATAATGCAGGTT
>BLLW01000131.1 GCA_011959285.1 Lachnospiraceae bacterium | reverse complement strand
CCTACGGCTGTGTCCACGGCAACGCCTACGGCTGTGCCCACGACGACGCCTACGGCTGTGTCCACGACAACGCCTACGGCTGTGCCGATGGCAACTCCTTCTGAGAGACCGATGGCAACCTCCACTGTTAAGCCTATGCCTACAGTGAGGCCAACGACAGCACCCACAGCGAAACCGGAGGCGACACCTACAAATAAACCGACAGAAAGCCCTACAGCAAAGCCAACAGCGACGCCAACGGCAAAACCTTCAGCAACACCTACAGCGGAGCCGACTGGTGAACCAACGACAAGACCAACAGCAGAACCCACGATAAAGCCTACGGCTGTGCCCACGGCAAGACCAACGGCAGAACCCACGATAAAGCCTACGGCTGTATCGACACCAAAACCTACAGCAGAGCCGACGCCAAAGCCTGCGGATCAGTCGGCAGCAGAGGCAGCGAATCAACCGACAGCAGTACCTGCGGCAGCGCAGAATAATCCGACAGTGGCGCCAGCGCCTTCACAGCAGCAGCTGACTGCACAGGGAGAGGGCAGCGCGCCGGCAGGCGCTGATTCGGCAGACGGTAAATCTGTGGAAGCCGTATCTTCTTTAGTGACTACGTCGGAGGACAGAAATACTGATTTGACCAATGTTCAAGAAAATACAAATTCTCAGGGACTGACTGTGACGGCAGCAACGCCCAAGCCGCAGACGGCAGTTGAGGATGCATCGATCATAGATGCGGGACAGACCAGTATGGTCTATGCTGAAACCTTGAAGCAGATAAAGGATCAGGGAACCAAAGTGACGCTTCAGATGGATGATTACGTCAGATGGACCATTGACGGAAGTACTATAACAAGTGATCCCCAGGAAGACGTGGATATGGGGGTTATGCTTGGAACAAGCCGGATTCCTAGGGAAATGCTGAACGCACTGGCAGAAAATGAGAATTACATAGAAGTATCTCTTGCCTATGAAGGCGCCTTTGGATTTACGGCAAAGCTGTCTGTAAAATTAGACCAGGCACAGGCAGGACAGTATGCAAATCTGTTCTATTACAACGAAGAAACATGCGCTTTTGAATTTATGTGTGCGACACAGGTGAGCAGTACGGGCAGGGCAAACTATGAATTTATGCATGCATCGGATTATGTCATTATCATCAGCGACGACACCAAAGAGACGCTTTTAGCGGAGAGGGCGCAGGAGCTTGCAAAAGCTCAGAGCTATATTAAAGTAGAAATGCCGACAAAGGAGCCAACTAAGGCAGCGGGTATCATTACATTGATTCTCTTAATCAGTGCAGGTCTTGTCATCGGCGTATATCTGATTTTGAGAAGAATGATGGAGGAGGATTAAAGAAGCGGATTTATGAGCAAAAATGACGGGGAAATCGTGCTTTTATTTGGATTTGAGGAGCAGCAGTTAAAAGCGGTACAGATGGTGCTCTACCTGCAGCAGATTACAGGCAGATGTGTGGCAAAGCAGGCGTATGGCATGCCACTCAAGCTATTAGCGGCAAAGGAAGAGCCGCTCTGCCTGGCACCTTCCGATATGCGGGAGCTGGATGGACAGATGATTGTGTTTGCAGGACTAAGCGGGGAAAAGCTGGAAAGAACCCTGGCGCTTCTTCGGGCAAATCCGGCATGCGGGAAAATCCCGTATAAAGCTGTTCTGACACAGACCAATCAGGAATGGAATGCATATGCATTGCTTGATGAACTAAAGAGGGAGCATGCGGCAATGCATGGAAGAACAGGAGATTGACCATATGAAAAGGCAGGCAGGACGTTTGACGGCGGTGTGCACACTGACGATGTTGCTGCTGTGCGTTTCCTGCACCTATAGGAATCCTGCCGCCGGGGAGATGTCGGCGGAGAGGGTGCAGGAAGAGGCGCAGAGCACATCAGGCAGGATGGAAGTGCATTTTATTGACGTAGGGCAGGGAGATGCTGCCCTAATCATCTGTGATGGTCAGACAATGTTGTTTGATGCAGGAGAAAATGATAAAGGTGTTTTTCTCCAGTTTTATCTGATGGAACAGGGAATCGATCATTTAGACTATGTAATCGGGAGTCATCCGGAAGCAGACCATATCGGAGGAATGGACGTAGTCCTTCTAAAGTATGACTGCGGCAAAGTGATGCTCCCGAATCTTTCTGTGGAAACGGCTACTTATGCAGATGTGTGTGATGCCATGGAATATAAGGATTATGTAAATACCGTCCCGCAGGTGGGAGAAACGTATGCGCTGGGAGAGGCTTTTTTTACAATCATTGCACCCAACAGGGAGGATTATGGGGAGGAAGTAAATAATTATTCTATAGGGATCAAGCTGATGCATGGAGAAAATACGTTTCTATTTACCGGCGATGCGGAATCTTTGGCAGAGAAAGATATGCTGGATAATGGAATCTGTTTAGATGCCGATGTGTTAAAGGCAGGGCATCATGGAAGCAGCGACGCGTCTTGTGCGGAATTTGTGGAGGCGGTATCTCCTAAATATGCCGTAATCAGCTGTGGAAAAGAAAATGATTATGGACATCCCCATAAAGAGACGCTGGCTGCTTTGGAAGCTGCGGGGGCGAAAGTCTACAGGACAGATGAACAAGGGAGCATCATTGCCGTATCAGATGGGACGGACCTTGTATGGGAAACGAAAGCAGAAACGCTGTGGCAGGGCGTTTATTATGTGGGAAACAAAAATAACAGGAAGCTGCATCGCAGTACCTGCAGCTCGCTTCCAAAAGAATGGAATCAAGTGATATTTGAATCAAAGGAAGAGGCGGCGCATGCCGGATTTACCGATACATGCAGCGGTTGCAGACCATAGGGGGAAGCCATGCTTTATGCAGTGTTTAAAAGAAGTTATCTTGTTGTAAAACGACTTATTGAGGCAAAAGATAGAAAGCGCATGAGCAGAGAAGTCCTGCCAAAGGAAATAACGCATACGGTCAGCTTGCGTTACTGGTACATTGCGTCAATCAGGACAAAAAGCTGCAGAAGCTGTTTTCCGTATCGCCTGTGAAATTTTCTGCCAAATGTCTGATTCTCAATCACAGTGTATGCTATATAAACGAGGCGGGAAAACTTCCGGGAAGACCGATTACATCCAGACTGCTTTGTATTCCTGGGTTACAGAGAATGATGTATGGAAAGAAGTTTACACAGAATAGACTATATCAAAACACGTTCAGCCCCATGAGGTACATTCATGAAGGATCAAAGATACCTCCAATCCTGCTGATTACCAGCAAAGGAGACAAAAACTACAGCTATCAGACGTTGCATCTATACCGTGACCTTATAGCGGCAGGCAGGATGAACGATTGAGACGTGAAACGAGGCTGTCAGGAAACTGACAGCCCATTGATTTCTTCCGCTAAAAGCTGCTTTACTTCCAGCAAATCTTTACATTCCTTATAGAGGAGCTTAAGAAGCTCCGCATCCGACGGCAGCAGATCAGGCACCATCAGTACTTTCATTCCGGCGTGATAGGCGGAGCGGATGCCGTTAGGCGAATCCTCCACCGCATAGCAGTCACAGGGAGAAGCACCCAGCAATTCACAGGACTTTAAATAGATTTCAGGATGGGGTTTGCTGTGGGAGACCATATCCCCGCCCACAACCACTTCAAAGGCATCGAGCAGACCGATGTTTTCCATTTCACTTTTCACTAAGTCCACCCGGGTAGAGGAAGCAAGACCGATTCTGTAGCGATTCTCCTTGAGAAAGTCAAACAATTCATAGACGCCGGGCTTTACGGGGAGACCGTTTTTGTCTATTTCTGCCCGATAAAGAGCGGAAGCCATTTTACTGTACTTTTCGTAGGGTAAATCATTCCCATAGGTTTGGCGGAAAACCGCTTTTGTCTCCTTTGTGTTGATTCCAATACATTTAATCAGAGTCTGTTCAATATCTGCAATCTGGTTCTGGGCGGCAATTTCCTTCCAGGCGTCCAGAATCAGTGCCTCTGAGTCAATAAGCGTGCCATCCATATCAAAAACAATCGTCCGTATCATCCAAATCCCTATCCTTTCTTTTGCCGGTTAGTTTGCAGCTAGTATTCATTATACCTTATCTCACAGAATAAGAAAACAATTCCGTGCTACAAAATCCCCTTTTCCTGTAGTATAATAGTATCGTTGACGGTAATAAAAGAAATTTTATGGCTTACAAGGCGGAATGAGAGGAAATATGAAAAGAGAAGACTACCCTTATTTATATGAGACCCATATGCACACCAGTGAGAGCAGTGCCTGTGCCCGCAGTACGGGGATGGAGATGGCAAAAGCGGCGAAGGAGGCTGGCTATACAGGCGTCATCATCACCAATCACAACTGGTATGGAAACAACTGTATCGACTCCCGCCTTCCTTGGGAAGCGTGGATAGAGCAGTACAGCAAGGGATATGAAAATGCAAGGCAATGGGGAAGCGAAAACGGACTGCAGGTGTTCTTTGGATATGAAGCAGGCTATGATGGAACGGAATTTCTGGTTTATGGTGTAGATAAGAACTGGCTGATTTCCCATCCCGAGATCAAGGATGCTTCTGTGAAGGAGCAGTACCGGCTCATTCATGAGGCAGGCGGGATGGTCATTCATGCCCATCCTTTCAGGGAGGAATATTATATTCCGGAAATCCGCTTGTTTCCTGAAGCGGTTGACGGTGTTGAAGGGGTGAATGCCATCCATACGTATTATGACCATTTTGTGTACAATGCGAGGGCAATCGACTATGCAAGAGAGCATAAGCTTCCTATGACAGCTGGGTCAGATGTGCATACCACCAGTATCCTTGGCGGAGGAATGGCGTTTAAGAGAAAGCTTGCTTCCATCGAGGACTTTTGCAAGGCAGTGCTTGGAGGGGAAGATTATTTGTTGACCGATGGAGACAAGTGGTTCAATAAGATGGGAGAGGCAATATGATATTTCTACATGTGGCGGATCTGCATCTGGGAAAGGTGGTAAATGACTTTTCCATGCTGGAAGATCAAAAGTTCATATTGGAACAGATCTGCGGTATGGCAAAGGAAAATCATGCGGATGCGGTGGTCATTGCCGGGGATATTTATGATCGGGCGATTCCGCCGGGGGAGGCAGTGACCTTGCTGGATTCTTTCTTAAATACGTTGACCATGTTGGATATTCAGGTGATTATGATCAGCGGAAATCATGATTCGCCGGAGAGAATCAGTTTCGGAGAAAATCTGCTTAGCAGGCAGGGCGTGCATATTTCCGGCATGTATAAGGCGGAGTTGACTAAAATAGTCTTTAAAGAAGAGGAGAGGGAGACAGAGTTCGTACTGCTGCCATTTGTAAAACCGGCGCAGATAGGGGTGCGCACCAGTGGGGAGGCGGTAGAACGTATGCTGGAGTGCTACTGGCAGGAGGAAGATAAGAAAAAGCCCAAAAACAGAGTGCTCGTGACGCACTTCTTTGTCACTCACCAGGGAAAGGAGCCGGAGCTTTCGGACAGCGAGACCACCATTCATGTAGGCGGCTTGGACAATGTGGACGCCTCCTTGTTCCAAGGGTTCGATTATGTGGCATTGGGACATATCCATAAGCCCCAGCAAATTGGGGAAGGGCCGGTCTGGTATGCCGGCGCTCCGCTTAAATATTCTTTTGGAGAGACCAGCCAGACCAAGAAAGCGCTGCTGATCCGGCTGGGCGGGAAGGGACTTGAAGAGGTAAGGCCGCTCTCCCTTCGCCCTATGCGGGAAATGCGGAAGATAGAAGGAAGCCTGAAGGAAATACTGGAGGGGGCAATAGAGGATTCTGTTGAGAGAAACGGTCAATATCAGGATTATATACAGGCAATCCTGACCGACGAAGGGGAACTGATCGATCCCATAGGAACCATCAGAAGTGTCTATCCAAATGTGATGCAGATTGTAAGAAAAGAGGCAGAACATGCTTCTGACGAGGGTGTCATATTGAAAAATAAGAGCAGGATGCTTGCCGGTCAGCGGGATGTGATTTCCTTGTTTGAAGCATTTTATCAGGAAGTGCGTCAGGCGGAACTGACAGATGAAAGCAGACAGGCAGTGACGGATATTGTAAAAGAATTGGAAGGAAACGGGTGAAGAATGAAGCCGGTCAAATTGACCTTATGCGGGTGGGGACCCTACAAAGAAAAACAGGAAATTGATTTTACAGGGTTTAATGAAAGAGGGCTTTTTCTGGTCACGGGACCTACCGGGGCAGGAAAGACCACTATTTTTGATGCTATTACGTATGCCCTTTATGGAAACATGAGCGGCGGGATGCGGGAGAAGAACAGTGTCCGCAGCGACTTTGCAAAGGGGGAAACGCCCACCTATGTGGAGCTTATCATGACCCATGCAGGACAGACTTATGAGATTTACAGGAATCCGGAGTATATGCGTCCCAAGAAGCGCAGGACACAGGGGAAGGATGCAAGAGAGCAGGATTTGTTGACGAAGGAAAAG
>BLLW01000130.1 GCA_011959285.1 Lachnospiraceae bacterium | reverse complement strand
TCCCAGCTGCAGGCATGGGCAATGTCCCCCTGCCAGTTCTTCTGACGGTTGAATCGAATATTTGACTCTCCCTTAATCCCATGTCCTCCAACAAATTAACCAATATGGATACATAGTCCTTATCTTTTGTTGCATGACTAATGAATATCTTTGGCTTTTTAACTACCATTTGGCTTTCCTCCAATAATACTGAATTCTGAATACTATTTGGATAATATTTGTCTATATTTTTATAAATCGCCCGTAATCCCCCTTGTAATTCATTAAAGGATTTTTCATCTTTCCAACTATTAAAACCTTGTTTAATCAGTACCAAAATATCCCATATAAACTGATCACTTGTCCTGTAATATATTTCCTGCAACTCTAATTGCACTTCTCGTTTCCACAAAGTAAAGTCTGCATTATCATATATTGCGTTGTGAACAGGCAGTCCTTGTCCACCCGTGCTGTGAAATTTTGTCTTTATCTGCTCTGTATCTTCTATAAGCTTTACTAAATCTTCCTTCATCTACATAATCCCCTAATCACCCCAGTAATCTTCTCCTTCTTCAGATATACTGCTAATTCCGAATAGCAACTGTAAAAAATCCTGTTTTTCATTTAGAATACGGATAACCCTTACGGTATCACCCTCAACCCTGTAAAAAATATAATTAGGCTTTACAACCAAATAATGGTAATCTGTTGGATATTCTATCAGATCCTCTAAGCAAGGACCTTCTCCCGGAAACAATTCTAACTGTTTGACAGTTGATGTAATCTCCTTGGAACAGGATTTTGCCTTGCTTTCGCCAAACTGCTTGGCAACATAAGCCTTTATCCCCTGTAGATCATCCAACGCTTTTGGTGTATAAATCAATTTCGGCATTTCACAATCCCAACGCAGCCTCTACTTCATCCGCTGTTAACCAACCCTTTTCTCTAGCAGACTGCTCTCCTTCTTCCAGTTTTGTCAAAAGCTGAATAGTTGCTTTTAATCGATCCAATTCGTCAACATCCACAATAGCGTATGCTCCCCGACCATTCCGAGTCAGATACACTGGTTGGTTTGTTTTTACTTCTTTTAATACTTCTGTATAATTTCGCAAATCTGATATTGGCTTAATATTTGGCATAGTCATCATCTCCTTTGCATTTATTATATGCAATACACAGATAAATAGCAAGAAAATTAACGTGCTAATTTACAGCTTATAAATTACCCTTCATTTTCATTTCTGGCTTGAAGATCACATATAATTACATTGTTAACCATCCTCTCCCCTTTAGTTCTAGTGGCAACATTAGTAACAAGAAACATAATCACCAAATATATAACACATTCTATTTTGAAAGGAACTAATTGCAATACTATCGAAAATATAAAATATAACACCAAAATAACAACTGTCGAGCTAGTCATATCCCTACAAACTAAATAATCTCTATTGGCTACATATACCATCTTATTATCTCTATATCTGTTATATATTTTATACCAAGCCGAATTTTCATATCTATATTTATGATCCCTTTGGTTTGGCATGTTATCATATATACTTTTATACCGTTCCAGAACTTGCTCTTGAGTAAACCTTATATCCTTTACTTTTTCTTTCATTCTGCTAAATACAGTTTCCCCTGGCAAGTGCCCCCAAAAATATATTATTTTGTTTTTCATACCTTCTGAGAATAAAGAATCTGATAACAAAACGAAAATATACAAAATAGACAAAAATAGTGCAGAATTAAATATCGTAACCAATAACGTTGTGAATTTATCATTCTGGTTCAGCAATCCTTCAATCGTTATTATCTTCTCTACATAAATAATCACAAATATATTCGCTAATGCATACAGTTTTAGTTCTTTGTCTCTATAATCTTTTATGTCTCCCACTTTTGTCTCCTTATCATTGCAAAACCCAATTTCCAATATTGTTATGAGCTATTATGCTCATCAGGAAAGGTCTGTTCCCTTTACCGACCATTTCAAATGCTTTATAATCTGTTTCACTTGGCATGATACTCCCGTTAGGATGCGTGTGCCACTCTCCAATATAGTCAATCATACCGCCTGTACTTCCTTTAATTTGTTTGATTTTCTCAGCTACTCTCTGTATTCCTCCTGTAACATTCCCACCACTTCTCTTATTGTCTTCAGGTATATATGTATCCACGATGGTAAATCGTTTCAACCGTTCATTGATATGTCCGAACCAAATACCCATATTTTCTGTTCTTTCGTAAGAAATTCGATTAAGCCACTCTATCATTTTGCTTGGACAATGGATAGTCCATCCTTCTTCTGATTTCCATGACGTATATTTTCCAATTGTGAATACTTTAATAAAGTTATTTTCAAGTGCATCCTTATTAAAATAATTTATTATCAATGTCCCGCCATCAAGTTGAGAATACTTGTTTATGCAATGCGGTATAATGCTTGCATGGTTGCTGATTGTTGCATCATCTAATACCATGGTATCAGAGCTGCATCCAAAACCAATATGAAACTCCATATTCTCTTCTGTATCTTGACTTAACCAATTTTTTATTACTTCATTATCTACTGCTCTATGCCATAGATCAACCCGCATATCATAAGCATCCGGATTACGATTCTTCCCTTCTATAAAAACAGCACCCAATTTCCCTTCCATAAAAATCTCACAGCGAACAAAACGGTTTTTTATATCATTATTCATACAGCTCCAGTTCAAATTTCTCTCGGATGCTGTACAATCTATAAGTATTCCATTATTCAGCATGTTCTCACAAGAAAAACTGCTATTATCAACTCCACTTACTTTTATATCATCACCATACATGGACTTGATCTCTATCTCTAATGCCTTCGCCTTATTTAGTCCAATAGCATATTCACTTGCAATTTCATGCCTTACCAAATTATGCGGCATCAATATGTCATTATCATATAATGTTTGAGATAAATATCCCATTCTTGCCAATTCCATAGAAACTTTTGAGCCTAATGCACCACATCCCCATACAATAATGTCTTCCTTCTCAAATTGAGTTCCTGAAAGCCTTTCTGTGATTTTACAATTTAGAGACTGGAGAGCTGACATATTCTTTATCTTACAATTATCTATATGCGGATTCTGTGAAAAATCAAACTCCATACAAAAAGCTAAAAACTCAAATTGTCCAAAGTTACCAATTACTTGCTGCGGTCTTTTTACAGCAAGAATAATAAAAATGCTATTATTCAACAAAGGCTCTTGACTATTTGGATCATAATAAATATTTCTGTACTTTTGTATTGCATGATTTAAGCTTTGATAGCTATAAAACTTTCTTAAGTCTGATACCACGCCTAAATTATCACTAATATATTCGGCATTTACTCTTTTATCAAAAACCAGTATGCATGGCCAATGTTGACCACCAGCACTATAATCTCCGTTCTCCACTTTCGCATAACAACGGCTTATTGACAAAGGCAATATATAATGTCCTTTTTCCCTTGTATCATTGACTATTCTTTGCTCAAGCATTTCATAATCCGCAACCATTATTCCTATACTGTTACTGATTCTTACACATTCAAAACCATCTTCTTTTATCAGCTCACCATTCACAAGATCTGAAAACCATTCATTTATCAAATCACAAAACGCCATGTCCCCATGCTCGTAAAACCATTCATCAATATCGCCCCTATATAAACATAAATTTAATTCCTTTATTTTAGATTTTGAAACTCCCATATTCAAATGTGGTACAAACGAAAACGGAAAATCATCTCTTGCTATAATAACTGCCGGGGCAATTAATGGATATTCAGGATTTAGAAAAATTAGTATTTTTTCCTTATTCCGAATATCCAAATTATTATAAACTCCACCAGTAGGCATTGAAATTATTACTTCAGCTTCAATAAATAGTCCATTTTCTATTTCACTTTCATATAAACCCGACATATTTATTGTCGGGTTTACTTCTAACGCTTGTAGAAATTCCTTGTATTGTGATTTACACGAATCAACATATTTCAGCTTTAACCTCTCACTGACTTTATTCTTCATTCCTAACTCCATATTCCATATGATTTTGGCGTATATGAGTTACTTTTTTTGACCGCACTTGTTGTTACTGATTTAACAGAAACTCCCTGTCCTGTGATTTTAAGCACGAGCGGTTTGGGATTCTCGCTATCCGGATATTCAGCAGTACAAATAAATCTCTCATCATCGTCCAAATGCTTGGTATAAACATTTTTTTCCCTATAACTAGGGGGATTATCATTATTTCTCTTAATCTGTTTGCTAGATGCAATAATATATGCTTTATCCTTTGATTTTTCCAAGAAATCTTCAATATCTTTATCGGCCTTTGCTCCATCTCCCTCTTCTGTACTAACGGAATGCCACGAACAGTGATGTGGAGCCAGTAAAATATCAAAATCTAAATCCTTATTATACTGAATAACCTCTTTCCAATTTTCGCAAGTAATGTCTCCACCCAATATTGCGACATAGGTATTTCCGTTTATAGTAAACGAAATTTTGAAAGACGCCGTACAATCATTTACACTAGCATTTTCATCATCTGTGTCTCTTTTAACAGGACGCAGTACAAATATTTCAGCACCGTAGTCTTGTATATTATTTATACTGGTAACACGTTTTCCGGCCCCAATAATTAAATCACTGTATTTTTTTAATTCCTCACTGTACCCAACAATTTTTACTCTATTACCTGATTTATTGAAGTCATCCGTCCCAAATAACTTCAATCGCCTATTTGCTTCCTGTCGTATCGCATCCGCGTCATCATTTTAATGTTCTGTATCAATCAGCAGCCTTGCCGGAACGAAAAGTTCATTGATTCTTATTTTTGTATCATCCATTTTTTCTGGAGAACACAAATTAAAATACTCTCTCATTCCTCTACAATGGTCTTGATCTGAATGTGTTAAAAATAGCGCATCGACATAAACCACATCATCATCACTTTTAAGATTATTATGTAAATATTCATTACAGTCATAATCGTTGTTGGTTTCTTCCTCTGCGCTTTTTCTCATATTGCAATCCATAAGGATGTTAATACCTTTATCTGTTGTTATAAGTGTCATATCCCCATTTCCCACGGGGAAAAAAGTCATATTATTTGCCATACTTTTCCTCCTTAATATATTGTTAGCACTCGTCCACATTGACTGCTAACAACATATCATGTGATTCCGACTTTGTCAATTAAAAAAGCACAATATATGCTTCATTAAAAAATATTTTTATTTGAAATTCCAGTAAGATTAACTCATTTCTTCCCACTGGCACAACATTGGCACAGAACTTTCACAAACTGGCACGGCTTTGCGATTTACACGGTAAATCCCCTATGTTAAAATGAGTATCGTGAAAAATCATACACAGGCAGCCGCTCCGTATCCCATACGCAGCCCTGCCGCAAAGAAACGCAGGCAAGAAGTCCCACCCCGGCTTCCCGTCTGCGTTTTCTATTATCCGGGAGGTGAACTATTGAAAAAGAAACTGAAACGGCTGCTGCTGTCCGAAAGAGGCGATTCCTCTTATATCAGCAGCTTTGTTTACATTCTGGTGGCTGTCGTCCTGATTGCCTTCATCATCAATGTGTTCCACATCATTTCCGTCAAGCAGGAAATGGACCACATGGCGGACCAGCTTGTAAAGCAGATCCAGCTAAACGGCGGCACCAGCGGGGAAACGGATGCCCTCTTTTCCTTTCTCTCCAGACAATTGGACGAGGTTGAGGGACTTTCCTATCAGGTGTCCGGTCCCGGCAATACCAGCCGCATCCAGATTGGGACACCTTTTTACGTTACGGTTACAGGGCGCTGCCATCTGGGCGGCTTCTGGAAGTTCAACCTTATGCCCATCAACGTCCGTTCACAGGGCGCAGGCGTCAGTGAACACTACTGGAAATAAGAGGGAGGGACACCATGTTTAAGAAAACCATACGAAATGAGCGCGGGGATATGTCCTTTTTTACAATCTTCGCTAAGAATTCTGTGAACCCGCTGAAGAATGTTACGCCGCCTGAAAATGCAAACGCAGACCTGGCAAACTTAATCGCAGCATTGGAACAGTCGCCGGAACTGGTCTCCATGCTGACAAAAGCACTGAAGCAGAACGCTATTAGCAGCTAAATCCTGCTAATTCTGTAATTAGCAAATTATTAGCAACAGCTCTGAAAGTGCAGTTTTGTGTTCGATTCCCTCTTAGCAACATGGCTGAGAGCAAATATCCAAAAAAGCAAATCCCCCGGTTTCAGGTTTTCTCCTGAGACAAAAAAGAAAAGCATTGAAAAATCCAGTGTTTTCAATGCTTTGAGGCGTCCCCGAGACGACTTGAACGTCCGACCTATCGCTTAGGAGGCGATCGCTCTATCCAACTGAGCTACGAGGACTTGTATGAAAAACCTGCTAATAAGCAAGTCATTCAGCTATGAAATTGTTGATTTTACGTTGCTCTGGCAATCGAACACCTACCACTTAAGAGGCGATCGCTCTATCCAACTGAGCTGCCAGGACTTATTTGAAAATCTGCAAATAAGCAAATTATTCAACAATGCCATATGCATTTACGAACTTACTGTGTAATTTTATCACAAACCTTTCTCTCTGGCAACCTTAAAATTAA
>BLLW01000129.1 GCA_011959285.1 Lachnospiraceae bacterium | reverse complement strand
GCAAGAACGGAATTGATAACGGATATGGTAAAGGCGTTGGCAGGGTATTTCAGGACAAAAGGGATGAAGGTCGGACTGGATTTATTTGCCCCCTTTCTTTCCCTGTTCGTGGGACAGGATTACGCGGCGCTAAGCAAATCTGTCGATTTTATCAAGCCAATGCTTTACCGGTGCACTTATACACCGGCGGGAATGGAATATGAGCTTGAGGGCATGGCGGGTGAAATGGCTGGCAGGATGAAACAGATTATTGGAATGGAGGATGGCAGGCTGACTGATTTTATGGAGAAGGAATTGGAGACAGCGAGGAAACTTTCCAGTTGCAAAATCTATGCGGGCATGGAGATACATACCGTGAAGGAGCTTCCTTTTGTCAGCGCCCAGTCCATAAGGGATGGGGTGGAACGGGCGGAAAGAAGCGGATGTGAGGGACGGGTGGCGTCCTGGAATATCTTGGAGGCTTCAAAGGAAAATCTTCTGGCTTTTATGGAAGGAGAGGGACGATGAAACATGAATTGGAATTTAGACAGATCAGCAAAAATTTTGCCGGCGTTCCGGCACTGACAGATATTAGTTTTTCTGTTACTGAGGGAGAAGTCCTTGCCCTTGTGGGAGAAAACGGAGCGGGGAAGTCTACTTTGCTCAAAATTTTGAACGGCGATTATCAGCCTTCCGAGGGCAGTTACTTATTGGATGGAGAAGAACGCCACTTTTTAAGTCCCAATGAGGCAATCGCCGCAGGAATCGGACTGATTTATCAGGAACGGCAGATGTTTGATGAACTCAGCGTTGCAGAAAATATTTATGTGGGCAGGCTGCCGGAAAAGCATAGGATGGTAGATTACAAGGAACTTAACCGCAAAGCGGCCGGGATCATTGCAGAGTTGGGACTTCCCATCGAGCCCCACAAGAAGGTAAAGGAGCTATCTGTGGCAATGCAGCAGATGGTAGAGATTATGAAGGTATATTCCAGAAATCCCCGAGTGCTTGCCTTTGATGAACCTACGGCATGTCTTTCCGACAAGGAAGCAGAGGTACTGTTTGACTTGATCGGGCGCTTGAAGGAGAAGGGGCTCATCATTATTTATGTTTCACACAGAATGAATGAAATTTTCCGTCTTGCCGACAAGATCGTGGTGCTAAAGGATGGCGCCTTTGTGGCGATGCATGATAAGAAGGATACCGATGAGGTCAGTCTTGTCAATCAGATGGTAGGAAGACCCATAGGAAGCATGTTTGCAGACCAGATACAGAGGAAGGAAAGGAAGGAAACAGCGCTCAAGGTGGAGGGATTATCCGGCAAAGACTTTTCGGATATCCACTTTGACGTGAAAAGGGGAGAAGTTCTTGGATTCTTCGGGCTGGTGGGTGCTGGAAGGACGGAGCTGATGCGGGCGGTGTTCGGGGCGGACCCGGTTCTGGCGGGAACGATAGAAGTAAACGACAGAAGACAGAACATCGATTCCGTGGAAAAAGCTATTCGCCTGGGCATTGCATATTGTTCCGAGGATCGGAAGAACGAAGGAATCATTCCTCTTTGCTCCGTAAAGGAAAATATGAGTCTGGTCATTTTAAAGAGACTTTGCAGTGGCATGTTCATAAGAGGAAAAAAGGAGCAGGGGTTTGCAAAGGAAAATGTTGAAAAGTTCCGGGTAAGGACAAGCTCGATTGACAAGAGAATCTATCAGTTGAGCGGAGGGAATCAGCAAAAGGTGCTGCTGGCAAGGTGGCTGGCAATGAATCCTAAGATTTTGATTTTAGATGAGCCCACCAAGGGAATCGATGTGGGAGCAAAATCAGAAATTTACCGGATGATTCAGGAGATTGCCGCGCAGGGAGTTGCCGTAATCATCGTCTCGTCAGAACTTCCCGAAGTGATTGGGCTAAGCGATCGCATATACATCATGAGAAATGGAAAGATTGCGGGAGAAGTGGGAAGAAAAGAGGCGGAAGAGGAATTGATTCTAAGATATGCAATGCTTGAGGAAGTGGAGGGATGACATTGAAAATACTGAAGAAAGCAGGACAACAGATTTTAACATCAAATCTTTTAGGGTTGTTTATCGTAATGGTGGTGATGACGATTGTATTCACCGTATTAAATCCGGGGTATCTGACGGGAAAGAATCTGCTCAATATTTTGACGGCGGCATCCTTAAGCGGATTAATTGCCATCGGGGAATCTTATCTGATTATCTCCGGGCAGATTGATTTGTCGCCGGGAGCGGTGGCGGCGTTTGCCGGGGTACTCTCCGCTTTGTTGGCACAAAAAGGTGTTCCGTTTATTTTGATTGTACCCATCACCCTTTGCGTGGGCGCTGTGTTCGGGATGATCAACGCATTCCAGGTCAACGTATTGAAGATACAGCCCTTTATCGCATCTTTAGCGATTATGTCCATTGCCCGGGGGCTGGCATATATTATGTGCGACGGTAAACCGGTCTTTGTGAATCAGGATGCCTATATCAAGTTAGGCATTACAAGGATTTTGGGCATTCCCCTTCCCGTCATCATACTGATCGTATCATTTCTGGTGTTTGGCGTGATTCTCGGGAAGACCCGTTTCGGAAGAAATGTCTATGCGACGGGAGGAAATGCGGCGGCAGCCCGGCTTGCAGGAATCAAGATCAATCAAATCAAGTTTAAGTTGTTTGTGATCTCCGCCTGTCTGGCATCTTTAGGAGGAATC
Source organism: Lachnospiraceae bacterium (assembly GCA_011959285.1). Classification (GTDB taxonomy): domain Bacteria; phylum Bacillota; class Clostridia; order Lachnospirales; family Lachnospiraceae; genus Suilimivivens. The sequence goes on along the minus strand of BLLW01000129.1, from coordinate 4,114 downwards.
ATTCTGGCATCGAGAATGAATACCGGACAGCCGGGTGCAGGAAAGAATGTGGACTTTGACGCCATAACGGCATCCGTACTGGGCGGAATCGCCATGACAGGGGGGACGGGCTCCTTAAGCGGCACCTTTTTGGGCGTCTTGATTTTGCAGGGATTTAACAATGGACTTCTGTTACTAAATATATCTACGTTCTGGCAGGACGTGGCGAGAGGCTTACTGATGATGTTTGCGCTTACTTTTGATTATTTCAGAAAGAAAAAGCGTGAAATATAACAAACATTTTTTACAAAAAAGGAGGAAGAACTATGAAGAGAAGGTTTTTGGCAGTGGCAATGGTATTAGCAATGACGGCAGCAGCGGTTATGGGATGCAGCTCCAGCGGCGGAAATACGGCTGACACCCAGCAAAATCAGGAGTCAGCAGAACCGGCACAGGCGGAAGAAAATGCGGCAGAAAGCAGCGATGCACAGCAGACGGAGGATACCCAGCAGGCAGATTCCGGCGAAAAAGTAAAGATTGCAGCAATCTATCGTGATATGACCCAGTCCTGGTTTATTCAGGAAGCAGCAGCAGCAGAGAACCAGGCTTCAGCCCTTGGCATGGAGCCCCTGATTGTAGGAGATTCCAAGGAAGACCCGTCCGTATATGTAGACGTACTGGACAACGTGTTGTCTCAAGACATTCAGGGACTGATTGTAAATATCTGTGACCAGCAGCTCAGCCAGATGACGGTGACCAAATGTCAAGAGGCAGGCATACCTGTGGTAGCGGTAGACGTTCCCCTGATCGATGAAAACGGTAGCTACTTAGCGCCGGCAATCGAGCTGGATTCTTACCTCTCAGGACGCACCATGGGAGAATGGGCAGTGAATTATATTAATGAGAATAATATGCTTGAAAATCCGGAGAGCACAGGCATCATGATTCTTGCAATGGAGAAGGTGACCAGCTGTGTTCCCAGATCAGACGGACAGATCGATGTATTTAAGGAAAGCTTCCCCGACTTCCCGGAAGGAAATATCATTAGAATCGACTACGGCGGCGGTTCTTCCGATGAAGGATATAATGCAGCAGCAGCGACCATCACAGCGCATCCCGAAATTACAAGCTGGATCGTTACGGCAGCTAACGACGAGGGGGCACAGGGTGCAACGAGAGCATTAGAGCAGGCAGGTCTTGATAAGGATTCCGTCACGGTAGGTCTTGGTGGTTATCACGCAAAGGATGAGTTCAGAAAGGAGTATTCCTGCTTTAAGGCGGCAGCTTACATCAAGGCTTCTACCGTAGGAGAAGAGTCCGTGAAGGCATTGTATGAAAATATCGTCAACGGAACGCCTATTTTTGAAGAGTATAAGACCGACAAGGCTTATGGTGTATATCCTTTTGGCGCAGTCATGGTGACAGCTGAGAACTTTGAAGAGGTCATGGGTGAGGACGCGAAATAGGAAAGGAATGGTGACGGAACATAAGAAGGAGGATCGGTATGATACTGGGATATGAGATGGAGGATTTGAAAAAGCTGAACGGACATCATACGGCACAGGAAATTGTTCAGCAGCCGGCTCTCTGGAAGCAGATTTACGGGCTGATAGAAAAGGACAGACAGCGTATCGCAGATTTTCTGAAGGCAAATGTGGACAGCAAAACCAGGATTCTTTTTACCGGGGCAGGAAGCTCTGATTATATTGGAGAGGTTATCAAAAGCCATGTAAAAAGCTGCACGAATGTCAGGGTTGAAGCGGTGGCGACAACAGATATCGTGGCGAATCCGCAGGAAGTGATTGAAAGAGATGTAAAAACGGTACTTGTGTCCTTTGCTCGTTCCGGCAACAGCCCGGAAAGTATAGGCGCATACCGGATTATGCAGGAGAATACGGAAAGAATAGCCCATGTGATCATTACATGCAATAAGGATGGCAATCTGGTCAGCGAGGCAGGGGAGAATGGAAACTGTTTTATGCTCATACTGCCTGAGGAAACCAACGATAAGGGATTTGCCATGACCAGTTCTTTCAGCTGTATGCTGCTCGCCGCACTTTTGTTTTTTCACATCCACATGCTGGATGAAGACAAGAAATATGTAGATACGATTTCAGGCTTAGGAGAAAGGATTGTTCGGGAAGATTGGAAAAAAATGAGGGATTTAAGCGGATGCAATCCCGGCAGAGCGGTATATTTAGGGGCAGGGTACCTAAGCGGGATGGCGAGGGAAATGGCGCTTAAAAATATGGAGCTGACAAACGGGAAGATTGCCACGATGCAGGAGACAATCTTAGGATTCCGGCATGGACCTAAGACGTTTATGGACAAGGATACAGACGTTTTCGTGCTGATGTCCCGGAGCGAATACACCAATCAATATATCAGAGATTTATTAAAGGAAATTTATCATGACACAAGAAAACACAAACTTATCGTAATTTCCTGGGAAAAAGACGAAGAAATAGAAAAAATCTCTGATGCATGCATCTTTGTGGAGGGGGAACAGGTCCCCGACGTATATTCGGCATTGGTATATGTGCTCTACGGACAGATGTTTGCATTCTTCAATTCTGTAAGACTTGGAATCGAGCCGGATAACCCGAGTCCTGACGGCTCTGTGAACAGAGTGGTAAAAGGCGTGGTCCTGCACAGTTACTATAATGTGCCGGGCAGAGAATGCGAGGTGGTGGTCTGATGCACAGGCATCCCATTAGGAAAATGATTGAAAAAAGGAAAAAGGGCATATTTTGTGCCCTTCCTTCCTACTGTAGTGCCAATGAGCTGGTCATAGAGGCAATCATGGAGGAAGCAGGAAGGAATGACGATTTTGTGCTGATTGAGGCTACGGCAAATCAGGTCAATCAGTACGGGGGATATACCGGAATGCAGGCGGCTGATTTTGTGGCATATATAAACGAGATCGCAGACAGGGTGGGTTTTGACAAAGAAAGACTCATGCTTGGCGGAGATCATTTAGGTCCTTTGACATGGAGCGGAGAGCCGGAGGAGACGGCGATGGAAAAGGCGGACTGTCTGGTCCGGTCCTTCGTGAAAGCAGGATTTACCAAGATTCATTTAGACACAAGCATGAGACTTGGAAGCGATGATGCAGGCAGCTGGCCCGACACGGACAAGATTGCAGAGCGGGGTGTAAGACTGTATCAGGCATGCGAGGAGACCTATCGGGAGAAGCTTAAAACGAATCCCCAGGCAATGGAACCCATCTACGTGATTGGGAGCGAAGTGCCCATACCGGGCGGCGGGCAGGATGAGGAGGGGGAAATAAAAGTAACCTCTCCGGCTGACTTTGAAGAGACCATACAGGCGTACACGAAGGCTTTTGAGAGACACGGCATAAGAGACGCTTGGGATCACATTGCAGCGGTGGTGGTGCAGCCGGGGGTAGAGTTTTCTGATTCGGGGGTCTGTAAGTATGACAGGGTAAAGGCACATGAACTGTGCCGGGCAGTCAAAAGATATCCCGACCTTGTGATGGAAGGGCACTCCACTGATTACCAGGGCGCAAAGCTGCTTCGGGAGATGGCGGAAGACGGCGTGGGCATCTTAAAGGTGGGACCGGCCCTTACATTTTCCTTAAGAGAAGCCTTGTTCTCTTTACATAAGATTGAAAAGGAAGTGCTTCCTAGCGGAAAAAAGGATTCCGATTTCATCAATGTGCTGGAGAAGACTATGCTGGATAAATCGGATAACTGGAAAAAGCATTATCATGGCAGCGAACAGGAATTGTTTCTGGCAAGAAAGTACAGCTTTTCTGACAGATGCAGATACTATCTGGGGGAAGCGCCTGTGAAGGAGGCGATTGACCTTTTGTTCCATAATCTGGATGAAACAGGGATTCCGCTGAATATGCTGTGCCAGTATCTGCCCATTCAGTATAAGCGGGTAAGAGATGGAATCGTCAGAAATGAGGCGAGGGCGCTGGCGAAGGATGCGGTGGTGAACATCATGTATGACTACGAATATGCTACTAAGGAGAATTGGCAGATAGAGTATCGGTAGGTGAGAAATAGATCCGTTCTCAAATAAGTTGTGGGCGAATTAACAGATGGCAGGGACTGCTTGAGTCTCTGCCATTTCTGTTACGATAAGCCGGCTCGCAAAGCGTGGCGGC
>BLLW01000128.1 GCA_011959285.1 Lachnospiraceae bacterium | reverse complement strand
GACTGCACTTCCTCGTCATTGATGAAAAGCTGCATGCCCTGCAGGTACATATTATCCTGCACGTCCACATAAAAGGTCAGGTCGTTCTGATCATAGACGCCGTGGTCTTCCAGATTTGTGACCACGATACTGGGCGCCGTCTTGTCCACCGCAAAGGCAATCTCCAGATCCTGCACGTTGTTATCGGACTGGTTCTGTGCGGCATCCTGGGAAAAGACCGTGACCACATATTGCCCTTCTTTGGCAAAATTCTCCTTATAAATGGTATACGTATAGGCTTTCCATGTGGCGCTGCTTCCCTGCGCAGCCACCCGGTAATCTCTTCCTTCCCTTAAGGTCTTCGGTTCGCCGTTGAAGCTGACCATGATCTCTTCCTTTTGCAATGCATCCACGTTAGTCTCCGTGATTACGATATCCTGCTCCGCATTGGTGTAATAATCTTCCACCAGCCGTGCCGTCGCCTTGTCGATGCCGAAGGTGGAACCGAAACGGTTTACGGAAAAGAGGTACTCCTCCTCGGACTGATTGCCTGCCTTATCTTCTATATGTACGGTCAGCGTATAGATATCATCCATCTGCCTTTCCCTTGGAAAAGTGTCGAACTGTGCGCTTCTGCTTTCTTTGTCTGCACGGACCGCCGGCTCTATGGCAAGGATTCCGTTTTTGTAGCCGCTAATTGCAATGTCCGACTGTTCGTCGTCCAGATATTTATCCCGGTAGGTGATGACAGGAATCACATCTCCCTTGTTTGCCGATTCATTTAAGATACCCGTGATTTCAATTTCCGGCGGCGTCTTGTCGATGATGAACCGCTCGCTGTTTACCACCACCGCCTCATTCCCGGCAAGATCCTGCGCCTGAACCGAAAACTCATAAATGCCCTCCTCGCTGCAGGCAATCTCCGTGGTGTACTTCCACTCCGATCCGGCAAAGGCGTCCGATGCCCTAACGGACACCATATCCTCTCCCTCCTTGTTGGAGACTGTAAAGGCATCTTTGTCAAAGGAAAGATCCTCAACGGTAATGCGCGCCGTTCTGTCCTGGTTATAATAAATCTCATTTTTTCCGCCGCTGTGATCAAATACGATGGAAACCACCGGGGAGGCAGTATCTATGACAAAGTGACCGCCGTCGCATACCTCTGAACTGTTCCCCGCAAGGTCGCTGCACTGAAATGACACGTCATAGATATCATCTTTTTCAAAAGTCACCTGGGCGGTAAACAGTTTTCCCTCCGCCGTGAGTTCTTCTGTCCATGCAGACAATACCGGCATCTGGTCCCGCCTGGTCTCAACCTTAAAAATGATGCTCTCCTTGTCAAGCGCTGCATCCTCCACCTTGATGGTTGCCGTCCGCGCATCATTATAATAAAATTCATTCTTTGCCTCATTGTTATCATAGGTGAGGGTCACTTTCGGCAGCGTCTTGTCGATGGTGAAAAGATTGCTCTTAAACTCCGTCTGCTTTCCGGTTTTATCCCGGCAGACTGCTTCCAGATAATATTCGCCCTCTTCCGTCAGCGCACACGAAAGCGTGCATCCATCCTTCTTCTCATTGAAAAGGAAATCCTCCGCGGTGTATGCTGTCTGCACGCTTCCATTGCAGAAAACCCTCACTTCCACAAGGTCGACGTTCTTTTCTTTGACGAGGATATCTGCATGCAGATTTTCTTTGTAATACTGGTCTGCATAATCCGGGTATTCCCCTCCGCCATCTCCCGACAGCTTCATTTCTATGACGGGCGCCTGTGTGTCCACGATCATGATGGTACTCTGCTCCGTTACGAACCCGTTCCTGCTAAGGAAAGCGGCATCCGTCTTCAATGTGGTATCGATCCGGTACTCTCCGTCCTCCTTCAAAGCAAACGTATAGACCGCTCTGCTGTCTCCTTCCTCCGTCCGGGAAATCTCCGCTCCGCCATATCCGGGGGCATCCTTTACAGTGACTTCATACGCTGCCAGATTCAAGTCCTGAATCTCCACCCTGCCTGTGACAGACCTCTCAAAATATAAAATTTCCTCTTCTTCTTTGTCTTTGATCCCCTGGGGATAGGTATATTGGATTGCCGGCTTCCTGTGGTCCACCACATACCTGACCTCATCAATGCACCCCTCTTCCTCCGAAAGGGTAACGCTGTTTTCCGCGTGATCTTCTATGTAGATTTCCTTGATCTGATAAGTCATTTCCGGGTCGGACGCTTCCGAATCGATGCACAGGGAAAATAGCCTTTCCTCTCCTTCTCCCAGCGGTTCTAATGTATAACGCCGCTCATCAGTCCCCTCCCGGGTGGTGATTATCACGGCTGCCTGTACTTCCTTGATGCCGGAAGCAGTCTTGCCCCTGCCGGCGCCGTCTTCCACTGCAAGACTCACGGTGATATGATTTCCGCTGCAGATGTCGCCGCTGCCTTCTCCTAATACATACCCGCCGGCGATTTCTTCCTCGCAGACAATTTCCTCTTCACTTACAAAAGAAACCTCCACCTCCTCCGACGGAGCCGTATTGTCAACCTTAACGGTATAAGATACCTCGGCAACGTTTCCATGCTGATCTTCAACTAAGATACGATAGTCCATAACTCGCTCTTTGAGGCTTAAATTCATGTAATAACTGTCTTCGGTCTTGCTGATCCGGTAACCCCGCTCCTCATCCGATGAGACCTTGCAGCTTTTGATCCCGCTTAAGTCCTCCACGTCGATCTTCATCTGAAGATTTTCATAACCATCCCCCCGGGACAGCCATTCCTTCTGGATCACGCTTTCCCCGTCCACAAGGGAAATATTGACGACAGGCGCGTCCTTATCGATCTGCAGGGTTTTCTGAGCTGTAATCACGATCTCGATATCCCCCTCCAGGGTCACCGTGACCACCGGCTGGGCTTTCGTGAGGGATGCTTCTTCCACCGCAATGGTCTGTGAAAATATCCCTTCCTCCTCTTCCTCCATGGCATCCTCGTTAGACAGATAGGATACCTTTACCTCTTCGACCTCATGATCGAGACTTTCAATGTATTCCCGGTTCAGCTCCACATAAAAGTTAAGTTCACCGCCTGCCACGCTTTCGCCTTCGCTCAAAAGATCGATTTCCATATCCTCATCAATGATAAGAGTAAACACATTCAGAAACTGCCCGGCGTCTACTTCGGAAATCTGATACTCGGCTTCCGGCATCGTTCCCAGAAGAATATCCTGCCTGTAAATCTCGGCTCCAATCACCGCCGTGCGTTCCTTGGCAGCTGCAACCTTAAATATGCTGTCCTCTCCCCACACAGAATCCTCTGTCAAAAGGACCACATCTTCCTCTTCATAAATCCACTTGCAGCGCATTCCTTCCGTATCCACATTTTCCTCGATATGAACCTGTGCCGTAAATTCGCTTCCCAGCACGCCACTGCTGTCTCCTAACTCCACACTTCCGGTTACGGCGGTCTCAAATCTGACGGTGAATCCTTCAAATTCTTCCTTATTGTCTGCGGACACTTCAATTTCCATCTCATAGACCCTGTCCCCGTCTTCCGAAACCATAAAGCAGCCTTCGTCCGCCCTGACCTGCAGGGTAAGGCTTTCCTCTTCGGGCAGTTCAATCGTAACATCCCCCTCTGCTGTCAGCCACTCGTCATCCTCCCCTGAAAGCAGATACGTTCCGCTGCCGTAGGCGGCATCAAATAGGATCGTAACCGTTTCCGCCTCTTCAGGCTCTTCCTCAGGATCTTCCTTCTCTGTTCCCTCCTCGGGCTCTTCGGGCAGGGTCTCATCCAGTTCCCCAGTATTTAATTCCTCTGATGGAGTCTCCAGGGATGGAACCTTTTTCGGGGTCTCTTTCTCCATCTCTTCCGGCAGGGTTTCCTTCGGTTTTTCTTTTTCTGCCTCCTGCGGCAATACTTCCTTTGGTTCTTCTTCTGTGTCCTCTGCCGGCGCCTCCTCAGGCTTTTTTCCCTCGGGCTCTTCCTTCGGCTCTTCTTCTGCTTCCTCCAGTTCCTCTTCCTCTGATTTTTCTGACGGCTCCTCCGCTTCCCTTAAATCTGCTGCCGATGCCGAAATGGAAATCTGCATGCATTCCGATGTAAAGAGTGCACCGCACAGCAAAATCGTACATAAAATCCGCAATTTTCTGCTCATTCTTATCTCTCCTCTTTTTTCTTTTATTCTTTTGTGGTAATGAAATCAGCATTTTCTTTCATCTCCATTGCTTCCTCCATTTGCTGCTTCATCTCATCACTTGTAATTATCCTATAGTCTATATTATTCCTATCTGCATAACGGGCAGCTGTTGATCCTATTAATGTCACGATTGTTCCGTATCCGTAGTCATCTCCAAATATACTTCCCTCTCCCAAATCCTTCACCGTTGTAGGAATGTATACCTCTGCCCCTCTCTGCTTTGCAAAACTGCCGTACGATATTACTGTTACTGAACGGGGTATAAATACTTTCTCCACCTTTATGGGATAAACATCGCCTGACCGCCTGCCGAATGCCCCACTGATTTTTTTCACTGTTGAAGGAATCACTACGACTTTTTCCTCCCCCTTATATAGACAGAGCGTATCTCCCAGACAGACAAAATCCCCTTCATAATTTTCTTCCCAGGCTGTCCCTCTGAAAGCATAGTTTTCCACGCACTCCACATTTTCACCCCCTGAAAGCGTCTTCAGTGCGCTGTCTTCAAAGGCGCAATATCCTATCAACTTTACACTTTCAGGAAATTCGATATTTTCTATACCGCTCCTGCAAAACGCACGTGCACCAATCACTTCTAAATCAAAAGGAAGTTCAATCTGTTTCAAATTCCTGCATCCTTCAAATGCACTGAATCTTATTTCTTTCAATTTTAAAGGCAGGATAACCTGTTCCAGTTTTGTGCAACCCGCAAATGCACGTTCTCGAATACCCTCTACCGTCTCCGGAATGTACACCCCTTCCACATTAGTGCCCTCAAAACATGTATCATAAATTATTTTTACGCTTCGTCCCCACACCTCATCCGGAATTTCAATTTTCTTTTCGTTTCCTATGTATTTGAGCATCACTGCATCGTCCGCCTGCAAAAGATAAAAGCTTTGGCTCTCCTGGTGATATACCTTTCCAACCCAGATTCCTTCTGGTATATCTGTAACAACCGCATCCTTTCCTATTCTGTTGAATGCATCCGCATCTACAGAGACCACTTTGCATCCTAAGATTTTATCCGGTATGCTGAATTCTTTCTTGTTCGACAGATATTCATTGATCCTTGCTTCCCCACAGCAAGTAGTCACATCATAAGGAAACGTAATCCACCTGGGCACATGAATCTCATTATTATAAAGATAGTGCCCTAATAACACAAGAAGTGATATGGCTCCTGCTATAGCTGCTATAACTGCACCTTTTGATATTTTCATCCTTTCCTCCATTCCGCCGCGCACACGGCATTCTAATTTATGGCCTTCGCTTTCAAACATCGGCAAACTTTCCTAGCCTGCGCTTCCTCCCAGAACTTGATGCTGGGCTAAACGCTGTTTTGTCTCAGCGCTTAGTGATGTGCAATTTGAAAATGCATTTTTTTCAATTGCTCCTATCGTATCCGGAAAAGTCACTTCCCGCAGAGAGGTACAATTTTCAAACGCACACTTATCAATCCTTTCAAGTGAATCTGAAAAATCTATTTCCGTCAAAGAACTGCATCCCCCAAAAGCAGCTTCTGGTACATAGCTCAACCTTGTTGGATATCTTACTTCTTTTAGAAAAGTACATTCAATAAAAACTCCCTCTTCAATGGATGAAATAGAATCTGGCAGATATACTTTTTCCAGCGAAGTGCAGCCATAAAATGCATATGCTCCTACAGATTTCAGGGTATCAGGAAAATCGATTTCCTGCAGGGAACTGCAGCCTTCAAACGCTGCGACACCAATCGTCTGCAGGGAATCGGGCAGCGGCACTTCTCTCAATGAAACACAGTCATCAAACATCCCCATACTGATCTCCTGAAAAGATTCCGGCAAGTTAACCTGCGTCAAGGAAACGCAATTGCTGAACGCGGAACTGCCAGTGCCCTTAAGCGAATCAGGCAGAGTGATCTGTACTAAGGAACTGCAGTCTGCAAACGCGCTTTCATCAATCCATTGAAGGGAATCAGGAAAATCTATCTCTGTTAAAGCCTTGCAATTCCTAAATGCACCTTTCCCAATACATTGAAGAGAATCTGGCAGCACTACTTCCGTCAGGCAGTTGGATCCTTGAAATGCATACTCTCCAATAGACGTACATCCCTCTTTAATTACTACCTTCTCAATACCGTCCAAGCACCATTTATGCCAAGGAGCTCGCCCTTCATAGGACATATCCCCTGTGCCGCTTATGGTCAGCACGCCTCTCCTATATGCCCAGGTCAGATTCTCCCCGCAGCTTCCATACTTTTTCTCTGCAGTCTCTATATAAACGCAGAGCAGAAATAAGGCTGCAAGACTTGCTATAATTATGACTTTTTGTATTTTCTTTTTCTTCTCCATTCATATACTCGCTTTCTATGGCACTGTAATCTGTCCAATTCCCTCCGCAAGCAGCGGGCATCAATACTCTATGTAATCACATTATCGATTAGTTCCCTTTCATCTCCTGATACTGTGCCAGCCTCTGCTGTGTCTCAGCGCTCAGTGCTGTGCAGTCCGAAAACGCATTCTTTTCAATTTTATATACCGTATCCGGGAACGTCACTTCCCGTAACGAGGTGCATTCACTAAATGCATACCATCCAATGCTCTTAAGCGAATCCGGAAGCTCTATTTCCGTCAGGGAACTGCATCTCCAGAAAGCACGTGCTTCTATATATTCCAGATCAGTC
>BLLW01000127.1 GCA_011959285.1 Lachnospiraceae bacterium | reverse complement strand
CCGGCAGGAGGAATTTCCTATTATACCAGAAACAAGGCTCTGCCTTGGTAAACTTAAATCCGCATTCTTCAAGTGTCTTTCCCAGTTCTTCCTGTATAATCTTTTTAGTCGTCATTTTTCTCCTTGTACTGTCTGTTAATTTCATTTCCGCCCTTCACAATTTGCCGCCTGCCATTTATCCCACCAAACTACGCATTAAATATGTAACCATACCATTATCTTTTCTAATTTGCATCAATATATATACGCGCTATCTCTATTGCCGTTTCTTCATCTGGAACAATATCCTTGTTTTTATCTATTCTGATATCTGCATACATTAACTCTTGCCTTATAATACATATTCCCAAAAGTACATTCATTGTTAGAGATATTACAAGTCCAATAAGTAAAATTTTTTCATGAAATCCCCCTTACATGATAACAACTGCTGAAACTATTCCCCCACAAACACCAGCAGCGGTACCAAAAGCATAAAGTGAAATTCAACCCCACATTCGTATAGTACCCCTTCCGCTCTGCCTTTTCCGTTCATATCAATAACTTTTTCAGCCTTCCAACTTCTCAGCGTCCATACCCATGAGAGTGCTTCGTCTGAATTCTTTCTGAATAATTTACAAATCAATAATTTCTTCCACCTCTTCCCATTCTTCCCCTCTGTAATATTTCAGATATAAAGTGGTATCATCTAAAAACTTGGCATCAATTATCATATACTTTCCTACCGCAACAGGCGCATAATCTCTAATTATTTCATAATAATACTTATTTTCATCAAATATATCCTGCACAATTATTTTCATATCACCATCTTTATATGCAGGGTAGACTACTTTATCATGGCTATATGCCACCATATTGCCAAATCCCTCCGACACAACTCCATCCCTCACATTGATGAATCTTGTCACCCAGTAATCTCCACGCCCGACTGTTACCGTAAGCATATCTTTGTCTATTTCTTGAACAATTGGTTCTAAACAATGATATTCTTCCGAAATAATAACCTTCCCATCATACTGCTTGATAATCACTTCATAGTAATAATCTTCCTTTTCATAAACTACATAGGTATTTGAAATGTCGTATCTCATCCTGTAAAATATAACTATTATGGCAATTATAAATATTACACATGCTGACAATATAAATTTTTTCTTCATATTTTCCTATCTGGCACGATCATCCCTATAATGCGTCTGCTTCTGCAAAAGATGCCGCTGCCTGCAAAAACTATGCGGTGACAATATCGCTTAATTATTTTCTACATCTAAATATAATGCATTATCTTCTGTTGAATAAAAAACATTTCCAACAAAATGCCCATTTAGAACTATGAACTTAAATTCTTCGTTATAATACCATATCGCATTTTCATTTACGCCCGTATTATTATAAAATTGTGACTCGATCTGCAATTCTTTCCTTTCTCCTATATATGTCTGGGCAATTTGCTTCATTTCATTGCCATTAAGTATTACCATCGCCGTTAAATGATAATTTGCTGGCCTAAACAGGTATTTCCAATAGTATATGCTTCATAGTAACATTTTTCAACATTCTCAATGCTCGCAAATCTTTTTGTAATTATCTCTATGTCTGTTCCACTTTTCTTTCTTTTATTTACACCACTTTACAACTTTTGAGCTAAGCTGTTTCTCCCAGGCATAGTCTTCGTAAGGCTTTGATAACAGCCATTGATTTTATGTGGGTTTCGACGTGCTGCACCAAGTTTACATAAAATATCTGCCGCCGTATCTGCTCACTAAGGGCAAACCGGAATTCCTGCACACTGCTGTTCCTGTACTGTGACAACGCTTCTTCCATATAGGGAAGCAGTTTCATGGCGCAGTAACTGATATTAATGAGGTTCACCAGCATTTCGATCCCTCTGCGGCTGCGGACCATGTATGCGCATAGCGACCAGAATGATTTCTGCTCATAGTAGCTTACTTCAATGTTCCAGCGGAAGGAATACAGGAACAGGGGAATGTAAGGCATCCACCCGCTTCCTGTCTGGTTAAGCGGTGCCTTTTCCTGCCATGCACAGAATATCTGCAGCTGTGCAGGGAAAATAGTACTGAAAAACAGTCTTCTTGTGCCGTTTTCCTTTCCTGTACAGGTCACATAAGCCATGACTTCGCGTGCCCCGAAAATATTTGTCAGCACACGGCGGCATCCTGTATAGTAATCACCCGCTTTCTCGCCGGAAAGGGTAAAGTCACTGTCTATCGACAGACGGCGGCCATGCTTTGCAGGTCTGCCTTTTTTCCCGGTCGGGGCTGGCGGCAGATCATATAGGACAGAATCCGCCCTTGCATTGCCGATCAGGTCAAGGTTTTCATATTCATCCACGATTGACACAAGGTTCTGTTTTACATACCAGCTGTCACACAGAATGATGATATTTTTCTGTGCATGGAACTCTGGCATCACCTGGCGTACCATGGCTGAAGCAAGTTCCAGTTTCGATTCTTTCTTCTGCCACATACGGTATCCAAGAGGGACTGCAAGGTAAGAGATCCTGTTTCGGTTCCACACCGGCACACAAAGCATAAGGCTGACAAAACAGTGCCCGTTGAGGTAATTAGAGCCATTATGCGCCGCATGGTCGAACAGCTTCGACACATCCTCAAATTTCTTTCCGGATTTTGAGACCATGGTGTCATCAATGCAAAGGAAGAGAGGCTGTGATTTCAGGTCTGCCGGAGCCAGTTTAAGGGACAGCCTTGCAGTCACATTCATAAACGCGGAGTAATCCACCTTGGCATAGGAGCAGGCATAATAAAAAGCATTCAGGGATTTTGTGGTTATGCCTGACAAAAAGTGTCTGTACAGGGAACGGATGGAATCTGCGGACTCCATTGCCAGTATGGCCAATACCAGCAAAAACAGGCTTTCAGCAGTAGGTACTGCAAAAGTAACAAAATAAGCAGAAAAATATCGAAAAAGCCTGCCAATTATGTGTTTGTCATTGTATAATAAGGTTGTCGTATGAGATCACTTCTTTCGTGTATTTTGGTGTGCAAACTTATTATACACTTAAAGTGTCTCATGCGGCATTTCTTTTAAAAAGCTGTAAAGTGGTGTTTTATTTATTAAACCGTGTAAAAAAAATAATAAGAAGATAAAAAAAATGATTATAAAAAACATGAGTTTCACTGCACTTTTGGGTTCATTTTTATGTATCAATTCTTCTGTATGCTTCTCCATATCTTAATCCTCAAATTCTTCCGCCTTCAATAAGACATACAATTTTTTCTTCCTATCTACTATAGCAATAGCCCGCATCCTACTGCCTGCCCAACAATTGCAAATAGCATACTTTCCGCCACATAATTCGTAATAAGGATATGCTGCCCCATATCCCCATCGTCCATTTTCTTCTCCCAGGCATTCAATCATTTCCTCATAAGTAGTATTGTAATCAAATTGTAAAAAGTCTTCAGCTGTGAGCTTTCTGTCATAATAAGTATAATCTGTCACAAGACCACATACCATCCTGCTGTCTATTCTCCTCTTTATATAAACGGTAATCCCACTTCCAAGCATACCAAGGAGCAAAACAGTTATTATTCCTATAAAAGCAATTTTTTTCTTTCTGCCCTGCATGACTGCCTCCATTCACTTGTTATCATAGGGCATTCTGAAAGTGCATATATAATACAAAACAGTAAAAACATATGCCATTGATGCACCTGTTTTTAATAAGGTATGTTTAAATATCCATTTTCTATTTTCCCCATGCGCTCCCACGTAAGCTTTATATCCCACTATTCTTTTTCCCAATGTATTTCCTTGAAATATACTATCAAAGAAAACAGAATAAATAACATTGGTAAGTATGTAGGATATAAAAAACAACAATATGACCAACAGCCGGGAGTAATCCCCCATATCTGCTCCCCGCATAGTCCTAATCATTTTCCAAAAAGAAATCATAATGCAATAAACTACTGCACTAAAGATATAAGTTATTACAAAATCTATTCCTGCAGCTCCTAAACGCCTCATTTCCTTCTCCTTATCAGCCTTCATAATGATTGAACAAATCAAATATCCACTTCCATTTTTTTAGCGGTCCCCGGGCTTCAATCATCGGCATCGGCTTGGGATCTTTATTATCATTTCGCTCAGAATATGGTTCCATCCATAACTTTAATTTACTGACAATCTCCTGCCCCTGCTTATGATAAGTTGTGTCGATACGATATACCTTGTAGTAATAAACCATTTCTTTTTCCCGCTCCCGACCAAAAACAAATTGCGGATATGAATAAGGCACTGAATCTTTCCATACCGGATAATTCTCCATAATCCTAATTGCTGTAATTGGTCTGTTCACGCTTATGACCATTATGTAATCATCAAAATCAACCTGCTTATAGATATCTTCGCTCATTCCATTTTGCCCATAATTAGAGCAGTATTCTTCTTCATTATCTGCTATATAAGCCCAAAAATCATCGCCCATTGCTCCATATACTGCACTGCTTATTTCTACGCTCTTTGACTCCTGCCTGTCGAACGGTTCTTTGCCGAGATATTCAAAAGGTACATCCGTTGCAGCCATATAGTCATTTCCAAGCAGTATAATGATTAACGATATAAAAATCGGCATAAACCACGTTGAAATGAGTAGCATTATTACTATTATCCGAGGGTACTTTTGTAATGGATTTATCTCATTTTCCAAAATTATTACCTCCGCTGAATATGAGTCTGCTTCCAGCATCAATAATCATACACTATCGGGTCAGCAGAAACCACCCATCCTGTATTTTCATTATGATTCTCGTTTCATCTATTACGACAATTTCATTATCCAGCATATTCTCTTCCTGTTTATCATCAAATTCCGCTGTGATCACCTCTATCTTCTCATTCGTTATTCCTAACTCGTCATTAATTCCTTTTTCTTGCTCATAAGCTTTCTTATCTAACTGTTGCTCATCATATCTCTGGACTTTATGTTCTTCTATAATCTTATCTCCTGACATCAATGTCATTTTACTTTCATCTAAAAGTAACGTATATCCATAATATTCTTTAGGATAGAAATCTATGCCTTCCGCATTTTCCCAGTCCATCAGCTCGGGTGCATACTTTGGCGCAGATGATTCTATATTGTTTTTGCACAGTTCTATCTGCTTCCTGTTCCCGATCCAGTTATCCTTATAAGATACGAATCTTTCTACATTCCATTCCCCTAAGATTCTTTTTACCGGCAGGTTCACTTTAGATTTTACAAATGGTTCTATCGCATATATGCCGCCAACATAATCTGTCTGCACGCTTCCATCTTTAAATATAGCGTATGTTTCAACCGGAGGGTATTCCTTTTCAAAATCTTCTTTCGTCATATAGAATGAAATGACATTTACAATCTCATCTTCATATTTATCATACCACCCATATTCATTTAAAAGCCATTCCCTTGCTCCAAATTCACTTCCCATCATCCACTCGCTCGTCCAATAGCCATACTCATTTATCTGCCTGCCCAAATTATAAAACCAGTACTCTATGCTCCTCTCTATGTGCCCCTGATTTATGGAAATACTTCTCCCCAGATATTCCTCTTCTGACCAGTATATTATTCCAGCTCTAGGTATTGCTTCTAATCCCGTTACTTTCCATTGCCCTTCCAAATAATCTATTCCGCTCTTTGGCTGCTTTACGAATATAAAACTTAAAAAACCGACTATAAGTATAGTCCCTGTCATAATAGGAAAAATCTTTTTATGTCTCATTCTCACATCCCCCATACCTGCCCTTAAAATATTCAAACTTCCATACTGCATACAAGGAATAACGTTCAGCATAGGGCATTCTGAAAGTACATATATAATACAATACATTAAGAACATATACCATTGATACACCCATTTTGGAGAAACTAATGAATACAATTCCTGCATCGGCAATATTCATTTTCAATAATGTGTTTTTTCCCCACAAAATACTTTTTTAATGTTACAAACACACGAACAATACTCTTTATGAAACCTGTTAGTGTCTGTATCAATCACATATGTATTATAACTTGTTTTTTTCTTTAATAAGGACAGTGGATACTTTGAATAAACATCTCCATTTCTGTATTTAATATCAAATCCAGGCTGTTTATTATATACAAAAACGTATATGAAAATTCTTCTTCATCATCAATATCCAGAATTTCCATCTGTACATCGTAGGGAAGTAAATCATTATCTTCTTTATAATAGGGCATGACACGATAAAGAATATGATGTTCAGGATTTTCTTTTATGTGATTTGCCACTTTATCTTCATATTCAAACATCCCATTTACGTTAAATTTACGAATACCAGTAATTAAACCTCTCTTATCAACTTTATTAATATAAAACTGACGTCCAATCAAATGACAGCGATTATATAAAAATTTACTATCCTCAATATAATCACATCCTATTGATTTCCATGCTGTTGGTTTTGTACGACCTTTAAATTTATGAGCCTCACCATTATTCAATTTCTTTCCTACAATACAAGTAAAAATCAGTCATCATACTCAATTTCTTCTGGATGATCCCTGTAGTAATAAACTAAAACTAGCTTATATTTGTCATACAAAATTTTACTCTCTGTATCTTTATGCTTTCTCATCCAGTCCCACGTTTCAATAATAAGATTAAGGGGTCTGACCCACATCACCGTCTCTAATATTTTCTCAACACGACAAGCTCTTCTCTTTTCCTCCCATACCCATTCTCCCCTGTTTGTCCAACTAATCACATGTCCATATAGCGCTGCCAATCCCATCAATATATTTTCCACCTGTTCAAACGGCTCATCCAATATTTCTTTCAGCTTGTTATATATAATAAATATAGTCTCTTCAACTTCTTTACCTTCCACTTTTAATTTTTCTTGATATTCAATGTATAGATTATGATGATGCTCTAGCAGATACCTGTTTGCCGCTTCTGTAGGTACCGCATCCGTTGCCGGCTTACTGATTTCTTCAATGAAATCAAAACCATATGCCAAAATTAATCTTTTAAACTCTCGCAACACTTCTCGCA
>BLLW01000126.1 GCA_011959285.1 Lachnospiraceae bacterium | reverse complement strand
GAAAAGCCAAAGGCTGGACGCAGGAGCACCTGGCCCAGCTTGTAGACCTCACCCCTCGCTCCATCATGTATATTGAGAACCGGGGCCAGCACACCAGCCTCAACGCCTTTTACAAGCTCGTCACCCTTTTTGACATTTCCGTAGATGAATTTTTCTGCCCGGACAAGCTGGGCGGCGAGAGTGAGCGCCGGAAACGTATTGATCGGATGCTGAACGACATGGACGAAAAGGAGCTTATCATCATAGAGGGAACCGCAGAGGGTATCAGAAAAGCCAGAGAAACGGAGGGAGCGTAAGGAAAATCGCGACCTCCGTTTTTCGCGCCATGTATAGGGGAGCGCACAAACGGAAATCAAGTCAGCCATGCGGATGACAGATAGTTTTGATTTTTTGACATTCACTAAAGTTTCCTGTTTGCATTTCGGGCAATACAGTGGAAAATTGATAAGCTCTGTATCTTGACGCACTTTAAGTCTGGTCTTGTTCCCACATATGGGGCATAGAAGTCATACCATCCGATCCATCATAGACTTTCCCCCTTGTGGCTTGATTGAATGAGCGTTTTGTGTCCCCATTTTCTACTTGTGAAATAGAGTAAACCTACAATAGCAGGTAAGACTGGAGAAAGCGCCTGGCCGTAATAAATCCCGGAAAAGCCCATATTAAGTACAAAGGCCAAGAGCCAGCTCACAGGCAAACGCACAATAACCGCGTCCAGTAAAGCGTTAATCATAGCAACATTTGCCGCACCGACACCAATAGCAAAGGAGTCCAAAGTGTACATAACGGCATAAATCAAACTATTTATACTGCAACAGACACGCAGATAGTAAACTCCATCGTTTACTACTTCCGGGGTGGTACTACCAAAAAGCAAAATCAATGGTTCAGCAAAAAACTGTACGCCAATTACGACAACGAGCGTTACAGCAACATTCATCACTAAACTGATTTTTACCACTTTACGGGCGCGTTCAATTTGTCCAGCTCCCATGCACTGCCCTACCATCGCTGTAACTGCCTGTCCAATAGCCCAGCAGGGCATACCAGCAAAGGTGTTGATTTGCAAACCTACATTCGATGCAGCAGATACAGCAGTACCAAACTGATTGAGCATCCCTGCCACAAGCAGATAGGCCGTGTTGACTACGACCATTTGGATGGCCGTGGGCAGTCCGACTTTCACGATGGCGGCCAGCTTATCCCATTGAAGCGTAAACTTTCCGCGATTTTCCATAGAGAAAAATATTTTGTGCCGCTTCAAATAGAATAGAGAAATCACAAAGGAAATTCCTTGCGCGGTAATCGTTGCGTAAGCCGCCCCTGCCGTTCCCATTCCTAATGGGCCCACCAAGATAATGTCTAAAACGATATTGATGACGGTAGCAATTCCCACAAAATATAGGGAAGATTTAGAATCCCCAAACCCCTTGAGTACAGAGCAGACAGCATTATATCCAAAGACGAACACAGTTCCACAACAAATAATTTTCATATAGTCGCAGGCATCTTGATATGCGTCTGCTGGAACATTTAACATCTTGAATAACGGCTGGTAGGTTGCCAGACTCACAATAGTCACAAGCAAGGAAGATACCAGCGAGAGCAAGGTCAGCATTTGAAAAGACTCCGTCTGTCCCTTTTTATCGTCTGCCCCCTTATATTGAGCAATCAACACGGCTCCGCCCATCGTCATACCAATACAAATTGAATTGATGATATAGCACAATTTAGAAGCATTACCAATGGCCGCAAGACCCGTATCGCCTACAATTTGGCCGACTACAAGCATATCTACTACATTGTAAAATGATTGCAGTATATTTGCTAAAAGCAACGGGAAAGCGAAAGCGGCCAGTTTTTTCGGCACACTTCCGGTCAACAAACTATGTTCTTCAGTCATATCTATTTCCTCCAAAATGAAAAAAGGCACACTACATCGTGCGCCCTTTGCATAGTCACTTAACAATAAGCATAGCAAAAGACCACAAACAAAACATTGTCTGTGGCCTAAACAGTCAATTATCTATCGTTGATCTGATAAAAAGGGTATAAAAACCAAAGACAGTCCTATCTCTGCCTTGGCCTTTCCGCTTTATAAATCAACTTTCCGAAAAGGCTCCGCACAATGTTTCGTGGTATAAACTTGTGTGGAGCCGAAGTCAATACAAAATTTTCCGAACAACATCGTACTCACCTCTTGCATAGTCATATCATTCTTATTGTAATCAGTTCTCCCCTTGTTGTCAAGTCAGCAAGGCCATCTTAGATTGCAGGTTGGGTGAAAATAATTAGTCAGTGGTATGAAATACACAATCGTTCAAATAATAACACCTGAAATGTAAAATTATATTAGGTGATATTATGAAGATTGAGAGAGATGAACGACGATTTGATTTTCACGATATAGGGCTCGCCATCAAGCGGGCGCGGGAGGCCAGCGGGATGACGCAGGAGCAACTGGCCTACATTGTTGACCGAGCTCCGCGTACCATCATGTAAACGAGCTACTGTTCAATCACAATCTTCCGGTCCTTAACACTTCAAAAATGTAAGAATGTGCGCCACAAGGCGCACCGCAAAAACGCAGGGAATTTTCACTCCCTGCGCTTACTTTTTAGCTTTTATTCTTTTATCTTCTGCCTTTATGAAAAATGAAATACCGACGCTTTTTCCTTTAAGGCGTCTGCCACCTGCTGAAGGTTCTCGATGCGCTCTGACATGGTGGAGATCAGATGTACCATCTCGTCTATAGATGCTGCCGTTTCCTCGATGCTTGCCGCATTCTGCTGTGCAAGGGCTGCCACGTTCTGCACCTCTTCCACGGTCTGGGCTCTCTCCTTATCCAGCCCATTCATTTCCTTCATGATTTCTGAAAGCCCTTGAACCGACTGATTGATACCGCCTTCCACGGTACTGAACTCGCGATTCGTTTCCTCCAGTTTATCTGCCTGTACCTGTATAATCTTCTGCACGCCTTCCATGGTCTTCACAGATTCATCTGAATTGTTTCTAAGCTGGGCAAGCACTTCCTGTATCTCAACGGCTGACGTATTGCATTGCTCTGCCAGCTTTCTTATCTCCTCTGCCACTACAGCAAATCCCTTGCCCATCTCTCCGGCACGCGCCGCCTCAATACTTGCGTTTAAGGATAAAAGATTGGTCTGGGTCGCAATGGAAGTGATCATTTCCGTCATTTCACCAATCTTTTCAACAGAGCCATGGGTTTCATTGGTCTGATGCTGAATCGTGTCCACCGCACCTTTTACTTGCTTCATGCTCTGATTCAAATCTGTCAGCGTCTTAGCCGCACCGCCGGAAGCCTGTGCCATTTTCCGTGACAGATCTGAAAATTCCTGTATCTGCGCATTTGCTCCCGCAATCGTTTTTCCGATGACATTGACGCTGGTTTCTGCCGCTACGGCTCCCTGTGCCTGGGTCATGGTCGCTGATGCGATCTCTTCTGCCGCAGCATTTACCTGCTCTGCCGATTCTAAGGTCTTATGTGCATTGCTGTTACAGGTAGTGGATGTTTCTCCAAGAATCTGCGCCTGAGTCTGGATCTCCGTTACGATAGCGGACAGATTGTCGTCCAGCTCCTTCATCCCCCTGCACATATCGCCTATTTCATCCTTGCGCCCGATCATTTTAGGCGAAGCTTTTATACCAAGCTCTCCCTGACGCATTTGATCCACATAGCCGATTGCTCCCTTGATTGCCGCCGCAATGCTGGTGGCTCCGAGCACAGAAGTAATACTTACGATGACAAGCACTACCAAAATAATTAACAGCATCGTAACCAAAGAATTTCGGATGGTTGTCTGAATCTGCGTGTATTCTTTCCCTAAAAATACCATGCCCACGGGCGTCTTTGTGTTTTCCTGATAAAGGGGGATGTAATAGCAGATATACCGCTTACCGAAAATTTGGGCATTGCTGTTTCCATACTCTTGTCCCTTATCCAAAACCTGACTGATCACCTCTGCAGATGCCTTAGTGCCAACCTGACGGTTTCCGCCGGAATCCACAAGCGTGGTTAGCACACGTTCGTCCCCATAAAATACGGTCACATCACATCCCGTTTCCGCTTTGATCGTATCCACAATCTCTGTTGCCTTTGAAATGTTGAGCCCCTCGCCCTTCCAGACCTGTCCCTCTGTATCCATGTAATATTCACCTTCTGATGTGGAATCAAACAGTTCCCTGACCACCCAGGTGGCAGTCTGCATTCCCTCAAATGCTTCCTTCTCGATTCCATTCCGTAGCTGGACAGAGACTGCTATGTAGGCAAAAATCCCCAATGCAATCACCGGCAGTAGCGCCATAATCAAAAGTCTTGTGCGCAGTTTCATTTCGTACCCCTCCTTACAATCTGTAAATAAAAATCTAACTTTATTTTACTATATCAGAGGGAATATTCCAATAAATATCTGATGGTATTTTCCAAATGATGGAAAATCATCCTTACAGAACACTTTCCCGGAATTTCTTAAGCTCCTCCAGGTATTTTTGCCCCAAAGGGCTAATTGCTGCTCCTTTTCGTTTTAAATATCCAATGGTCATGATTTCATCGGATTTTAGTTTTACCGCGCAGTAATCAGAACCATTCAGACTCTCACAGATGATGCCGGAGCACAGGGTATATCCGTTCAGCCCCACCATCAAATTAAGCAGCGTCGCCCTGTCATTGGCTTTGATCAGCTGCTTATAGTCGTAAGTGCTGAGCACCTCCTCCGCAAAGTAAAAGGAATTATTCGCCCCCTGCTCAAATGAAAGACAGGGATATTCATCCAATTCCTCTAAACCAATCGCTTCCTTTCCTGCCAAAGGATGCCCCTTCCACATATACACATAGATACCGCATTTTAAAATCTCATGGAACTCCAATCCCGACTCATGAAAAAGCTTGGTAAGGACAGCCCGGTTAAAATCGTTCACATACAGGATTCCGATCTCGCTTCGAAAGTTCTTTACGTCCTCGATCACCTCATATGTTTTGGTCTCATGCACGGCAAACTCATATTCATCCATGCCGAACTGCTTGACCATCTCCACAAAAGCTTTCACTGCAAAGGTATAGTGCTGCATGGAAACGCCGAACCGCTTCTTGCTGTTTTTCTTCTCTATATATCTATCCTCCAAAAGCCGGCACTGCTCCACTACCTGTCTGGCGTAGCCTAAAAACTCCTCTCCTTCCGGCGTCATCTTAACCCCCCGGTTGCTCCTGTTAAACAGAGAAATTCCAATCTCCTCCTCTAACTCCTTCATCGCCTGGGACAGACTGGGCTGGGCAATAAAGAGCGTCCTTGCCGCCTCATTCATGGAGTGTGTGTCTGCAATCGCTATCACATATCGTAACTGTGTCAATGTCATTTTTATCCATGCCTTTCTTCTTACCGTCTTTCGTGCGCCTCCCCAAGATTCCCCCCTTAAAAGCTGCATTTTCCTGTGAGGCGAAAACAGCCCCGGAACCGCAATTCCAGGGCTGCACAAAATCATTATAAACGATTTTTACTTATGATTCAAAGGGTATTACCGCTCCGTCATAAGTTTCTGTTATGTAATTCTTGATTTCCTCAGACTTAAGCACATCCACAAGGGCTTTCACTTTGTCCGCATTCTCATTGCCTTCCTTTACTGCAATTACATTTACGTAAGTCTTGGCTGCATCCGAATCAGAACTCTCATAAGCCAGAGCATCCTTTGCAACGGAATAGCCTGCCTCCAATGCATAATTACCGTTCAACACCACAAAAGCAACTTCTCCCACAACTCTGGGAACCTGTGCCGCCTCAAGCTCTACAATCTCAAGCTGATAAGGGTTTTCTGCAATGTCATTGACGGTTGCCGCAAGACCTGCACCTTCTTTTAAAGTGATAAGACCGTTATCCTGCAAAAGCAGAAGCGCTCTTGCCTCATTTGTAGTATCATTGGGAACTGCAATACTGTCGCCCTCCGCCACATCTGAAAGGCTGGTCTTCGTTCCGGGATAAATTCCAAAAGGTTCATAGTGAATGCCGCCGGCATTTACAAGGTGCGTTCCCTTATCTGCGTTGAAACTATCAAGATAGGGAATATGCTGAAAATAGTTGGCATCAAAATCGCCGCTTTCCACTACCTCATTGGGCTGCACATAATCGTCAAAAACCGTTACCTGCAGGTCATATCCCTGCTCCGCCAAAATAGGCTTTGCCTGCTCAAGAATCTCTGCGTGAGGCGTAGCCGATGCTGCCACACGAATCACCTTGTCATCCGTTTCTTTCTTGCCGCCGCATCCGGTAAGCGCTCCCGCCACAAATGCGCCTGTCAATAAAACCGCTAAAAACTTTCTCATAATACATTTCCTCCTCGTCTGTTACCTCTTTACAATGACAAAGTATATCATCCCTTTTCCCATTTGTACAATATAGAAATAGTTTTGCCAGTTATAGGTTACCCCTATAACTCTATCTGACACATCTTCATGGTAAGCAGTGCCGCATCATGACTCTCCGGCGTCACCCCTGCGCAACAGGAAGCATCCACCTTAATCGGTGTCTCCGGTATCTTTGCCTTAATAAGCAACGCATTAGATACCACACAGATGTCCGTACACAGCCCTACCAGCTCGATTTCCATCTCCTCCTTCTGCGCCAGCTTCCGCAGCCGCTCCCCAAGCGCTTCCGACCCGAAAGCAGGCTTATCAATCACCTCCGCGCCGACCTCTTCTAACGCCCTCGCAACTTCCTGACGAATCTCCCATCCTTTCGTTCCCCTGATACAGTGCGGAACCGGAAGATGCCTCCCCTCCGAAGTTTCCAGATAATTCTCCTCATGCGTATCCCTGGTGGCAAACACCTTCTGCCCTTTATACCCTTGAATCTTCCTGACCACATCTCCCACAATCGCCTGCGCTTCCAAAGTCCCCAATGCCCCGTCAATAAAATCATTCTGCATATCAATAACCACTAAAATCTTCTGCATCCTATCTCCTCCTGTCCATGCGATTTCGCCTCTACTCTATTTGTTCTTCCACACAATGTATCGCTGAATAGTATAACATAAAGCAAAACATATGAAAATAACCAAATCCCAATGTATTGACCTTAACCTGCCGTTTGGTCTGTAAGGGCGGCATGACAGCACAGGCGAAAGCCTCCCGCCCCTAAAC
>BLLW01000125.1 GCA_011959285.1 Lachnospiraceae bacterium | reverse complement strand
GCGTTCATCAATTACCCCTTTCCTCAAAAATCGACCTTGGACGCGCAAAATTCAGCACAAATTTAAGTTTATTATCATGGGTAACTATTCTCGATTCATTCACAAAGGAAATGCTCGTTGTTGTATATTTGTTTTTTTTGCGAAATGCAGGTTCATCGAGAACAAATGGATTATCAATAAAATAAACTGTTTTGTATGGAGAGTTCCAGTATACAATATCATTAGATTCTGAAATCTCATTGTTCTCAATGTTAATCTTAAAACACGCCTCTCCATTATTATTCATTTCTATATATGATCTTGCACTTTCCAACGCCACAGGTTGAATTTGCCCGTTAAATTCCAATGCCAAGGTAGAATTGATCGATTGCTTCGCATAATTAACGAGTTCAGGATCGCTTGTAATGTATTCCTGCGTTCTTTGCAAAATTGAAATTGCTTCCTCTTTATAAATCTCAAATTTTTCAAAAGTGTTTTCCCGTCTAAAAGCAGAAGGGCGTTGAAACCTCTCCAAGATATAGTTATAAGGGTCCTCCGATATTTCAAAATATTTAAGTTCCTGAATCAAATCCATTAAATACAAATCAATTTTATCGGGAGAAATCTCCTCTTCATATTCACCTGCAAAAAAAATCCTTATACATTCATTTTCAATATATTCTCTCCCACGCTTAATAATCAGATGAAATGGGAAGCATTCACATGCCTTTTCCAACTGGTCAATAGCGTAATTATACCTATCATTAATGGATTTTTGTTTCATGTTGGCAACGCTGTCAATTAAAGAATATAATACTTTTCCAACCGTTGTCTTTCCTGAATTATTCTTTCCCGTAATCACTGTCAACCCATTTATTTCAATGGCGGAATCCTGTATAATTCCAATATTCTTTAATTGAATATTCATAAAACACCTCCAAAGCAGAGCTTGTCATCTTAATTTAAGTATAAACAAAAATTCTTTCATGTATGCTATATTTTATCATAGCCCAGAATGAATGGCTACTCTAATCTTTGTTACTCCTACCTGACAAAACGGAATTGCCGGATAATTTTGATAAGTTGTGCTTTCAGACGTTCTTGAATATCATCATTGATATGTCCCCGCATTAAGATATTCGTTGTTTAAAGCTGTTTTTTATTGAAAAGCCGAATAGCAATCAGCAATCCGAAAATGGATAAAATGAATGAAACAAAAGCCGGTATCACAAATTCTGCCGGAATGACTTTGCCGGAAATCAAATCTACATTTTTTGATGTTAAGATGAACGGACTGAATTTAGCAATCGGTTCAATCATTCCAAGCAAAGATATAAGGGCAACAATACCACCCGTAAAGAGTATGCTTGTGAAAGTCTGCTTGAATATCACACACCCAATCATCAAAATACTTAAATACAGGAATCCGACGATCCAAAGGGAAACTGCGGCGAAAACAACATGGGAAAGGCTGGTATCGTTCCATAAAAGGGCTGTGTAGCCGTATGTCGCGACATAACTAATCCAATAGCTGATTGTCATAAGAGCGACAGCCACTGTATATTTTGCAAGAATAACAGCTTTACGGGATAGTCCCTTAGTAACCATTAAAACTAATGTTCCTTTAGAATATTCATTTGACAAACAGCTTCCAAACAGAATGATAAATGCGCTGAAACCAACGCCTGAAATATTCTTGTAAAATTGTTTCCATGCGTCCAAAGCGACTGGTTCAGAAGTCATTTCCATGTCTGCGGCTAAAGCCGATAAAATCTCCGGCGTAAATTTTGCAAGAAACGCGCTCATAATACCGAAAATCAGAAAGACCGCGAACAGAATAAGAAAACGATAATTCTTCATATTTTCCGTAAATTCTTTTTTCACAAAAGCAATATATCCGCTCATTTCACTACCTCCAAAAACAAACTTTCAAGGGACGGCTCCATAAGTTCTATTTTTATGGGGCAAATCCCTGTTTCCGCAAGTATACGTAACAAGGTCTTTTGCACATTTTCCATATTGCGGCTGTGTAAAATGAGTTCCCTGTTATTTTCTTCGGAATAAATCAACAATGGTTCTACGGACTTCTGCTTTTTGAAAATCTGTAAATCTTTATCCGCCGAAAATTCCAAAAGCAAGCTTTCATGTCCATGTAAAGCCTTAATTTCTGCGAGTGTTCCAGTGACGGCGATTTTTCCCTCATTCAAAAAGGCTGCATGGTTGCAAATTCGCTCTACATCAGAAAGGATGTGTGTGGAAAATAATACCGTCGTCGTTCCGCTGATTTTATAAAGAATATCCAAAATCTCTTTTCTTCCTACGGGGTCAAGCGCACTTGTCGGTTCATCACAAATCAGTAATTTCGGCTGCGTAAGCAATGCCTGTGCAATTCCCAATCGTTGCTTCATGCCGCGAGAAAATCCACCGATTTGCTTTGTTACGTCGTATAAGCCAACAAGTGAGAGAAGTTCTTCACTTCTTTTTGATATTTCAGCCTTTGATAGAGCAATGACTTCTCCGCATAGCTTTAGATATTGTATCGGTGTCATATAGTTATAAAATTCTGGTACGTCCGGTAAATATCCGATATATTGATTTGTCCTTGTCTGCCCAAAGCCAACAGGCTCATTGCAGACGTGGATTTCTCCGTTATCGGGCTGTAATAGTCCCAATACCATTTTCATGGTCGTTGTTTTGCCGGCTCCATTTTTTCCTATGAAACCAAAGACACTTCCCTCCGGTACAGACAGATTGAGATTATCAATGATTCTCTGCTTTCCAAAACTTTTGGATAAGTTTTGTATTGTGAGGACGTTCATTCGTTTTCCCCCTTTCCAAAGACAAAATAAATAATCGGTCCAAAGAGCAAGATGACTACAACAATCACAAGCCACATAGTTCTGTTTCCAAAGCGATAGCGTGGGTGTCGCAGAATATGCCTTACCGCCGCTACTGCAAGAGCAATGTCTACCAACAGAACTGGAACCAGAAATGGCAGAATTTCAAATAGAATGTTCAATATTTTTACCTCCTATTATTTATCATATTTATAATATTATCATAATGATAATATAAAGTCAATAAAAACCGCCCCGCAAAATTTGGGACGGTCATTTTATTTGTCAGTATTTTCTGCCGGAGATACAATCACACCTATCGTCCGTAACTTACGTTCTGAATTAGGTTCATTGTTTTTTACTGTGTTGAGTATTTGAGAAATGTTTGTTACAAGAGAAGTCAATTCATCATCAGAAAGATATAGCGGGGAAAGAGAAAATCCCGTCATATCTTTTTTGATATTAATATTTGGAGATTGACAATAATCTTGAAACTGCTTTGCAAATCCAAAGATATACTGCATGAAATATTGCATATAAAGTTCGCCGGAATTTTCCTCCACCATAGTTTCCATATTACTATTGATGTCGCATGCAAGTGAATAAGTTTTTTCTACTGTACCGCGTATCTGTGTTTCTTCTACCACCTGCAAAATGCCGTCGCTCAACATTTTTTTGAGATGCCGATATAGAGTAGCTTGTGGAATATCGTTATAGGTATCGGCTAAATGCTTTGCCGTGGCTTTCCCTTGTGAATGTATTTCGAGCAACAATTTACATTTTACCGGATTTGTAATGCAATCCATAAGTTTATCTGTCATCTTCCGCCCTCCTGCTTTAATACACGAAAATATTATCATTTTGATACTAAAAAGTCAATCACCACTTTGACCATATCTCAATTAAAAACTTGAAACATTTTTCGGTGTATGTTAAGCATTTCCGGCATGTCCCCCGTAGTTGGAAATAAGAAAATTTCTTTCTTAAATCATTCTAAAATCTTCGGTAAAACCGCTATCTGCGGTGTTGTAGGGATTGAAAGAAACAATTATCATAAAGCGGGCTTGCAAATGTCTTATCAGTGAGGGGGCTACTCATGGAAAACAGGAAATGAAACGTACAAATCATTATTCGGATAACAGCGGAAGAAAGGGCATAGCCCGCAAGCTACGCCGTTTCCGAAAACATTTCTAATACTGTCTTATGCAAGTCGCCCTAACGCCCTTTACTGATATCAATTGCTATTCCTTCCCTAAAAAATCCCAAAACTGCTTATAATCCAGATACCCCTTTAAGTTTCCCGCATCGTACTGCATCTGCATCACTTCTTTGACGATGTCCATCCAGTTTTCCTTATCAAATATACTGTTGCTGCTATTTGATGAATGATTGTAAGATTTTGCTCCCATAAATGCGCTCTGTGCACCCGGGCATTTGCCGCTGTCTGTTAAATGGCTTGAATAGGCAAACATGTCAATTTCATCACAATTTCCCGGATCAACCTTAGATACGTCAACCATCCTTTCCGTCACATTTCCGTTGGAATCCCATATTTTCACCTTATATACCGGATTTGCCGGATTGAAATCCTTAGGCTTATATACCGTAACAGAGCCCTCATGGTCTGCCATTGCGCCGATCGCCTCTCCGTCTTCCGGATTTGAAATGTGCAGGGCAAATCCTGTACTCTGTGTATGGTTTACATTTCCCATCTTCCCCTCAAAATCATTTCCTTCTGCTTGATTCGCCATTCTTCTTGTTTTATACCATCCTGAACAGTAATCTGCTGCTCCAATTTTGCTGATGCTCATCTCTAATTCCTCCATTGTCATTTATGCTGTTTTATTTCCGGTTCATGAAATTCCAATATGCCTGCATGCTGTACTGATAATATGCCGCTGAGTTTCTCTGGCTCAATAGGTTCATGTCGCTGATGGTCTTCTTGAACATATTCATGAAGTCTCTTCTGTCTCTCAGCCCCATGCTTCCAGTTTCCAAAGGCAGAGACGTAAACCCATACTGCTTTTCCACGCCTGTATATGCCTCCAGCGCCCTCATTTCAACAATCGTCGCCGCCCTTGGATTAATCTTGTTGATATGGATGGTCTGTTCAAATTCTTTTCCGTTTTCATCAACCCCTTTTGCAACGACGGTAGGATCGTCTTCCGTCGAGTTCTCGGCATACTTGATGTAAAAGGATAAACCTGTGCCATTTCCGCCGGAGTACAGCATATCATCCGTTTTCATGTAAACAATATGCGTTTTTTGACTTGCCGCACTGTCGATCTGCTCTGCAAAACTTTTTCCGGGCACATGATTTTCTGTCCGTTTTGTGCCGTACCCTGCCATGGAACAGCCTTGTGCTCCAATTCCGTTAATACCCATCATTTTCTTCCTCCATTTTCTTGATTTTTTGCAGCCCATCTGTCAGTCAGGACTGTTCATACCCTCTTATCATAAGTCCGGGTATATTTTCCTCGTAAGATTTGTCGGCATTTTAAATAGAACTGTAAACCGATGTGAAACCATATGTACATTTCATGTCACCAAATTATGCAACTATCGAATGTTAAACCAGATTATTTCCTATATTAAAAAAAGAAAAACAGGAAACCCACTTCAGATTTCCTGCTCAATTACAACAGATTAAATAATTAAAAGTATTATTACGTTAAAAACATATGGAAATTGTGAACTGATTGAAATGCTTTCAATAATCATATCCCCGTCTCTTTGCTTCGTTAATCAAATGCGGTTGGATATCAGGATATGTCCATCTTTCCGGCAATCCATCCATTATACTGATTTTCTCAATTTCACTATGTAACTCTGTTTCAAAACATTTGATATCGGCAAAGAACAACATTCCAAAAGATTCCTCTCCTTGGTTAAAATTATCAGGTGCTGTAACGGAATATACACAGACAGGTTCTATATCAAATTCCAAAGCGCCTGTTTCCTCGTACAATTCCCGTTTTGCCGTATCTATTATATTTTCCTGATTCTCCCGATGACCTCCGGGTACTTCCCATGTATCTCTATCCTTATGTTTACAAAACACATATTTATTCTGTGTTTTAGATAGTATCACAGCAAATTTAAGCAGTTCGTCCTCTATGCTTTCATAAAATTTCACTTTTGTCATTTCAGTTATTTCTCCATCTGCAAATCACTCATTTTACTCATTGGCACTAGCTTCTATTTCCAATTTCTATTCTTCATCGGTTTCCCATGTCCAAAATAAATTGTCCTCTCTCCCATCCCGCTGATTTTATCAGCACTTTGAAGCATCACGCTCTTATCATGATAAAGCATCGAAACGGTTGGGTAGAACATATTCATAAGTGCATCTCCCACAATCAAATCTTTTTCCATAACATCGATTCCAATGGACCCGTTGGTATGTCCGGGCAGGCTGATCACTTTTGCCGGAATCCCATAGGAATCCAGTAAATCACCATCCTGTAAGAATACATCCGGCGTAAACGCAGGAATCTTATCTTTGTAAAAGCTTTTCACAGATATGGACAGAACGACTTTCCCTAAAAAGCGATGTGCGAAAAGAGGCTGCTGCATGTTATCGGCAATTAGAGGCTCGTCTTCTCTATTCATGGCAACCGGACACTTTAAAGCATCTGATAGGAACGCGGCATTTTGAATATGATCCATGTGCCCATGGGTCAGTACGAGAAGACACACATCATAAGGCTTGCAGGCATCCAAAATCTTCTGCCGGTATTTTTCCCTTCCTGTATCCACCAATATTGCATTTTTTCCATTCGAGACAATATAACAATTTCCATTGCCACAGCGAATCCTCTGTATCATATACCTCTTTCCTCCTCTGGTTGGACGTGAAAACTTTTCGCAGTGGTACCTGTGACTGCTTCACGCTGAAAATCCTTTGATACTTCAACAGCTCTTTCTATTTTTTCTCCAATTCGTTATTTTCTCGTATGGCAATATCATTCAGCACATTATCCTGATGTGCTTCAATGGCTATTAAGATCAGCAAAGCAGTAAATATGATTCCTGATAAAACAAAAAAAACGATAGATAGCCAGTGCCACTTTGCCACCAAAAATGCAATGCCAAATACAAATAACACTCCAATGATTTTCATCATAATAAGTCCCGGTTCAAGCATATTCAGTTTGTATTTATAGCGGTTATCATAGGACATATTCTTATGCTTCATTTCCCGAACCTCCATTAATTTCATTGTGATATAGCTTGAAGCTTGCACATGCTTCTGTAATTAACTTAAGCTATCGCTCCATAGTGAACTTAGTAACTTCAACATTACCGTCCATCTCTTTGCCGGCAATGCTGAATCCACATTTTTTTGTATAGAATTTTATATTCTGCTCCTTGTCCGAAGGCGTCACTAATGTAATTTTTTCCCAATCCGGACAAATTGACAGCATATATCTGAATGCTTTTGTGCCTATCCCCAATCCCTGATATGTTGGGATGATACATAAACATCCAAGAAAATACTGCCCATTCCCTCTATTTTCTAGAGAAACCACTCCAACCGGAATGCCATCTTTCATAATAATATGCTTTGGGAATCGGAGGATTGACGCTTCCATCTGACTTTTCGTTTTTCCATAACCAGGGCATTCCCCGTAGCGGACATAATCATCATAAAATGAAGAATTATAAATGTCCATCAGCAAATCGGCATCCGATTTGACAGCTTCTCTGTATGTTAATGCCATTTTCTTTTCCTTTCAACTTCCGATTGTTCAAATTCAGGATCTCCTTGTCGCTGGCTTTCAGCGGGACGTCATAGCTGCCATGGAAAAAGT
>BLLW01000124.1 GCA_011959285.1 Lachnospiraceae bacterium | reverse complement strand
AAGGGTTTTAAGGCTTGGTGGGGTTCATCACGGTGGGTGGTGGACCTCTATTTTTTGTGTTTTTTGATGCCGCTGATAAGGTGGTGATTGGGCGGTGTGGGATACTATCACGAAAAACTCATACTATCACGCAAAAGGCAAGGGTTTCCGTGATAGTTTGCAAAATTTGTAGTCTACCTTTTATGCAGGAATAAATTTCTATGCTATAATTCAGTAGATGATCTGGCTTTAACAAGAATGGGATCTAGTCGGAATAATCAGAAAACAGCAGTGAGGTTATCATGATTTATATTGTAGACAATATATCAAATTATTTCATATATCTTTTTATAATTCATTTTGGATTCAGGTTAAATCCAAGAAAAAACAAGTTTTTTATTGGCGCATCAATTTTGACTATGTTGTCTGCAGGGGCTTATAACGTATATTTTGATACAAATTCTCCGATTATCTATATATTATGGAGCGTACTGTCTATATGTTTATTTTTTGAAGATAGATTGTGGCATTTGTTTATACTGAGCGCTGCCCTTATGTATTTCACAGGAATCATTGATACGTTCAGTGTCATGCTGATACAGGTTGTTTTAATAGGCGGAGGGGTTGGCGGCACGGGTATAACATGGTGGATGGAACCTGCCTATCTGCTCTCTTTTTTGGTGTATCTTCTGATATATTTGCGACTTTTTAAGAAAAATGACATATATTTGGGTGACATAGAATTTAAGTATAAGTTTGCACTTTTAATACAGGGCAGTATTTTCCAGATGTTCTATGATTATGTTTTTTATTTCTTTAACGAAAATCATGCAAGGTATGGCTTAAATGCCTATGCAGTATTTTTTATCAGTATAGCAGGGACACTTTATTCCATTTTTCTTACGCTTAATCTTGCCATCAAAAATATATTATCAGACAGGCAGAGCAGGGAACTGCAGTCTTTTATGTGTATGCAAAAGCAGCAGTACGATTATCAGCTACAGCAGTCGGTAGCTATACGGCGTTTTAAGCATGATTTGGTAAATCATATTGGTGTTGTCCGGGAGTTAATAAATGAGAAGAAGACAGAAGAAGCCAAAGAGTACATAGATACTATCTGGAATATTCAGGATGTGTTTGATTTAAAGATTCATACAGGAGATAGTTTTCTCGATATTATTGTTAATTACTATTTATCTTTGGCGGTAAAGGAAAATATAGAGTTTGCTGTTTTGGGAAAGCTGACCGAAAAAATGCCTCTTGAGATGTTCGATATTACTACATTGTTGGGAAATATATTGCAAAATGCTTTTGAAGCAGCGATAAAAGCAGATGTTCCCAGAATACGTGTTGAACTTGTAGAACATAAGGAAGAAATTTTTATTGTTGTCAGTAACAGTGTAGCCAAAAGAATCAATACAAAAACAGATTTTTTTATGACTTTTAAAAAGGATAAGGAAAATCATGGTTTTGGCATGAAAAATATTGTTGCAACTGTTGAAAAGTATCACGGTGAATGTTATATGGAATCTATCGTGGAAAATAGAGAAGAGTTGTTTCAAATCAGTATTGCTATACCAAGGGAGAAAAAGGGATGAAAATAGGTATTGTAGAAGATGAAGCGGTATGGAGAGATAAGATACAGACGATTATCGAAAAATATTGTAGGGATAAGAATATTTCTTCACAAATCAATTCATATAAAAGTGGAAAAGATTTTATGAAAAATGCAGATGCAGATTTGTTGTTTTTGGATATTGAACTTGCAGAAGGGGAAGATGGTTTTGAAATAGCGGAACAGTTGATGGATCTTGGAAATAAATGTAAAGTTTGTTTTTTAACATCACACACAGAGTTAGCCAGATTTGGTTATAGAGTGAACGCATTCAGATATATCGATAAAATGCATTTAGAGGAAATCAATGAAGCGATTGATTTTTTCCTTAAAACTAAAATTCAGGAGCGCATTGTATTTTGTAATGATACCTCTGGGATTCGCATAAAGATAAGCCTGAATGAACTTCTGCTTGTTGAGACAAATGGAAGAAAACTAAGATATATCATGTTGGATGGCAGTGATTATTTATGTGAAGGGCAGATATCTGAAGCCGCACGAAGCTTATCTCGGTTTGGCTTTTTTCAGATACATCGGTCATATATTGTCAATTTAAAATATATTGAAAAGGTAAACAGTCATGAAGTTACGCTTTGCAACGGATTAAAGGTAGTAATTGGAAGGATTCACAGTAAAGAGTTTAAGAAGGAGTTTTTTAAATGGAGAATGTGGTTTGATGATTGATTTCGTGTCGTTTATGCAAAATATGTGCTGTTTATACAGGGAGTATTTTATATTCCTTCTCACTGTGATATAAATATGGTGTTAATCATATTACAGGAGGATAGCAGAAGTGGTACAAGGCATTTTACTTAAGGGTTGGCATTTAAATGGAAAATCTGTAATGAAAAAAGCGGTAATGGCAATGATAATGGGGGCTGTTCTGCTAACAGTTTCATCTTGTGGGAAGGCGAAGAATTCAGAAGACGCTCAAACGAATGTAATAAGCAGCACTGCAGAACCAGGCGGCAGCACTGGTGAAGTTCAGAAAACACAAAATGACAATATTATCGGTTCAGATTTGGCAGAATTGGAAAACCTGACAGGAGAATATGAATATATATCGGATTATGGAACCGGTAAGTTAATGATTCAAAAATCATCCAGTGGATATGATATTTCCGACTATGAATCTGAATCTTCCTGTCGCTTTTTAGCTGATTCATCCAGTATAGAAACGATAGAAAATAATCGGATATATGTAAAGTACCCCGAACAGGTATTTTCTGACGATACAGTTAACTTTAGCTATTATGTTTTAGAATATAGTACAGATGAAATCAATGTGTATTACGGAGAAGCAGGGTTTGAAGAGGCGCAATTTTTATATCATGCCACAAAGAAAACAGAGGTGAGGACGGACATATATGAGTATGAGGGCGAATATAATAGTTATGATGTTGACGAGCCGGCGTTAGAAATAAAGAAAAATGATGATGGAACTTATCAGATTCAGATAGATTTATTCAGGCTCTGGGGTTTTTATGATGGTGCGGGAAAAGTTACGGAAGAAGGGCTGGAATTTACAGCAACAGGTCCTCGTGGAAATGAGATGAATGGAGTCATAAAGTTGGAGGCGGATATCGCAGTCGTAACCATTTTTGGTCAGGAATGGCTTGATTTTGCGGGATTAAGTGAATACAGATTTTATAAAACCTCAGATGTTCCTAACATAGATGATTTTTCGGCAAACCAGCAGGAAAGTAATATGCAGGATGCTGCGGATACAGGTTCGGAAGCAGCGGCAGATGAACTATTAGATTCCTTTATCAATGGATTGGCAGACGCAGTTGACTCTGAAGATTCGGCATCGACATTTTCTGTTAGCGATTTAAATTTGGATTCTGAGGAATGGGATGCATATTCTATTGGAGAGAAAGTCGATCTTGACAATGATGGAGAAAACGAACTGATTATTAATGGACCTTATGGTGGGATATACCTTGATGCGCGCGACGACAAGGTATATGAATTTGCTGCAGGAGAAGGCACTGCTCTCATTCTTTCTTATACTTACTATAATGGAGCGGTATGGATCATGTACAGTAACAGATCGAGTGCAGGATTTGAATTTTACCATATGGAAAAATTTGAAGGAGCTGATAACTTAACTGCAGAAATGAATTTCGGTGAGGAATTTGACCCAAATAATGCAGAAGCTGGAATAAAATATACATTGAATGGAGCTGAAATTTCATATGATGAATATACAGAATTATGCAGCAAAATTTTCGCTGCAGAAGTAAATACAAACTAAAAGAAAAAATGAAAGCTTTGGTAAAAGGGGTATTATTTGCATGCAAATGCTGTTGAAATGTGGGGGGGGGTGTCATATTTTGTCAGAATGTCTCCTTCCCCGGCAGATACGGACACGGAAAGCCTGCAAAGCCCGTAAAACGGCACTTCCAGCGCTACATAGGTTTCAAAGTTACATTATTTCCGTGTTTGTATATTGATAAAACGGTAAAAAATAAATAAATAAGTGACAAAATGAGAAAAGGGCTGTGCAATGGCTCTTTTTTTGTTTTAGCGTCACAAATAGCTAAAGGAGATTGCATCAAAATTTTTAATATAGTAAAGTTTACAAAAGAGCGCATGAAAAGCGAGGAATATAATTGTTTTTTGGTTTAGACTGATTTGCAGGAGGTAAAAAAATGGAATGGTTGAAAAATCTAAGCAACGCCATAGAGTACATAGAAGATAATCTTGATAAAGAAATATCTTATGAGGAAGCAGCCCGCATTGCGTGTTGTTCAACCTATTACTTTCAGCGTTTGTTTTCCTATGTGGCTGGTGTTTCTCTTTCAGAGTACATACGCAAACGCAGAATGTCACAGGCTGCTTTTGAATTACAGCGGACAGACAAAAAGGTGTTAGACGTTGCCCTCAAATATGGCTATACCTCTCCAACATCTTTTAACAGAGCATTTCAAAGTGTTCACGGAATAACACCGGCTGCTGCTAAAAATAAGGGAAGTACCTTAAATGCTTATCCACCAATTAGATTTTCCGTAAAGATCACAGGAGGAAATGCTATGTCCTATCACATTGCAGAAACAGGAGTTATTAGAATTGTTGGCATTCGTACATCTTTGACCGAGGATATGGAAGAAAATCAGAGAATAGTACCCAAATTTTGGAAGGACACTCTTGACGAAAATAAGTTTTCAGATATATGCCTGTTATCAAATGAAAATCCCAAAGGAATTTTAGGCATAAGCGTTTACCATGACCTGGACAACATTTTCTATTATATAGCCGCTGCCACAAGCAAAGAAGCTCCCACAGGAATGTATCAGCATGAAATCCCAGCTACAACATGGGTGGTCTTTCAAAATGACGGGCATTTTAAAGAAAATGTGCAAGATGTTTTCAAACGGTTTTATACGGAATGGCTTCCTTTTTCCGGCTATGAATATGCCGGACTGCCGGATATTGAAGTGTACCCTATTATCCACGGAAAACCGATTTATGGTCATTCCGAAGTATGGATAGCAGTAAAAAGAGAAAAGGAGAAATAACTATGCAATATCAAATCGAGATACGGGAAACCCCGCCTGTTCGTGTTGCTTACATGAAGTATAAAGGCATTGCTACCGAAGCAAACAGGGTATTTCCCAATGTTTTTAAGTCAATTCGCGGGAAAGTGAATGGTGCGCCGTTTTTTAGCTACTTATCCATGAATCCGGAAACAAAACAGGGAGAAATGGAATTGTGCGTACCCACCGCAGAAAACCCTGTTGGAAACGGCATTGAAGTAAAAGAAATGCCCCGCATAAAAGCGATATGCGTTACTCATATTGGCTCTTATGAAACACTTTCTTTTGCGTATGCTGCCATTGATAAGTATGCAGCAGATAACGGACTGCTACTGACACCGCCATTTCGGGAAGTATTTATAAAGGCTCCCGGAATATTTCTGAAAGGAAACCCGGACAAATATATCACAGAAATTCAGTTCCCAATTAAGGGGGAATAGCTCATGTATGCTATTGAAACGGAAAATATTATAAAGCAGTATAAAAATGGCGTACAGGCACTTTCGGGTTTATCCCTTTCGGTTAAAGCAGGGGAAATCTTTTCGCTGTTAGGGAAAATGGGGCGGGGAAATCCACCTTAATCCGCATATTGACAACTTATATACGTCCTACTTCTGGAAAAGTAACTATGCTGGGAAGAAACATTTATACAGACGCTGCGTGGGTACGTTCACAGATTGCTTGTGTTGCACAGCAAACATCAATCGACACCCATTTGTCATTAGAAGAAAATATGCTGTTCCAAAGCCGCTTATATAAAATCCCGAAAACAGAAGCCAAAAAGAGAATGGAAAAACTCATTACGGATTTTGGATTGGAACGCTATCGGAAATATCCCGTATCATCTTATTCCGGGGGCGTAAAACGCCGCCTTGATATTGCCCTTAACATGATGTCAAATCCTAAAATTCTCTTTTTGGACGAGCCAACTGTTGGTATGGATATTCAATCCCGTATTTCTATGTGGGAAATGATGAAACAAATCCGTAGTGATTTTGAAACCACTATTTTTCTCACAACACACTATCTTGAAGAAGCAGATAGTTTAAGTAATAACGTCTGTATTATGAAAGACGGAAAAGCTGTAAAGCAGGGGACAACAACTGAATTACGCTCTTTACTTCGGGAAAACACGATACGGGTACAATTCCATAATATTGAGGATGCAAAAGAATACATGGAGATATTAAAGAGCTTTTTCCAGCAAGAAAAAATGATTGTGCATAATTCGGCAATCATCATTCATTCACCTAATACACAATCAGATATGGAGTGTGTAATATCGTTTTTGGCAGAACGTCACATTCCCTTTCAAGGAATAGAGATTGCACAGCCAACTTTAGAAGATGTTTTTTTACGGCTGACACAGAGCGGACAGGGGGAATATATATGAGTGTATTCACAATTTTGCACCGAAATGTAAAATGGCGTTTTCATAACTCATTTACCATTGTAATTACAATTTTACAGCCTATCTTGTGGCTTGTGCTTTACAGTGCTGTTGCCGGGCAGACTATGAAAAATACAGGGATAGAAAACTATACCGCATTTATTCTTCCCGGCTTAGTGGTTTTAGTTAGTTTTTCTACTTGCAGCAGCAGCGGAATTATGAATTATATGATGAAGTCGGACGGTAGCTTTTATCGGGTATTGATTGCACCTATTAAACGAAGCTCTATTGTTTTAGGACAGCTTCTTGAAGCGGTATTATGCACTTTCCTTGAAGTGGGAATAATGGGGTGTGTTAGTCTGCTTTTTCATGTAAGGCTTGCCACTGGTATAACAGGAATTTTTCTGATTTTGATACTGGTGTTTCTGACAGCATTTTTTATGGCGGGGCTTGCTTATGGAATAAGTCTAATTCTGCCAAACGAGGTAATATATGAAACCGTGATGAACGCAATTGTACTGCCTGTATTCTTCCTTAGTACAGCATTATTCTCGGCAGACGGTATCAGCGGCATATTAAAGATTGCAATTAACATCAATCCGTTTACCCATGTGATTAACGTATTGCGTGATCTGATACTTTACGGAACTGTCAGCACAAATAGCATGGTATTTGTGTTCATGCTTTTTATATTTATGGGAAGTATCAGTTTTATTTGGGCTTTACATGGATTGAAAAAGGAATTGAGCCTATAGACGAATTTCTGATAGATTTGGGACATGGATGTGATGCAGAAGTGAATGTTAATAATATACAAAAGCTAACCGCCGCCTTGCGGGGCAGCCGCCCCTATATCGGACGAATGGCGAAAAACGGAAAATTTCTGCCGATGTAAGAAGTGAATACCTTTAGGATTTGAGGTGATGGATTTTGGATATTGCAGTTGTGGATGACGAGAAAGCAATCAGGGAGCATATATGCGGGTTGGTGGAGGAACAGCAGCCGGAAAGCCGCATAGAAGCCTATGCCACGGGAGAGGAATTGCTCGCATCGGGGAGACGGTTTGACATCGTTTTCCTTGACATACAGATGGAAGGCATGGACGGCATAGAGGCGGCAGGGCAGTCAGATGTATCGGGGATGAGTTTTAAGGATATGTGGCAGGCGAGGTATCCCGGAGCGTATTACCATGTGATGGAGGTTCAGCAATATCGCAGGGAGCATGGGACAGGAATGCTTTCCCTCTTGAAAAATCCTTTCGGGATGATACCGATACATGGTGTTAGTATATAAGTGTGGACAGA
>BLLW01000123.1 GCA_011959285.1 Lachnospiraceae bacterium | reverse complement strand
TCGGATTCTCAAAAAATCAAAGAAAATGGGAACGCCTATCAGCCAGAGGAAAAAAAGGTAAGGAAAAACCGCTGTTGCATGGTTTGTTGGCTCCCATGTAGCAGCGGTTTGTGCTGTGGTTATTCAGTTGAAAATCAGAACGGCAAACTGGAATTTTCTAAAATAGTAAAGCCGTACCGCTTACGATTTTTTCTTTTACTGCTGAAACAGTATCTTTGATTGAGTGCGCAGTTGTATCTATAACATTTAATTCATAGATTCCTAAATTAGAAAATTGTTTCCACATTGTTTCAACTAATTCAACATTTGTTTCTCTATCTAACTTTGAGCGTTCGATAGCTCGCTTCATAGTTTCTTCTTTACTTGCCCTTAAAACGATATAGTGTACTTCATAATGCTCTTGAACAATGTTGAGCCACGGCTCTAAAAACCACGGTCCTACAATGCCATCTACAATTACATCATATCCACCACGAACATATCGCTTCGCAGCTTCTAAAAATGCTTCAATGACAACCAAATTTTGCTCATTTGATTCTGGCAAATGTGGTGGTATTGCCCCTTTACTCAAATAATGGTAAAAGTCATCTGTGTGCATATGCACAGACTTTTCCAAATCTGATTCTTTTGCAACAGCAGATGCCGTTGTAGTTTTCCCTGTTCCCGGCGAACCTGTGATTACAATAATTCTACCTTGATTCATCTATGTTTTACCTTTCCAACTTCTAATTTTTTACATCATATCCCAAAAGCCTTGTCGTACTCAATAACTCCATTTAATTTGTTTTGACTTCCGTTAAGATTAAGTGCCATAAAACTTTCATCGTCAACTTCAAATGGCGCTTTTATTCCACACTCACTTGCCGGAATATATCCTGCCTTTGGATAGTATTTGGAATGTCCCAAAACAACTGAATATTCATATCCCAATTTATGTGCTATACTGTGTCCTTCTTTCATCAAAGATAATCCGATTCCCCTGTTCTGATAATCGGGTAATACAGAAAGAGGGGCAAGCGCAAGAACCTCAACCCCTTGAACAACTGCTTTTGTAAAAAGAATATGTCCTACAATTTTTTCGTCCTCGACAGCAACAAGAGAAAGTTCCGGAATAAACGATTTGCTTTTTCTTAACGCAGCAACTAAGTTCTGTTCATTTCCATCTGTATATTCAGCATTTTCAAATGCTTCTTTTACAACATGATATACCGTATCATAATCTTCTGGTCTTTCTTGTCTTATAATCAAAATAGATACCTCCATAGTTTTAAGTTTTTTTACAATTACAGGAAATAGCAAATCTACTATCTACCTCTCAATTTTTATGGCTCTGACAATGATAATATCCGGGATTTCTTTATTAAAATAGCATTCTTCGTAAAATCCGTCTATGACAAAGCCAGTATCAAAACACAGATTAAAAATATCCTGTAAAGAACGATGATAATAACATTGTTTTTGTGGCTGTCCTTCAATCGCAATATCGTAATAGCTGTGCGGCGTCATATATTTTTCTGTAAGCGTTACAAAACAGGGGTGCTGTGTCGCAAATACAAATACTCCGTTATCCTCA
The DNA here is from genome assembly GCA_011959285.1 of Lachnospiraceae bacterium. Lineage (GTDB taxonomy): Bacteria > Bacillota > Clostridia > Lachnospirales > Lachnospiraceae > Suilimivivens. Next base: position 6,382 of record BLLW01000123.1, on the reverse strand, counting down.
AGCAATTTATAAACAGAGGTAAAAAGCGGCTTAATGTCTGTAATATCCATGACCGCCATGTTTGAGACTGCTTTTGTAAATGGCTTATTTCTTTTTAATGCCATCAGACTTGTTTCATTCGTAGCGTCTGCTACACAAAACTCAATGTGATCAGCATACCGTTTTTGGCGCTTTTTTGCCAGTTCCACCATTTTCTCACTATAATCAAAAGCCAAAACAGAGACAGCTTTTTCTGCAAGATATGCAGAATAATTTCCATTCCCACAGGCAATATCTAAAATATAGTCTGTTGGATCAGGATTTAGAAGCTCTGTTACTTTTGGACGGACAACTTCTCTGTGAAAATCATTTGATTCATCCCCCATTGAACAATCCCAAAATTCAGCGTTCTGATTCCAGATTGCTTTACTTTCTTCTTTTGAATACTGTATAATATCCTCTTTCTGCAAAATTACTTTTTCTCCTTCGCCGCATGGCTCCTGAAATGCGTGATAATGATGTTCCAATATTTCATCTGTTATCACAAACGGCGAATTGGCATTTAAGACCTGATTTCTTTTATATAGTCTTTTTTGCAAAAGCTCCTTACTGGCTTTCATATAGACAAGTTCCGTTTCAGCGCCTGCTTTTTGGATCAGCTCTTTATAAAAATTCCGATTTTCCTTACTCCAGAAACTAAAATCAATCACAACGTCTTTTCCCTGCTGAATCAGGGACAGCAGCTTTTTTTGAAGCGCAGCCTCCACCTGTTCTGACAATTTTTCATATTGTTCTTCCGGATAATCAATTCCCTTTCTCCCATAAAGTTTCCACATTTCTTCATCAATGGAAAGTCTGATATATCCTTCATGTTCTTTTTTCTTGGCGTAAGTAGTCTTTCCAGAACCACATACGCCGCACATCATAATAACTTTGCTCATAAAACTCCTTTTCTTTTTCCGAAACGGCATCTATGAATTTGCACTACACAACAGAAAGTTCTTCAATCGCTTTATCTAAAAAAATCATACCGTCCAGATGTTCCAGCTCATGGCAGAAGCATTTTGCCATTTCATCTTCTCCGTCAACTATAATTTCCTCTCCATATTCATTGAGTGCCTGAATCGTGACCTTTTGTGGACGAATTGTTTTTACAAAACGGTTCGGGAAACTAAGGCATCCCTCAACACATTCCTGCACACCGCTTTGGCTTATCATTTTCGGATTTACAAGTTTTAATCGTGTATCGTTAAAATCAATGACAACCAACCGTTTCAAAACGCCAACCTGATTTGCTGCCAGTGCAGCTCCATTTTCTGTTTCATGTAATGTATCAAGCATATCATCTAAGAGCTGCCTGATTTTATCATCAACTTTTAGGACAGCTTTACATTTTTTTCTTAATATAGGGTCGCTGTCATAGCGAAGAAATCTTGTTGCCACTTTTTACCTCCTGTCTGCTGCTGTCAGCTCTTGATTTTCTCAAACTTACATCAAATAAAAATACCTCCTCAATGGCACACTCAAATACTTTAGAAATATCATATGCAAGCCAGATAGATGGTTCAAATTTTTCTGTTTCTATGGCATTTATCGCCTGCCTTGAAGCTCCAACCAGTTCTCCTAATTGCTCTTGCGTCAGCCCTCGCTGTTCTCGCAATTCTTTTATTCTGTTTTTCATAGTTCCTCCAAAAGTAAGGTTAACATTACAATAATTATATATGTTTTTTCTTGTAATGTCAACCTTACACCCATTTTCTGTTACACAAATATTTATAAAAACAGGAAACGATACCATGTTTCAGATATCGTTTCCCTATATCATACCCTTATGAATAGATCATCTCATGCAGAACAATTTCTTCTGCCCGGTTACGGATGTTATTGCAACGCTGCACCCATTCCATTTGAGAAGTACGCTTTAATTCCTCTGTCACGCCCTCGGTAGCTTTCATCTGCTCCATGATAGTGTCTAACCGTTCCTGTGCCTGTTCGTTCAGGTCTGCAAGATATGTCCACAATTCTCCGGTCAGTATCAGTGTGTTCAATCTGGCTGGGTGGACTTCTCTTAAATATTCCCGGTGCATCCGTCCGTACTTTCCGATAGGACGGTGTTCCTCCGGCAGCTTCAAATCTGGGATATAGTAATCTCCGACAAGGATATAATCAATTCCGTTTTCTGTTATTCTTGGTTTCAATTCGCTCATATTTTTAATCTCCTCATTCTGGCTTATTTTTTGCAAGTCTGACTCTCCAGAAATATTGGTAAATCATTGGTAAAATTGAGAATGAAACATAAGAACTACTATTTATAGAAGTATTTAAGACGATTTGAGACTTTTTATTCTGAACAGTAAATCCTGCCGTGGCACACGAAAAGTATTTTAATCATGTTGTTTCTCCTTCCTAAAATGCCTCGATTGCCGTGTTTTGGCGCAATTTGCGAGGTTTGCTTTTTTCGTGGAGATTGTGAAAAATGTAACGAAAATGGCAAATCGGGGCAAAACGGGGTATATTGATTCCGTCAATCGTAGTAAAAACGTAGTAGGAATTGGGGGTTTTTACTACTCTGATATTTTAGCATAACAACTTATCAAAGAGAATGTCTTTGTCAAATCCAATACTTACTATTTCAACAGATTTGGTTTCGGGTTTTGAATATATACTTACATCACTTATTTTTACAAATATAGGTGTTTTTACTTTATCCATATTATCTTTTATCCACTCATCATCTTCCACATGGCATCCCCAAAAATCATCTAAGGATACTTCTGCATCTAAAGCTATTTTCTTTAAATATTCTATGGACTTGCCGCTAGAATCAATTTTAAATATGCTATGTAATACATGGTTCTCATTAAGCCATTTTATCGGATCATCTTTTTCATAATCTCTATAACATATTAAAATGATTTCAGAGTGAGGGTGTAAATCATTCCAACAAAAATCTTTGTGTTTACTAATTATTCGTTCAATACATTCTGAAAAACTTGAGTTGTCTACAAAGCTATTATATATTTCTTGAAAAGAACAACAAGCATCCTTCAACTCTTTCTCACCCACAAGCTCATCATTCCTTATTTCTTTTTCAATGTCTTTGTCTAATTGCAAGCGCCTTATTCCGCTTATATTTTCGGAAAGGGAATTTAAAATTTGCAAAACCAACTGCATATCAATGGCACTCTGGTTTTCCAATAAACTCATTAAGCATCCACATACATTTATCATTTTTATTAATGCGGCATGATAGTTGTCTGGAAACGAAAAGCTTCTCATAGCGTTTCTAATTTTTGAAACCAGATTGTATATGTATTCACGATCTGCCTCATTATAACTTTTATCCAAAATAGGGACTGAATAATATTGAGGAACAGTCCAACAAAATTTTTCCTTTAACGGAATACTATATTTTTTATCATCATATGGCGGTATGGCAGGAATTACAATATTATAAGCACACCATTCACTTGTTCTCATACTTATATCCGCACAAGTAAAATATTCTATTCCTTGAACCTTTGAACTGTTCCGTTGTACCCATTGCATAAGCATCTGCGGTATAATATATTCCTGTTTATACGGCACTTTTCCGCTTTGATTAACAAAAGAGCAAGCCAAAATCAAAGGATAAGTTTTCAAATATCTTTTTATAACTTCAAGCCACAATGCAAAATTGTTATATTTTATTGACATTCCCCAAATAGCAATCTCACTTGGCGAATATAATAAAAGAAATTTGAACTCGTTTTCAAGTAATCTTTTCCCCGAACTCTGATCTATGCTATATTTATATTGATATTCAGAATAGTAGTATTTTTGCGGATATCCACATTCTTGCCATGCCAATGGTAACATAGTTGATAAATATAAACTAGGGAATCCTACCAAACTAAAGCGTTCATTATTAGAATATGCTCGTTTAGAAAGCGGAATATGAAAAAGTTCATCTGCATTTTTCTGAATGGATGAGGATTCATAATCAACAGCCCTCACTCTAAAAAACCGATATCCAGGAGTCATCCTAAACCTTGTATAACAATTGTCACCATTACAATTTATACAAACTCGATCATCAATTGAACCAATAAAAATATCATTTTCTATTTGGAGCATAAGTTCATCCATCAGCTCCTGCGTCCTTTTGTAATCTGCGTTTTCATAATAGTTAAAAATATCTAAAATAATATTTGAAATATTGTCTGCAACTTTTATAATTTGCGATATACTTTCCTCTAGTTGCGTTTTTTTATCACCATCAAATTCATCTCCGTTACACTGCCTAATGAGAGATAGAAATTTTTCTTTTTCTTCGCTAAACTTTTCCGAAATAATAAAGTTATTATTAAAATATCTTTTTGGCAATCCAATCTTCTTCATTAAATCCTCTATTTTCAAATTCACTCGTATATCCTCCAGCATACCTCATTTTATAAACATCTAAACTCACACACCATTTTACTATAAATTATGAAACTTGGGGAGTAGGAAATTAAAAAATGCCCTGCCGAAGCAGGGCGCAAAACTCTCTTTATTCAGATCGCCCGGAACATCTTCTGTGATACGGGCTTCTCCTCCTTGTTCTTTTCCAGCTCCTTTCTGGCGTTCTCCAAATCTTCCATCCGCCGCAGCTCGTCCGTGGCATCCTCCAGCCCAAGATGGGTGTAGGTATTTAACGTCACCCCGATGTCGCTATGCCCCATTAGGTATTGGAGCGTCTTGGGGTTCATGCCTGACTTTGCCATGTTGCTGCAATAGGTATGGCGGCAGACGTGGGGCGTGATGTTGGGCATCTGCACCCGGTAGATATCGTTGTACCGCTTGACCATATGGTTGAAGCGGTGTTCCCAATGCATGGCTACTTCCGGGTATCCGTTCTTATCCGTGAAAAGGAATCCGGCATATCCTTCCACCACCCTCTCGTACTCCGGTTCTTCCCTGTCCTCGATGATCGCCCGGAAACACTGCGCCACGTCCTCCGTCATGGGCAGCTTCCTTGTCCCGGCATTTGTCTTGGTGGATTCGATGACCAGCTTCATTGCCGAAGTCCGCTGAAGCTGGTGGTCGATGTTGATGACCTTGTTTTCTAAGTCGATATCCCGGAGGGTCAGTCCACAGAATTCCGAGATACGCATCCCCGTGTGGAAAAGGATATAGACCACTTCGTAATACTTGCAGTAGACATTGTCGTCATGGACAAATTTTAAAAACTTCCGCATCTGGTCTTTTGTGATGGCCTCCCTCGTCACACTGTCATTGACCACCACCCCGGCAAGCTCAAAGCCGAAGGGGTTCTTCATCAGCACATCATCGTCAACCGCCATCTGGAAAGCCGGGCGCAGGACGCCCCGCACCGTCTTGACGGTGCTGTAATGCCTCCCTTCCTGCTGCAGCTTGATCAGGAACAGCTTTGCGTCCGATGTCTTGATCTGCGAAATCTTTTTATCGTTAAATGTCTCGCCTTTAAGGATGTTCTGCACAAACTTATAATTCGCGAGTGTGTTCGGTTTGGCCGCCGTTTTCATTGCAAGGTAGCGTTCCACCAGCTCCCCCACCGTGATGTTCTTCCCCAAAGGGTCTGACAGGGAATCGAGGTCATACCCGATCTGCTTCTCCAGCTCCCTCAGTGATAAGCAGGGTTTCTTCCCCACCGGGAGGATGTCTGTTGGCTCCAGCCGCCAACTGTAGACGAAATGCGGCCTGCCGTTTACATGGTACTTGAACTGGTATTTTCCGTCCGCGCGGATGGATTCTCCCCTGCGTAGGACGCGGTGTTTGGAATCACGCCGTGACTTTGCTTTTCCCGCCATTTAGCAGCCCCTCCTTTACCTCCGGGTTCTCTTCCAGATATTTTTCAAATTCCCTCCGCAGGATCAGCCTGCGCCTGCCGTATAAAGCAGTGTACTTTCTAAACTTTCCTTCCCTGAGCATCCCGAAAAATTTCCTCCTGCTGAACCCAAAGTACCGTACTGCCTCCTCCGGGTTCAGGACGTCTTTTAGTTCCGGTGATGGTTTCTTCATTCTGGCTTTCCTCCTTTCTGTCTGCCGGGTTTCCCGGTCATGACATCTATCACTCTAAAGCCCGCAAAAGTCAACTACTTACGGCAAATAAAAGGGATTTATATCGCGGAACATTCCTCCACGAATTTCTCAAATTTTGTGCGGATGATGAGATACCTGTTCCCGCTGAAAACTGCGAAGCGTCCGGCATTATCCTCCGCCAGACGTCTCATCTTTTTGATCCCGATATTGAAATAGACCGATGCCTCCCGGATGGTCAGCATATATTTTTCACTGACCGGCACCGACACCTTTTCATTTTCCATCGCATTTATTCTTTCCTGCATAAATTCCCATCCTTTCCATCTAAATCCGTGTGGTGAATGCAAGCGATATTGGACCT
>BLLW01000122.1 GCA_011959285.1 Lachnospiraceae bacterium | reverse complement strand
GTTTAGTTTTACTAAACTTTCAGTTTATTATAGTTGGCATTCAGGAAGACGGGGCTTTTTATGAATAATGGAATCAATATCGGAAATAAGATTAGGGATCTGCGCTGTCAGAAAAGGTTGACGCAAGAGGAACTGGCTGATCGCTGCGAGCTATCAAAAGGGTTTATCTCACAGTTAGAACGTGACTTGACTTCTCCATCCATTACTACCCTCATGGATATCCTGCAGTGTCTCGGCACTGACTTGAAAGAATTTTTTAATGATTCGGAGGATACGCAGATTTCTTTTAAGGAAACGGATTACTTTGAAAAAATAGATGAAGAACTTAAAAATAAGATTGAATGGATCATCCCAAACGCTCAGAAGAATATGATGGAGCCCATACGGCTAACCTTATCTCCTGGCGGGAGCACTTACCCTGATAATCCTCATGAAGGGGAAGAATTTGGTTATGTTCTATCTGGAAGTGTTTCCTTAATTCTTGGGACCAGGACCATAAAAGTCAAAAAAGGAGAATCATTCTACTTTATAGCGAAACGATCCCACTATTTAAAGGCAGACAATAAAACGGGCGCCGTCCTTATATGGGTAAGCAGCCCTCCCAGCTTTTAACCGGTCAGAAGGGAGCATTATTATGAGTAAAATTTTAATCGATCTTAAAAATATCAGTAAATCCTTTGATGGTCAGATGGTTCTGGACGATTTAAATTTGTATATCCGCGAAAATGAATTTCTAACCCTCCTCGGTCCCAGCGGATGCGGAAAGACAACTACCCTGCGCATCTTGGGCGGATTCGAGACCCCTGATACGGGAAGTGTCATCTTCGACGGTAAGGATATCACCAAACTTCCTCCCAACAAGCGGCAACTGAACACCGTCTTTCAAAAATATGCGCTTTTTACCCATATGACCATCGCTGAAAACATTGCGTTTGGGCTTAAGATTAAAAATAAAAGCAAAACTTACATAAATGATAAAATTAAATATGCATTAAAACTGGTCAATTTGGAAGGCTTTGAAAACCGCATGCCGGATTCTCTAAGCGGTGGTCAGCAGCAGCGTATCGCCATTGCCCGTGCCATCGTCAATGAACCTAAGGTTCTTCTTTTAGATGAACCCTTAGGCGCACTCGACTTGAAGCTGCGCCAGGATATGCAGTATGAATTGATTCGGCTGAAAAATGAACTTGGGATCACTTTCATTTATGTAACACACGATCAGGAAGAAGCCCTCACCATGTCCGACACCATCGTGGTCATGAACCAAGGCTACATCCAACAGATCGGTACCCCTGAAAAAATCTACAATGAACCTGAAAATGCTTTTGTCGCCGACTTTATCGGTGACAGTAACATTATCAGTTCAACTATGATTGAGGATAAACTGGTAGAAATCTTAGGAACCAGATTTCCCTGTGTGGATACCGGCTTCGGGTGCAATAAGCCCGTGGATGTGGTGATTCGCCCAGAGGATGTGATTCTCTCTTCTCCTGCCCGAGGTAAAATGACAGGGACTGTGACTCACTTGATTTTTAAAGGGGTTCATTATGAAATGGAAGTCACTGCCGCAGGTTATGAATGGCTGGTTCATTCCACCGGCATGTTCCCTGTGGGTACGGAGGTGGGAATCGATGTGGATCCCTTTAATATCCAAATCATGAATAAACCCGCTTCTGAAGATGAGGAGGCTGTGGGCGTCAATGAATAAGAAAAAATTGCTGGGCACCCCCTATTTTATCTGGTCCGCCATATTTATCATCATCCCTTTGTGCATGGTATTTTACTACGGCTTTACCGATAAAAGCGGCGCCTTTACCTTGGAAAACATCATAGCAATCTCCTCGCCGGAGCACGCAAAGGCATTGTATCTTGCATTAGGCTTATCTCTTATCTCCACCCTGATCTGCCTTCTCCTTGCCTATCCTCTGGCAATGATTTTGTGCGGTCTAAATGTGAACCAGCACAGCTTTATCGTGCTGATCTTCATCCTTCCCATGTGGATGAATTTTTTGCTCCGCACCCTTGCATGGCAGACTCTGCTCGAAAAAACAGGCGTCATAAACAGCCTTCTTTCGTTTCTTCATCTGCCTGCCCTTACAATCATCAACACCCCCTACGCCATTATACTAGGCATGGTTTACAACTTTTTGCCCTTTATGGTGCTGCCTATATACAACGCTCTGGTAAAAATCGACCCCAATGTGATAAACGCTGCTAAAGACTTAGGCGCAAATGGACTGCAGGTATTTGCCAAAATCACCCTACCCCTTACGCTGCCCGGCATCATCAGCGGAATCACCATGGTCTTTATCCCTGCGCTTACCACCTTTGTAATCAGTAAACTGCTTGGGGGAAGTAAGATTCTGCTGATCGGCAATGTGGTGGAGGAAGAATTTACCCAGGCTGGCAATTGGCACTTGGGAAGCGGATTATCCATTGTACTGATGTTATTTATCATTATAAATATGGTCATCTCTTCTATTTTTGACAAAGATGGGGAGGGCTCTGTTCTATGATAAAAAATGCCGCTAAAAAACTATATGTCACTTTGATTTTTATTTTCCTGTACGCCCCCATCGTCACGCTGATTGTGTTGTCTTTCAATGCCAGCAGGACCCGGGCAAAATGGGGCGGACTGACCATTAAATGGTACGGGGCGTTATTTCGCAATGATGAAATTTTGCAGGCACTGTTCAACACGCTGTTCATAGCATTTACGTCCTCCATCATTGCCACCGTAATCGGCACCATTGCCTGTATCTCTATTATGAACCTGAAGAAACGTACAAGAACGTTGATCATAGGGATTACAAACATTCCCATGCTCAACGCCGATATTGTTACCGGGATTTCTTTTATGCTCCTTTTTATCAGTATGGGGATGCGCTTTGGGATGGAAACCATCCTGCTCTCTCATATCACATTCTGTATTCCTTATGTGATTTTGAGCGTCATGCCCCGGATGAAGCAGTTGAATCCGCATACATACGAAGCCGCCCTGGATCTAGGCGCAGGTCCTATATATGGATTTTTCAAGGTGGTTTTCCCTGATCTCCTGCCCGGTGTGTTTTCAGGATTTTTGATGGCGTTTACCATGTCTTTGGATGATTTTATCATCACCCACTTTACCAAAGGCGCCGGTGTTGACACCCTTTCCACCAAAATCTATACAGAAGTAAAAAAAGGAATCAAACCGGAAATGTACGCCCTTTCCACAATCATATTTGTGACGGTGCTGGTATTGCTGCTCTTAGTCAACAAAGCGCCTTCCGAAAATAAAAAGCAAAAAACAAAATCTATTTAAAGGAGAAAGCAATGAAAAAAATCGTTTGTTCTGTTCTTGTCATATGTACCGTTTTATCTTCCCTTCTAACAGGCTGCGGCAGCTCAGGCGGAGAAAATGGGGAGGTTATTGTCTACAATTGGGGAGAATATATTGACCCTGAAACAATCTCCATGTTTGAAGAAGAAACGGGCATCAAAGTCGTCTATGATGAATTTGAAACCAATGAGATCATGTACCCTAAGGTGGAAGCCGGCGCTACCGCCTACGATGTCATCTGTCCTTCTGATTATATGATTCAGAAAATGATCGATCATGATCTGCTTGCAGAAATTAACTTTGACAACATTCCAAACATCACAAATATTGGTCAGCAATATTTTGACCAGTCCAAAGAATTTGATCCTGAAAACAAGTATTCTGTTCCCTACTGCTTTGGCACCGTAGGCATTCTCTACAATAAAACCATGGTGGATGGTCCCATTGACAGTTGGTCTGTTCTTTGGGATGAAAAGTATGCCGATAATATTCTGATGCAGGATTCTGTCCGGGATGCCTTTATGGTTTCTTTAAAATTAAATAACTTTTCCATGAATACATTAGACGAAAGCGAGCTTGAAATTGCCAAAAATGCTTTAATCGATCAAAAACCGCTGGTTCAGGCATATGTCATCGATCAGGTCCGGGATAAAATGATTGGCGGTGAAGCAGCCATTGGCGTCATTTATTCAGGTGAAGCCATTTACACCCAGCGGGAAAATGCAGATTTAGAATATGTCATTCCCAAAGAAGGCACAAATGTATGGATCGATTCCTGGGTCATCCCCAAAAATGCGCCAAACAAGGACAATGCAGAAGCCTTCATCAATTTTATGTGCCGCGAAGATATTGCACTTATGAATTTTGAGTATATTACCTACTCCACCCCCAACACTGCCGCACAGGCGCTGATCGAAGATGAGGATATCCGCAATTCCAAGATTGCCTTTCCGGATCTTGACCAATATGAAAATTTAGAGACCTTTAAATATTTAGGCGCTGAAGGCGATACGCTCTATAATGAGCTATGGAAAGAAGTTAAATCCGACTAGCCAGACCTCTCTTCCCTACAATAACTAAAGGAAGAAAAATTCTATGATAATCCTGAATTTTTCTTCCTTTTCTTATCTCTGCCGCAACTTTCCAGCCTCACCATTATGCTTTATCCGGATGCACTTCCAATAAGAACTTTTTTCCCACAGAAAGCAAAACCGTATTTTCGGATACGTTCCTCCGGTATCCCTTTCGCAATAAGATTTGACTGATAATTCTTCTCTTCTATCTGCCTTAACGCCTCCAAAACCGTATCGGATAATTCCTTTTCGTCCTCCTCCTGTACTTTAAATTCAAGAATTATGGCATCTTTATCTGTCTTCGGTTCCAGCATAACATCATACCTGCCAAAACCGCTCTCACGGTTTGATGTAATCACATATTGATCAGCTAACTCCACCATCAATCCAAGCACAAAGCCATGGTAAAAGCATTCTGGCTTTTTCTCAGAAGGTCTTTTGCCTGTATCAAAGCTGCTGAACATTTCTGCCGTGACTTTATTCATATATGTGTTCATTGCTTTTAAGTCATCAAGCAATAATGCGCGGATAAAATCATTATAATCGTCATTTCCAGAAAACCAGTCCTGTATCATATTTTCAAACATAATATACACTTCTTTGTTGGTGAGAGCCAGTTCGTATTGTGTGCGTCCTGTCCCCTCCACGAATATCTTCCTGACGACTTTCAAATAGCCGCTTGCGAGCAAAAGACTCCACACGGCGTTCTTTTTTGTAAACAATTGATTATATACAATCTGCTCATCAATCTCCATAGTAAGAACTCTGCCGCTTAGCAGCTCTTCAAAATCCTTTTTGATATTGGGTCTCCCCTCTTTAATCAACCTTTCCACTAACTTATTACTGCTGGAATTTGCCCAGTAGGCACCCACTTCCTTTTTATCCAGGAAATTAATAATAGACCATGGATTATAAATATCCTTTCTTTTTCCAAATGCAAATCCATCATACCAGTCTCTTACTTGCCGTTTCTGATTAAAAAGACCATACTCCTCCAATGCTGCAAACACCTCTTCTTCCGTAAAACCAAAACGGTCCGCATATTTATCAGAGGTGGTCGTTACTACTTCCAAGTTATTTAAATCAGAAAAAATGGACTCTTTGCTGATCCTTGTTATCCCTGTCATGACAGCGCGTTCCAAATAGGGATTTGTCTTAAAAGTAGAGTTAAGAAGGCTTCTCATAAAAGCCGCCAGCTCCTCCCAGTATCCATTCGTATATGCTTCCTGCATTGGAGTATCATATTCATCTAAAAGAATAATCACCTTTTTTCCATAATAACGACATAAGAAATCAGACAACATTTTTAAGGATAAAGATGCCATATAGCTTTCCATATCTGTTGAAACTTTTTGAAAATCCCTTTTTTCATTTTCATTCAAGATTTCTTCTTCTAGCAGGAAGTCAAACTTGTTATAGGACATTTGTAAAATCTTGCATATTTTTTGACGCGCCCCTTGGAACGTGGTCTCTTTCACATCCGCAAAACTTAAGAAAATAACAGGATAAGTTCCCTGCATTTTTCTGAACTTTTCATCTTCCCATATATCCAATCCCTGAAATAAATCTCCTCTATCTTTAAAACTAACAGAAAAAAATTTCTCCAGCATGTTCATATTTAAAGTCTTGCCAAATCTTCTGGGACGCGTAATCAATGTCACTTCATCTGCCGCTTCCCACCATTCCCGGATGAATTTTGTCTTATCAATATAAAAATAATGATTTGTCCTGATTTTTTCAAAATCCTGATTCCCAATGCCAATCGGTCTGGTCATTACCAATCTCCTCTTACATCCTCGTTGTTGTACCACTTCCCCACTTTAATTACAGTATATCCGTTTCTTTCCTCAAAAGCAATAAACACTCAATCGCATTCCCCTCACAAACGTCCTAGCTTGAGATTTCACGTGTGTCCCGACCAGAAGCCGGCTTCTGCATCTAAACCATAAGTGCTGTCATAAATATCCTGTATCTGAATCACCTGCCCGTCCTCATCCAGCAATGCAGTTCTCCCTGTAAATATTTCACATGGCTGATCGTCTTTTGCCGTATAAATGTCGGTCTCCCATGACAGTCCCACGGAATGATGCAAAAATAAATATCCCTTTCCATCCTGCCACACATACTCCTGATAAGTTCTGAAGGCGGCGGTATCTAAATACACCGCACGTTTTTCACTGTCAACGAACCAGGCACTGCCTTCAATAAAGTCTTCCCCAGGCTCCCCTGACAGCCAATCCCGATATTCCCCAATAATAACAAACGCTTCCCTTTTCCCATCCCCATCGTAATCCATACAATACGTATGACTGACACTGCCACCATTATACTTCATCGTCTCATTTGCTTTCCTGACAGCTTGAACGTATGCGTTTTCCGAAAGATCCGGTCCAATTTTTCCATAGCATTTCCCGTTTTCCTCCCCAGTAACATCATGGCAGGAATACATTTCTGCATAAAGATCACTTAAGTTATGGTCAATCACAAGATAATAAGCTGGCTTCTTTTCATCTCCATCATAAATGTAGTAATAATCCACACTTCCATGCGTAACATAACAATCCTCAAAGACCAGTCTTTCCTGCTTGTCATAACAGCTATGTATGATACTATGCCAAGTACCCCCATATGCAAAATTATGACTTCGGTCCTTCCTTTGCAAAGTGCCGTCTTCCCGATATACAAAGTTCATCTCCACCAATGTACTGATTACTTTTTCATCACCCAGATCCGTCATCCAGCCGGTGGCAATATAATGTTTCATCTTTCCATCAGCAGTATATTCTGTCTGCTCCTGAAAATCTTCTATCCACATATCCTTACTTGGATCATATCCATCATAAGTCAGCTTTGAATAAATTTCCTCTTTATCGTTCCCCCTTAAAATGTAATCGTTCTCCAGATATAGCGGTTTATACGAACAATTAAAGACAAAACCCGCTTCCTTCCGCCCCTCATCCGGAAAATATCTGATTCCACATCCCTTTGCCGCTTCTTCATCAAAATAAAGCTCCATCCAAAGCGCGCCGCTTTCCTCATCCACATACTGGTAAAAAGGCTCCCCTTCAAACCCAAAATCCTTTAAAAAAGTCTCCTTATCCGCATACCCCAAATGCAATTCTCCTCCCCTGCCGTCAGTAACCAAAAGCTCCGCCCGTTCAGGGTCAATATTCAATCTTGGACTCCCCACATTCTTCTCCTGACCATCATCCATCGCCGCCTCCTTACTCCCTGGCTCCAAGCCTGCCACACAAATTCCCAAAACCTGCTCATCCAGCTTGTCCCATATCCTATTCCCAAGCTTTTCAACAGCGCCAATTCCCCCACTGTCACTGCCGTTCCCAATCCCTCGTCCTATAGTAAAAGCAAACAAAAGTACAATTGCACCGATTCCCAGATACTTTACCAGTCCTTTTCCCTTCATGCCCTTTTCCTCATTAAATCCATTTTCTTTTCCATCTGCCACCAACATTATACCCCACCCACGTATCATTTTTGCATTAACAAAATAAATCCGCCTTACTGTGAGGAATAGGATAGCATATCCCGGCAGGGGGACAGCCACACAGAAAAAAGACGCGCCCCGGCAGACAACATA
>BLLW01000121.1 GCA_011959285.1 Lachnospiraceae bacterium | reverse complement strand
GTTAAAATTTTTATATGATTTCAATCCACACTCCCGCAAGGGGAGTGACCAAGTGACAAAGATAACGAGCATAACCACGTACAATTTCAATCCACACTCCCGCAAGGGGAGTGACCACAGAAAGAGTTAAATTACCAAAGAGCAGCTTTAATTTCAATCCACACTCCCGCAAGGGGAGTGAAGCAAAAATTACCTATATTTCTTAATAAAAATTCCTATAATTATACAATATTAACATTTTTGGAATTATCATTTTATTTGTAAATACATGTTTCACCTTATTTCTTACTTTTTTCGGTGCGAACCCTCTTAGAAATTCATGTCCACTTATCATTCGCACCAGCAGCATTATATCATTAAAACTCCCTCCGCCATATAAGAAGTTTTTTTCCCAAAGTGCTCCACTTTGGTTTGATAATTATTGCCCAGATAGTAAAAGCGCAAGCTATCTTCTTTCTCACTAATCAGCGAAACCAGCCGATCTTTCAGAAGTAACAACTGTGAAGCATCTAAGATGCATTCAAACACAGAATTTTGGACACGCTGTCCATAATTAACGCATTCTTTAGCAACCTTACGGAGGCGCGTTTTACCTTCCGCACTTTGAGTAGAAACATCATATGTAATCAGCACTAGCATCTAAACACCTACTTCCATAAAAAAGGGGGATACTCATCGACATCACCTCTGATAACACGTGCAAGCAAAAGAGCCTGAACATATGGAACCAATCCCCATTCTATTTTTTCTTTTAAGTACGGATGTGTAATAATTTCCTTCTTGTGGTTCTGCCATGCATTGAAAAATACTTTTCTGCCATTTTCATTCAGAAGGACAGCTCCATCCTTTTGTTTTTCAAAGTGAATCGACTGGATTGCCTTTGTATTGATTAAGGTTAAAACAAATCTGTCTGCCAAAACTGGTCTTAATTCTTCCATCAGATCAAGCGCAAGAGAAGTCCGTCCCGGTCTTGCACTATGCATAAACCCAACGTATGGATCCAATCCAACACTTGATAATGCATTTGCACAGTCACCGGCAAGTATTGTATACGCAAATGAAAGTATCGCATTTATATTATCAAGCGGAGGTCTGCGATTTCTCGTTATAAATGCAAAATCATCTTTCTGATTTAATATCATTTCATCAAATACAGAAAAATACTGTTCAGCAGCTTTTCCCTCTATTCCTCGAAGTTCATCTAGTTTAATCGTACTATCTATCTTAGGCAATGTTTCATATAAAATGTTAGATACCTGCTTAAGTCTCTCTGCATTCACGCGATATGCATGATCTCGCAAAGTCCGCTCTATACTCCATCTGCAGTTAAAAACTTTTCCGACGATCATATTCTTAGCATATGCAATCCTTCTGCTATCATCATCCGAAATCCGATACTGTTCCTTCCTAAGCAGCACATTTCCATATTCTTTTCCTATAACCCTGGCCCAAAATGCTCCTCTGGGTGAAAAAAAGCTCATGCCTATTTTCCGCTCCGCACAGGCACCCATCAATGCAGGGCTTGCTCCTTTATATGTGAAACATATAATATTCTCCAATGTGTGAAGCGGAAATCTTCCAAGTACTTTTTCGCCATCCTGTATCACAATATTTTCACCTTCAAGAGTCAGATAGCAATTCTCGGTCATAACATATAAAGTATTTAATAATTTACGCATATTCCCTCCTGCTGTAAATTTCACCCAAGCATTTCTATCGCTTTTAAGTATTATCTTTAATGCCCTGTTCAATATATGTTCTGACCTTAACTGCCTTCTGCAATTTAGGAACACACAACTTTTCTAATGAGCATGCTTTACATTTCTTGGATGGTTTTACTTTTGGCGTATATCCTTTTTGGAATAAATCATGCATTTCATTTGCTGCTTTTTTAACTTCATCGCGCAAAGTATCTGTAAATTCCACATGGCTGCGACGCCTGTTCTCACCATAATACAAGTACCCTTCTTTTATATCTATCTGAAACATTTCTTCAAGACAGACCGCCTGTGCACAAAGCTGCAGCTCATCCGCATTGTTTTCTTTGGGTGCACCACGTTTATATTCCACTGGCACAGGATTCCATTTTCCATCATATCCAAACAAGCTGACTCCATTTTGGTCCTGATGAAATTCAACGACATCGCACTGCCCGCTTAATCCAAGCTCACGGGAAGAAATACGCATTCCTCTAATTGTCAGTATATTTCCTCTCTTTTCAAAGGAGCCCTCGTCATGCGCTTTTTTATGCATAAGTTCTCCGGCAGTAGTCCTATAATTATCAGCCCATTGCTGCTCAATATGTATCATTGCCCATTGTCTTCTGCAAAACGCGAAATGCTGTATCCCAGAAAGCATCAGATAATCTTCTTCTGCATACATGGTTAAATTCCTTCTATTTCTTCAAGTGCCAAATCCGGCAAAGAATCTATCTCAATGTTATAATCTTCAAACTCTTTCGGATCGTCTGTTTTCGCCGTAATTTTTACAAGGCGGTGCACCTTTGCAGAAGAATATTGTCCCATAGGGCAATTATGTTTCCACCAATACACTTTGCATACTTCCATACTCCCGTCAGGTCTTGCTGATGAACTGTCATTTACGAACAACGTGCGTAAAGCCTCTTTGACCTTCTCCGCATCTTCATCACTAAACCCTGTTTTCTCTGCAAGCTGTTGGTTAATGCTGCCTTTTATAACGTATAAAGCGGAACTTATTTTATGTTTCATCCCCATTGTATCGGATGATTTCTTCTCCTTCGTCTCACTATTAACGCTTTTTGTAATCTGCATACTGTCAACCGATACCGGCAATACACTGAATGCTGAATGAACCGAAACCGGTCCTCTTACCCCCACAGACACACTGTCATCCTTAAAAGCAAACACTTGCCCAAAGCTCCGCACGTCAATCCAAGTCTCACATGCTGCTTTTGCATAAGCCTCTTTATCTTTCGCTTTTAATGCTGTCTGCATAGCTCCATTACTTTTTGCCCGGTCCGCAAGACTCTTACAACCATCATCAGCTCGTTCATCGCTCTGCACAAAAATAGCTTCTCCCATATCCTGCAGTCTGTTTCTGATTTTCCGTTTAATACACACATCCGATATTTCCCCATACCCGTCATATGTCTCCCGGGGTCTGTTTCCATTCAATGGATCTCCATTGGGATTTGCATTCTTTACCATTACCAGCACTTCAAAATCGATTTTGTTTGTAAAATTACCCATTATAACACCTTTTCCTTTCTTTTTATCTGTTAGTTTTCAGATTCTTGTTCTTCTTTTTTATAAAACGCTTTTTTCATATATTCCATTTGTTGATAATAACCGGGCAAGTACATTTCCGACAAGGCTGAATTATCAAATCCATTTCCTGCCAGGTGCGTCATAATCTCGCTTGTCCACTCCTCGAACTTTCTCTGCTCATATTCCTTCAACTTTCTTTCATAGGCAATCAGATTTTGCCTTATTGTTTTTGAAGTTCTGGCTGGTCTGCTGCTATAGGCATTCCAATAGCGCTTGGCATTGGTCGTACGTCTATCTTTTACTTTACCGTTATCGTCATACTCAAACATTGCCCTCTGCTCCATATAATCATATACCGCCAGCAGCCTTCCAAACAAAACACTCCTGTCATTCACATTATCGCTCAGAAATTTTTCCATTCTCTTTCCCCCTTGTTCGTAATTAAATCGTATCATTGCGCATACAACACAAAGCACATCATTGTACCAGACAAAATCATTCATTGTCTGCGGCATGGATGCCCGCCGCGCCGCCGCTCTGATTATATCCGTCGGAATCCGTATTCCCCTCTGCGTTATACATGGAAGAAGTCTATTTACCGTAGCTCTTAGAAGTTTTTCATCGGCATCCAGCCATTCCGAACGCTGTACCCCAAATGCTGCAAGCGCCATATCCCTGGGAGCGGGTGTACATTCACAAGTAATTCTTTTTCTATTCTCTTCCGCCCTTCCCACCTTTACGCTTCGGCGCCATTTACAATGCTGCTGCCATTGCAATATTGCATCTACATATTGTCTGCCCCCCATTTCATCATAATATACCACCGAGAGCCGACCGGTTGTTGCCGCGTCCAACGCTATGACTGCTATCTTGTCATCAATTTTGATTTTTCCGGTATAACCATTTATGGCATTATGAAACTGCTCTGCAAAGTATTTCCCTGTATCATGCTTTTGCGTACTCGAAATCTCTGTATCAATTTTATCAAAATCGAAATCAAAATCCTCTATATCACCATATGCGTTAATGGAATCTTTCATCATATCAGGCACCTGCATGTCCCTGTTTACCATCCAGCAGACGATTGCCGAATTATCGCGCGTATACCCCTGTTTCTGTATCAGCCATCTTAAGGCATTGTGCGCCTTTTGGGAAGTATAATATCCAACAGCAGCCGCCTGCTCCTTTGTTGTAAATCTTCCGCGGTAGGTAAAACCAGATTCGTCATTCCCTGAAATCAGCTTTGCTTTATCACCACTGTGTCGTATCTTGGCAGGATGCTTATCTGAACATGGCTCTATCATTCCAGATGCGTAGCATAATTTCTTTCCGCCTGTTTTTTGCATATAGTGTTTATTATAATTTTTATACAGTTCCTGATTCTTCCACACCTCCTGCGGCATGCTGCTTCCTAAAACTTTAAATCGAACACTAACTCCCGTCTGCCCTAAGCCTTGTATTTTCTCATGATCTGTAAGCTTTCCATCGTGATCTAATTCCAATACTTTGCTTGCTGTCAAATCCCGTATGAGTGATTTCTGATTAAGGTATTGATACACTGCCTGTATCATAGGATGTGTGTATTCAGACTCCACCCATTCCCTTAGCTGCTCCATATAAGCTTCATAATATTTTTCTTTACAGTCTCCGGTATACTTGGTATAATCACCGGCGATATAGCAAAGCTTGTCACACAGAGGATGCGGTGCAATGCCGCTGCTTCTAGCTGCTGAATCTTCGGTGACGGGAATAATCGTAACTACATCTTTGCCTTTATCAAGCTTTCTTGCATTTTGAAAAATACCATCCTGATCAATCGTCACTTCAATCTGCGCATTAAAAGTCGAGTGGGAGATTGGCAGCAATACTGCCTGATTATTTTTCTCAATCCCTGCCAGGTCTTCATAAACGTCATACGTTTCAGCCAAAGTCTTTAGCCATGCCAAACAAATCACCTCCCTCAAATTCCTGCAGCCCTTTGAAATTTTGTTCCGGAACAAATTCCTTTTGCTTTGCATCTCGTAGAACATGCCTGATCTCGCATTCTTCCGGACGCGGGAAGTGGATAATGCCATCCTTCATCTGTGCATTCCAGAGCCGAACTGTCATTTTCCCTTTTTCTTCTTCTCTGGAGGCTTCATCAGGATAAGTGATACCATGTACCATGATACCAAAAGATAAACCCTCTCCGTCATATGCCCCTTTTCCTTTGCCAAATGTACAAGGCTCCACATACCCCTGGCACTCTCTTGCCCCTAAGAAAATATCTCTTCTTCCGCCCCTTTCAACCATCCTTCTTGCAATATCATAATGCTTATTTTCATTACGGTCCTTCTCCAAGTCTTTCCGGTTTTCATTCCATTCAAAATGTGCTTTTACCTGATACTCTACATTGCGAAGATATGTATAGTAGGATAAATCGTTGCCGCCGCTGTATTTAATCGGTCTTATCCCTTTCGATTCTGTCTGAATCAAATTCATAATACGGCACTCATCAATAATCCATGTTATTGTAGGTTTCCAGTATATGGATTCCGTTATTCCCTTCAGTGCCTGATAAGTAGGTATCTGATAGCTGCATTTCTCCCCGCCTGTTTTAGACAGCGGATCCGTAAACAGCGCATATCTCCCAAATACACTGTATTCAATAATATTAGGCTTGTCCATATTCCCCTTCCTTCCTCTTCTGTTTTAAAATATAAGCGTTTCCCACTCCGGTGTAATCCCATACTCCATATTGTAAGC
Source organism: Lachnospiraceae bacterium (assembly GCA_011959285.1). GTDB lineage: Bacteria > Bacillota > Clostridia > Lachnospirales > Lachnospiraceae > Suilimivivens. The sequence goes on along the minus strand of BLLW01000121.1, from coordinate 2,562 downwards.
TCCAGTCGCAGATACCATATACAAATCTGATATCTTGTCACTTACGGATTGTATCAATCCGCCAAATTTTTTCATCTGACTCCCCCGGACATTGACTGTATATCTCTGCGCCCGCCGGATATGCCTTTTTATTTCTCTTTCATCAGATGCTCCCTGAATTGCTTCTATAATTTCCACCCCCTTTTTATATGGCACAATTACACCAAAAGAGTCATCATCTATAACCCTATACGCCTGTCCAGCCGTCTTATACGCCTGATTCATGCGGTTTTTCTTTTTCTCTAAGCCAAATCCACCTGATAGAAGTCCCAAAATGCTGGTATCCAACTTTTTAACTGGAAAATTCATTTTATCGCTTGCATTGTAATACACATTTTTATAATACAGATCCATCCATTTAGGCATCAGCAGGCTTTCCCTGTTGTCATCCTTATTATATTGATAAAGCACGCTTTCCGTCGTCCTTATATTTTGCTGTAACTCATCCATATTTCCGGTATTTTCCCCCTCAAGCATAATGAGATAAATCATCCCGCAGTCCATCTCGCCATTTCTGTTACAGCGCCCCGCAGTCTGTGCCAGACTGTCCAGTCCAGCCATCGACCGATATACACATTCAAAAGAAATATCCACTCCCGCCTCAATCAGATTGGTACTGATCACAACGATTGTTTCCTGCCGATTTTTAAGCAGTTCTTTTATGGATTTAATCTTGTCACTTCTGTGCTCTGCACATAGATTCGTAGTGAGATATTCCGCCTTTATGCCGCACATTTTTAATAAATTATAGAGACTTCGTACTGCTGATTTCGTATTCAATACCACGAGAATCGATTTGTATTGTTCTGTACGTTCTACAATTTCATCCCTAAGGCTTTCAAAGGTATATTTTTGATTCTTATCGGGTGTATGAATCTTAACTCGCTCAAACTTCTGAAACCATTCTTCAGCATTTTCTATCATATATTTTGGATTACTGTAGCAAACCGGACATTCTGCTTCCTCCAGCGCCGGTTGTGTCGCGGTGCACAAAATAATATTTGTATTGCATACGGCGTTCAAAAAATTAATCATATAATTAAATGTATGTACACATTTTAAGGGCATCGACTGCACTTCATCGATGATCACAACAGCATTGACAAGCCTGTGCATGCGCCGTACAGACTCACTTTTATCTGAAAAAAGCGTATTCATGAACTGAACAAATGTTGTACAGATAAATGGCTCTTCCCAATTGATCTCATACTTTGAAGATATGCCTAATCGATAATCTTCGTTTTCTGTCTCCTCACTTCTGATTACAGAAGAATGATGTTCCAGTACCCAGTCATCATTTCCAATCGCTTCACGAAATACCTGCGCATTTTGTTCCGTGATAGATATATACGGTGAAACGTAAATAATACGTTCTGTATCTGGATGTAATCTACAATATTCCAATGCGTAAGCCAAGCTGCTAAGAGTCTTTCCTCCGCCTGTAGGAATAGGAAGGCAATATATCCCCGCCGGATATTTTGCAAATTGTCTGCACTCATTCTGCAGCAGATTTCTTGCTTCAAATATTGCCCTTTCGTGATTCATTAATCGTGAAATGTCTATGGATTGTTTCTTTTTTTCCATGTATTTTTCAAAGTTTTCTTCCGCTTGCTCAAAAATTTCACCTGCATTCAACTCTGGTTGTTTTGTAAATGTGTCAACCTGATCCGCAAAATCAGAGGTTGCCTCCCAGTCTGAGTCAATGAGCATAGACAGAATCAACCGTTGCAAACACGAAAACAAAAAAAGTTTGTATTCAGACAGCCTTTCTCTTGCCACCTCAGAATTTGAGCCTGCAAGGGCGGACTTCCGTCTGATAAATAATTCTTTTATTTTATCCTGAATCAAATTAAATTCATTACATGATTCTGCAAAAACTTTATCAAGCTCATATTCCTTTATGTAATCTTTTTCCGCATTATGGCATGCCTCATCATAATCTTCAACTTTATCTAATTTTGCGGAAAATATATCTGTATGTTCTACATTTACACTATCAAATAAACCGTGATGCGCCGCCACTGCATAAGAAATCATTTCAACCACAAACTTTATACTTCCGGGATCATCATGATGCATATCATATATATACTTCGCCCCTGTCGATGCATGTGCAATGCTTCCCTTAAGTTTTTGCCTGATCTTATCTTCTGCCCGCAGATAATCGTCAAACTTTTGCTTATTCTTTCCCATATCATGCAAAATACCGCATAATGACATGAATTGAGGAAGTCCGCATCGTTCGCCCTTTTTGTTGCACAAGAATTTCGTTTTTTCCGTATGCTCTGCTACGGTTTCTTCTCTGTTAAGTCCATCATTTGAAACATGCGCAATCATAAAGGGTACCTCCTGCTCTTTTTCATCATACCAAATGCATCTCTATACTACAAGTTTTCATCTAATTTTGCAGACAAAATTTTTTTCAAAAAGTCTTGACAAGCCCATGCAAAAAATAGTATACTAGCAAAGCAGGTCAGATAAAGGACCTAAGCAATGGGATCTTAGCTCAGCTGGGAGAGCATC
>BLLW01000120.1 GCA_011959285.1 Lachnospiraceae bacterium | reverse complement strand
GTCTGATTGCTGCGCTGGAAGCGGAATATGACCGGCTGGCAGATCTACAAGACCGGCTGGAACAGGAAGACGACCATCATCATGAAGCACAGCGGAGGGCTTCTATGTCGTCTGAGGAATAAGGAGCAGGCGTAATCCATCACAAGTAAAAGTATAAAAGGGGGATTGAACATGGGCATTTACCAGCTCGACCTTGACCTGCTGGAAACGGCATGTAAGGGATACGAAGAATCCGCAGAAAGATTGCGCGGGGATATAGAAGCTTTATATGGAACGGTTGCCAAAACCAGTGAAGACATCTACAGCGGCACGGATGGCGATACCTTCCGCAGTGGATTGACAAATTATACGCAAACCCGCTTTACCAGTTTGTGGGAAGAGACGGAAAAATTGGGAAAAACTCTCTTAAGCGGGCTTGAAGGCGGCTGCGCATGCAGGAAAATCTGCAACGACTTTATCTTGGCATTAGGCGGCGAAAGCTGCGTGAGCTCAGCGCAAGGGCTGCGGGGGATGTTGTACTGTGATCAAGAAATCATTATGGAGCTAAAGGACCTGTGCCGGAAAGCAGTGATGGAAGCCTACACCGTGAGAGAAAGCGCTGATGCCATAGACGACATCCTTTCCGGACTTTCAATGTCACATATAAATTCCTATCAATATACCAACACCATACGAGAGGGCTGCGATAAGGTGGAAAGATTAGAACAGCATTCCCTCAATCTTACCTCCTATGCCGTCGCTGTAGAAAGCGCAGACGACAGCCTCTGGATAGCGCTCAGCGGTTCCCCTTTCCCCACTATGAGCGCTTTCAGCTTTGAGATTATGGACCCCCAGACAAAGACCGTATCTGATATCATGAATCAGCCAGTCGATCATCTGTCAGACGCTGACAAAGAAATCCTTGACAAAAATCTAAGAATCCTCATTGAAAACAATGAGATCAGCGAGCTGGAAAAGCTTGCGGAGCAAATGGGAACCCATCCCAAAGGCTGGACAGCGGGAGATATCTATGTTGCAGCCAGGATTTTGGATTTCAGTGAAAATAACTGCAGCGAAAGAGCTGCTTCGGCAGTCTACGACAGAATGAAAAAAGTAACGCTGGTTGAGAAAACATCGGAAATGCATAATGCTTCTTTTGTTTCCTCCTACACCGTCTATATTTATGAGGTATCTCTGGATGAAACTATCTCCGAGCGCATATTAAATGAACTCCATCCAGATACAAATGGACTTACTTATTATTCCCTGCAGCGCAGGCGCAATTACACAGAAAGAGTTGAAAAAATTGTGCAGGGACTCACCCCTCAGGAACCGGGAGCTGATTTTACAATTTCTTTCAAATCGGAGGATGGCAGGCTGGTATCCATATTTGAAACAAAAGAAGGCAAATCAGAACTTTCCTCTGTAGATATGAATACTGTCTTAGGAAAAGAAGGCATTGCCTGTCTTGGAAGGCTTGGGTTTACACCTTCAGAAAAACGGGCTCTGATGTCATGCATCTATACGGATGAGGACATTGCTTTTATCGGGGAGCTTGCAAACGCAGATACTGAGCAAAGTTACCGGGAGGTATTCCAAAGCTGCCCAGATGACTTAAGTGTGTACACAAAGCTGGGGCTTTACAACTACTCTCTCGCACTGCTCGATAAAAATATACAATATAATGATAATTTAAAAATCACCAGTCAGAATCTTGATCCGCTGGAGCACTTTGTCAACGGAATGTTGTATAGGAAATCTGACAGCAGTATGTATGACGATTTTGAAAACGGAATCGACCACGCATTTACAATTGACTATCGGGACGGGTATCTGCAGTCAATGATAATGGCAGGCGAAATCCAGATGGACGCAATCAAAAATCAGATGAAAAATAATTACAAAGATTCGGCATATATCAGAGAAAACCTGCCCGTTTTCGATGAAAGCGCGCAGATGCTTTCTCTTTACTCCACACTGGCATGCCGGCAATTTGAGCGTCCCGATTATAGTATGGAAAATTACATCCGAATCAGCAATCTTGATTTAGATAACAATGCCTGGGAAACCATCCTTGGCGAAGATATGAACCAAGTTATGTTCTCTTATCTCGAAGAAATTATGTACGATGATCAGCCAATCAGTCAATCACCTGTGGCAGAAATTGAAATCATCAAATCTTCTGGAAAAGATATTGCAGTTGATTACTTAAATGCAGACTATGTAAAAAAAGCTACCGCGGCAAAATATGCACTTCCAAAAGAAATCCTTGGAAAATGTGTAACTTCGATTACCGATAGCCATCCGAAACTCGCTATTGTAGCTAAGAGCGCTGATCTTATTGAAAGCGGTGTTTCTATTATCAATGCATATCAGGAAGTGGAAGAAACGGGCGACGTAATTTATTCTATGCTTGGTGGAACACAAATCTCTTATAAAGAAAAGGATGATTTTGTATTCAAAGATCCTGTAGCTGTTATAGGCGGTCAATATGATGCAAATGCATTTCTTAAAATGACGTGGTTAGAGAATGAAGGATTGAAAGGATTTCCGGGAGTAGATACACAGGCAATGGAAACTATATCTAAAAAAATTGAAACCGATATCATAGAAAAAGATCAATCTCTTTATTATAGATATGAGAAAGATATACACACTTTGTATGAACAATATATATTAATTCAAGGCAAACCATATATAGAAACAAAAGAAAATCAATATAAGAATTTGGTCTTCCCTAGTATTACGCCCGATAATGTAATTAATGCCATAAATAATATTGAAGATTCCTGTGCAAGTGCCTTAAATGGATTAGATTATATCGACTACAATATTATAAACAATTATTACTTGAGGAATCAAAATGAAAGCTAAACGTAAATTATCAATTTTGTTAGGAATTTTGCTTTTTTTTGTTGCGTTAGGGCTTTACCTTTTTTCCTGCCCGATACATATTTCAACAAAGCTGACAACTCCTTATGATATAACCATTCAACACGGCTCCGCATCTATAAATGCTTACTTATCGGATGATGTGGAAATCTATATTCCAGATGAAATACTAGGTATGAAAGTTACCAGCATAGAGAATAATGTCTTTCAGCATTTGGGGACAAATGTCATCTTTCTTCATATACCTTCGAGTATACAAATTGCATCAAATTTGTACAATGCTGAAAGTCAAAGCTATTATTCTATTTGGTTTAATGATTTTTATCTTGATAAATACATAGGATGCGAAAAAAAGATAAAAATTCCAGATGCTGTCTGGGGAAGAAAAGTTACGGGAATTTCACCACTGTGTTTTGAGGATGCGGATCCAGAAGAAGTTATTATTCCTGATACCGTAACTTATATTGGTGGAGGTTCTTTTTGGTATTGTAAAAATTTAAAAAAAATTACTCTGCCTCCGTATTTAGAAACAATCGAGGTTTACGCATTTGAGTATAGTGGAATAGAAAAAATCGATTTACCCAAAACAGTATTAAAAATAGGCACAGGAGCCTTTGCTTACAGTTGTCTAAATGAGATAAATGGTTTGGAACATGTCTCCAATATAGAACACTGGGCGTTCCGTGGTACTCCTTGGGAGGAAAACATTAAAGGAGATTTTGTTTGTTTCGGCGATACATTGCATCTGTATAGAGGATTAGAAACAGAAGTTGTCCTACCTTCCACGATAAAAATCATTAATGGCGGTTTTTATATCGAAGAAAATTATCCTTATCCTATTAGCGTTAAAAAAGTATTTATACCAGAATCTGTAACCACCATATTATCCGAAAGTTTTTACGGGCAGAAAGAAATAGAGGTATATATCCCCAAAAGTGTAACCGCCCTTGGATGTAACGATGCCGATCTTCCACTGGAATATACCGGATGCATTTTTGAAAACAGGATGGACGGAATTATCGTCACCACAGAAGGCTCCCCTGCAGAAGCTTACGCAATTGCGAAAGGAATACCTTATAAAATCATTACAGAAGAAGAAATGCAGCAGGAAATGGAAAATGCAATTAAGAAATAAAATAACTATTCATAAAAAACTACTTAAGGGACTCAAATGAAAAAAAAATGTAAAAAACTTATTTTAGCTGGAATACTAATCTTTATTATTACATTAGGCATTTACCTATTTTTTCAGCCAATACATGTACCAACACGGCTGACAGCTCCTTATGACATAGTTATACAGCGTGGTACTGCCTCAATAACTGCTTATCTTTCGGATGAAAAAGAAATTTATGTCCCAGATAAAATATTAGGTATGAAGGTTACTTATATAGAGCAAGATGTATTTAAACATTTAGGAACAAATGCTGTCATTCTTCATATACCAACGAGTGTATGTGTTGCGCGTAATTTATATGATTACCAAAGTAAAAGTTATTACACTATCTGGTTTAATGATGTATATTTTGAAAAATATGCGGGAGAAGAAAAAAGTATAAATATTTCGGAAAAAGTATGGGAACGAGACGTGACAATTATCACAACAGATTCTTTCTATGAAACGGATATAGAAAATATTGCTATCCCAGATACCATAACTTATATTGGCGGAGGTGCTTTCTATGGTTGTAAAAACCTCAAACAAATCACTCTGCCGCCCTATTTAGAAAAAATTGAAACTTATACGTTTAAATATAGTGGAATAGAAAAAATCGAAGTGCCACAATCAGTAGCAGAAATCGGTTATGGAGCTTTTTCCTATAGTGCTTTAAAGGAAATAAAAGGATTAGAAAATGTTGAATATATAGATAACTGTGCATTTCGCGGCACCCCTTGGGAAGAAGACATAGAAGGTGATTTTGTTTGTATCTATGATGCATTACATCTGTATAGAGGAACAGAGTCAGAAGTTGTTCTACCCGCCACAACCAAAGCAATTAGAGGCGCTTTCTGCATAGATGAAGGTTATAATTATCCCATAAAAGTGACGAAAGTATTTATACCCGAATCTGTAACTTCCATATCACCGAAAAGTTTTTATGGACAAAAGGATATGGAAGTATATATCCCTAAAAGCGTTACTGCCATTGGCTGCAATGATGCCACTCTTCCACCTGAACATGCTGAAGATATTTTTAAAATAGGTTTTGGTGGAGTCATTATTACCACAGAAGGCTCCCCTGCAGAAGCTTACGCAATTGCGAAAGGAATACCTTATAAAATCATTACAGAAGAAGAAATGCAGCAGGAAATGGAAAAAGCAAGCAATACCTCTAAATAAGATACAAGGCTCCGAAGCCGTCATGGCTCCAGAGCCTTGTATTTTCTACAGCATTCCTTCTTTTAACACATCATGATCCCGCAGAACCTTTTCAATCACCGTCCCTTTGATCACATGCAGAAGCGGTTTCTTCAATGCATTTAACGGTCCGGGGAGTTCCATTTCAAGCGGAGACTTCCCATCCATCAACTTGACGCTGCTCTCCAGCAGCTCACGGATATCGTAAACGCTGCCCCACACTTCAGGCACCCCTCTGTCCACGCCCAGCAGACCATACACGGCTTCCATCGCCGTCCGCACGGAATATTCGGTGGTAAAAACGGTATCTCTCGGTGTATCTGCAAACTGACCTAAGAAAGCAAAATTGATGCAGCCATCCGGAATTACATCCGGGCGGTCTCCCTTTGCCCTGGGCATAAAGAACGCCGTGATATAAGGCATCATAGTGGGCACACATACGGCGCTGTTTTCTGCCAGCTCCGGAATCTCCTCCACTGGAACCCCTAAGTGATACAGCCATTCCTGAGTAATTTCCATGCCGGTACATTCCCGCATCGGTTTCTTAATGAAATCGCCGGGTATGTCTGTAAATAATCCATATACCCAGACGCAGACCTTATCTTTATCCTGATCCTTAAACTGCCCCTGACGATTGATGGTCCAGCTCATCAGCCAGCTGGAATCCTTGCAGCTGACAATACCGCCGGTCACTACCTTTCCGCTCTTCGGATCACGCTTGCAGATATCGGTGATATAAGGAATAATCCTGTCGTCCAATGTGGTGATTGTTGCAGACTCCCAGTTAGTCTTTGCTACATCAGAACAGAATTTCTCCGGGTGTCCGAACGCCGGATCCTGCTCTGCAATATTTTTCCACAAATTCCAGCAGCCGCTGGTACGCACCTGCGCATCTCCGTTGGGCGCATGGTTCTGATCCCCGTAAACCGTCCCTTCCGTACAGCTTCCATTGGTGACAAATACAAGATCGTTTTCTGTCAGCATGATTCCCTTCTCCACGCCCTTGACCTTGCATTCAATTGCTTTCGCTACTTTTTGATCACCCACAAATTCAAAAATAACATTTGTTACTTCCGTGTTGAACTGGAAGTCAACGCCTGCCTCCTCCAGATACTTCTGCATAGGCAGAATCAGTGATTCATATTGATTATACTTGGTAAATTTCAGGGCGCTGAAATCGGGAAGCCCTGCTATGTGATGAATGAATCTCTGGAAGTACAACTTCATTTCAAGGGCGCTGTGCCAGTTTTCAAAGGCAAACATGGTCCTCCAATATAGCCAGAAGGTAGAGCCAAACACTTCCTCGTCAAACACGTCTTCTATAGTCTTATCATACAAGTCCTCATCTTTGGTCATGAACAGCTTCATGATTTCCATACAGCCTTTTTGGCTCAAATTAAATTTGCCGTCCGTATGGGCATCCTTGCCGCGGTTTACGGTTGCACGGCACAGGGAGTAGTTGGGGTCTTCCTTGTTCAGCCAATAATATTCATCCAGTACAGATACGCCGGGCGTTTCAAGGGAGGGAATGCTTCTGAACAGATCCCACAAGCATTCAAAATGATTTTCCATTTCTCTTCCGCCCCGCATCACATATCCCCTGGTGGCATCATAAATGCCGTCGCATGCCCCTCCTGCAATGTCCATTGCCTCCAGAATGTGGATGTGGGAACCGGGCATCTGTCCGTCACGGACAAGGAAACACGCTGCTGCCAGCGAAGCCAAGCCGCTGCCTACAAGATACGCATGTTTTTCATCTACACCTTCCGGTTTCCTTGGTCTTGCAAAAGCTTCATAATTTCCGTTTGTGTAGTAGATTCCCTTGCTGTTTTTTTCATCCTTCCCTCTCTCTGTATTGCGGTATTCGTCCTTTAAGGTCGTGCCTGCCCTTTTCCCTGCCGATTTCTTGTCTGCATTTTTGTGATTCTTTACTGCAATGACTGCACCTGCACCTGCTGCAATGGCTGCTACGCCAATTCCTACTTTCTTTTTACTTGCCATATCCATTTCCACCTTTCCTTACTTGTGTTCGTTTCTATGGCTACATCCTATACCACAAAATTCTTTTTTTCCATTTACAAAACAGGCGTAATGATAAAAAACTTATCACTACGCCTGTTTTGATCAAAAATCAAATGCTCCGCACATATCAACTTTCCCGCATATGTTCAAAGTTGGAAATAGAGACAGCCACCGTTCCATGAAGCGTGGTGCTCATCTTCTCCACGATTTTCTTATAATCCTCTTTCATTCCCCCTGCAATCCAGTCCAACATGACACCCACAAATGCGTATTTATAAAACTCGGCAATAAATGCTTTGTCCTCTTCTTTCAGTCCTTTCCCGACGCTTTTTTCTTCTATAACGCCCGATATTAAATCGTATGTAAGCTTATGCAAGAAGCTTTCAATCTTCCCCCGGCTGACATTTTTATATACATTCACGATAAAAGGCTTGTTTTCCATGACTGCCTCAAAAATCTGAAGCGCACCTTCCTGCCATGTGTCATAAGTCTTTTTCCCCTTCAGCGCTTTGCGGCCGTCCTCCACACACACCCACTCTACCAAATCGTAAATATCCTTGAAATGATAATAAAAAGTCATCCGGGTGATTCCACAGTCAGCGGCAAGTTCATTGATCGTTATCTTATCAATAGGCTTGTGAAGCAGACATTTTTTAAGCGATGCTTCCAGCGCAATTTTCGTTGTAGTCGACATAATTTTTCCTCCATATGCATTATTTTAAAAGATAGACAGTAAAAAATCAACGAAAAGCTGATTGCACCGGTGTTTCTAATATGTTATTGTAATACAGTATGAATAAGTGAGGTAGTCAAAATGAATAAACCAAAATTTAACATAAAATCTGTTCTCTTCATTCTCTGCGCTCTTTTACCCATTCTTTTAGCAGGCTGTGGTCCTTCTGAGGAAAAGATTACGCAGGCACAGGCGCTCTACGCACAGCTTGCCGACTTACACAATCAAGTCGTAGAGGCGCACAAGGGCATTGCCGATGACTCCTTAGACCAAAACTTGGTCGCATTAGGCAAAAAGGTTGAGCAAATCGGACAATACGACTTGAATAAGTTTAAAGATGAGCAGATTGATCTGCTCATGGAATCCATGCGTTCCATCATGGACTCTTACGAAGAATATCTGGAAACCATCAACCAGATCAAAGCGCAGGAAACTGCAGCCGTGCTCACATCCATTCCCGTAACACTTTCAAACAACACGGAATTTACCTTCCAGACCTTACAGTTGTACAGCATAAATGACCCTTCTCAAAATGCCAATGTTTTGGAAGATACCTCCGGTTTCGCCCCCGGGCAGACGATTACCGGTCTGGTCATCTACCGGGATGTGTCCTCTGCGCCATGGAAACTGGTTCTGCAAAGTACGGACGGGACGAGCCATGAATTTGAACTGGCTGTAAAAGGATATAGCGAATCCGGCGTTACCCTGACCCTTACTTACGACTCTGAGACAAATGAAATAAAATGTTCTTGACAAGACATGCCCTATGAATGTAAAATAAGTAATGTGCTTTAAAGCAATCATAGATTTTCATGCGGGTGTAGTTCAATGGTAGAACACCAGCCTTCCAAGCTGGATACGTGGGTTC
>BLLW01000119.1 GCA_011959285.1 Lachnospiraceae bacterium | reverse complement strand
TCCGCAATTTGACCGGGGAATATAAGAAGATAGAGCCGGATTGCCGGGAGGGAGTGCGGGCGCAGTTGGAGCGCATGAAAGAACTCTGCAAAGAGCGTAATAATCTGTATGAAGAACAAAACGATTTGAAAGGGCAGAAACAGAAGCTTGAAAAGTCGTTGGAACGGTAAGAGATGTGGGGCGTGGCGGTTGCTATGCCCTGTATTTTATAGTGGCAGATACAGAGAGAAAGTGCTATAATCGAAAGCATGATTTAAGATATGGGAGATGAAACGGCATGGAAATAAATATTGAGGATAATTTTTCGCTGTTATTTGATAAAAATAATAATACGGCATACAAAGCATTACAGACGTTGCAAAAAGAATGTGAGGAATCGGACAAGGTATATTGTTATATGGATAAATTAGCCGATATGATTGACAGTGATAATTCCTATATTCGGACAAGAGGGCTTACGCTGATTGCCTATAACGCTAAATGGGATATAGATAATAAAATTGATGAAATTATAGACGAATATTTGAAGCATATAGAAGATGTTAAGCCGATAACGGCAAGACAGTGTATAAAATTACTGCCTATGATTGCAAAGAATAAGCCGGAATTAAAGTGTGATATTGTTGCCGCACTGCAAAAAGCAGATACATCTATTTATGCAGACAGTATGCAACCATTGGTTTATAAGGATATTCAAAATTCTTTGGCAGAGATAGAGAAGCTATAAATTTATTGAGATTTTAAGGAGTATAGAGTAATGGATAACTGGTTTACAATAGATAAAATTGATGTAGATACATATATTATCAGCGAATACCGCCATTGGGAGGAAACGCATTGCTATCTGTTGAATGGAAATATCCGAAGTCTGCTTATTGATACAGGGCTTGGCATTTCCAATATCTATGAGGAAGTGCTGAAACTTACCGATAAGCCAATTACGGCAGTAGCCACGCATATTCACTGGGATCATATTGGCGGGCATAAGTATTTCCCGGATTTTTATGCCCATGCTGATGAATTGGATTGGCTGAATGGTAAATTCCCTTTATTAATTGAAACGATAAGAGAGATGGTCATAGACCGCTGTGATTTGCCCGAAGGGTTTTGCGTGAGCGATTATGAATTGTTTCAAGGTATACCAACAAAAGTGCTGACAGACCATGACATCATTGATATTGGCGGCAGGGAAATTGAAGTGCTGCATACTCCCGGACATTCTCCGGGGCATTTGTGCTTTTGGGAAAAAAGCAGGGGATATTTATTTACAGGCGATTTGGTTTATAAAGATATTCTGTTTGCTTATTATCCGTCTACTGACCCGGAAGCATACCTTGATTCTTTGGAAAAAGTTGCGGCATTGCCTGCAAAGGAAGTATTTCCTGCACACCATTCACTGGATATGAAGCCGGAAATCCTAATTCGTATGCGAGAAGCATTTAGAAATCTCAAGGCAGACGGAAAGCTTCATCATGGAAGTGGGACATTTGATTATGGGGATTGGGGAGTATGGCTATAAAAGTAGACTGAAATTTTTCCCTTATGTGTAGTATTTACATGGTGCTAGCACCATGTAATAAAGGTGGTTAAGGAGAAAATGGGAATTTGCGAGTGATTTGTTACGCTTTAGCACTTTTGAAAGCCTTATTTTCAAGGCTTTTGGATGTAAATAAATGCAAAACGATATTTTATACCTTTAACCTCAAAAATGGGTTTTTACTGCGTAACATTTGAAATAATGGATTGCTAATTTGTGGGGATTTGTGAAAGGGGATATTATGACATATATAGAAAAGGAAATTAGTTATGCTGATTATGTTAGGCTAAGAGAAAGTGTTAATTGGAATAATTTTTTTAAGGAACAGACTGAAAAATGCTTGAAAAATACATTGTATTCAATAGAAGTTATAGATGATAATACAATTATAGGAATGGGAAGATTGATTGGCGATGGAATGTATTACATGATGGTCGATATTATTGTTGAACCGAGTTATCAAGGTAAAGGTATCGGAAGCAATATTGTTAATAAATTGATAGAATATGTTTATAAGGAAACGCCCGTTGGCGGTCGTTCAAGTATTCAGTTGATTGCAGAAAAAGGGAAAGAAAGTTTTTACGAAAAATTGGGATTTAAATTTATTCCGCATGAATTTTGTGGAAGTGCTATGCGAAAAGTAATTCGCAAATAAGTGTTTGAATGATGGCGATAAAAAAGGGTTTGTGCATTATATAATCTGATTATATGTGGATTGCCATATTTTTGTGGGAAAATGGGCGTTTATGTGGTAATATAATAGAGGCAAAGATAAAAACACAACGCAAGGCAGTCTTGCAGAACTGGTAGGTAGTCCAGTCGCACCGATTTGGTGTAAGTAGCCCTCCCTCCTTAGGGTCGTCCGTTCTTTGTTCATTACAATTATTTTAAGGAGGAATTGTCATGGACAAAGTATCAGGAAAATTGACAGTATTTTTTGAAGAACCCTTTTGGGTGGGAGTGTTTGAACGTGTATTAGAGGGAAAATTATCTGTGTGCAAGGTTACGTTTGGGGCAGAACCAAAAGACTATGAGGTTTATGATTTTGTTTTGAAGAATTACTATCGGCTGCGATTTAGTCCGGCTGTGGCAACTGATGTAAAAGAAGTAGGTCGCAATCCTAAACGGGTACAGCGTGAAGTGCGGAAACAGGTACAAAATACCGGGATAGGAACAAAATCGCAACAGGCTTTAAAATTACAGCAGGAGCAGTTGAAAACTGAACGTAAGACTGTAAGCCGGGAACAGCAGGAAGCAGAGAAACAGCGGCAGTTTGAACTGAAACGGCAGAAAAGGAAAGAAAAACATAGGGGCAGGTAATATTGCCCCAATTGCACTAGATTTGTAATCGGAAAGTGAGGAAAGTGGAAATGCCATATATTACGGTTGAAAGTGGAGCGTTATCAGACGAGCAAAAAGAGCTGCTGATTAAGCGATTGACAGAAGTTTCTTCTGAGATTATGAAAGTACCGCAGGAGTTTTTTGTTACCACAATTAAAGAGGTATCTGATAAAAATTTCGGTATAGGTGGCAAAACGATTGATATAGTCAAGGAAGAATATATAAAGAAACATCAATAGTTTTCGGTATGTGAAATGAGAGGAATTGAGTATTATGAATGGCCAAACGCAGGAAATGAGAGAATATATTAAATTTTGGACAAAATTTTCTCAAAAAGCAGAAGAAATTCTGCATGAATACAATAACTTGTCAGATGAAAATAAGAAGAAAGCTAGCACAGAAGCACAACAGATATTTATGGCTCAGGGAATTGCCGGAGTTATGGAATTTACCAGAAATATGGCGTTGAAAAATATTTAAAAGATGATCCAGAAACAAAATTTGTAAATTTATCATAAGTTATGTAGTATTGGCATAAAATTTTAATGGAAAGTTTTATTGACTTTTCTCTTTGTGCTTGTTAGAATGTTGGTACAAAGAAAGTTTACCACTGACCGATATGTGGTATATAAATAGTCGGGTTGAAAGTTTACCGCTGACCAATATGCGGTATATAAGTGGTTGGGTTGAAAGTATAGTCCTTCGCCGCAAGGTGGGGGACTTTTTTCCGTAGTGAGGTTGGAACGAATGAAGAAAACAGGGTTTTATATTATAAAAGACAAGTTTTTTGAGGATATGTCTGATCCATATCTCAAAGGCAACAAGGCAGGAAATAGACCGCACTATTATTGCTTTGAAGATACAAGCAGAGGAATTTATTGGATGATACCCTTGTCCAGCCAGATTGATAAATATAAGCGAATTGTAGAGAAGAAAGAGAAAGCAGGAAAGCCCTGAAAGCAAAAAAGGTTATGGGTATGCTGAAGCGTGGTGTAAAATTTATGCCAACGCAGCCGAATGTGATAGCCATATTAGAAAAGTTGAAGCAGAGCAAATAGTTGTTCTTTAGGGGCGTTAATTACATGGTGCTAGCACCATGTAGATATGGCAGTCAAGGGGAAAATCTGTGATACCCGTATGATACCTGTTTGCTTTGAAACTGTAAATACGGCGTAAAATATGAATATTATAGCTATAAAAATCCTTAAAAAGCAATCAAATATTTAACAATTATGTTATGGTTGTGGGGAGTTCGAGTAGTACATGAGTATATTATTTACTCAAACTTCCCACACCAGTTGGTGTGCTGAACCTTGAAAAATCAATACTGTAGCCCATAAAAAAGGCACAAACCTGCACTTGATGGTATAATTGAATTGCGAATAACAATCATACAGCAAGGAGATTTATGCCATGTCAAGTATACCACAAAATGCTGAAAACGGAAATGAGATTTCTAACTCTGTCACAAATTTTATGACCCAATTCCAAATCGGGAAACTTCTTTTCAAATGTAATGCCGGTAAAGCAAAAGGGATTCCGGTAATCGAAGTGTTTCGATATCTGTTCTGTCTCATTTTCTCGGATCGAAGCATGTATATGCAGTGGAAAACAGGCATATTTGATGGTTCATTCTGCAAGAACACCGTTTATCGCTTCCTCAATAATGCGAAGATTAACTGGTCTCGGTTCACAACCTTGCTTTCAAGCCGGATCATTAACGATTTCATGAAGCCGCTTACGGATGAGAGCCGCAAAGATGTCTTCATTATTGATGACAGCCTGTTTGACCGTTCCCGTTCAAATAAAACGGAACTTCTGGCGAAAGTCTTCGACCACTGCTCTATGAAGTACAAGAGAGGTTACCGTATGTTGACACTTGGATGGTCCGATGGCAACTCCTTTGTTCCGATCAACCATCGTCTTCTGTCGGCAGCCGACGATAAAAATCTGCTCTGCAAAGCTGCAAACTTCGATGGACGTTCTCTTGCCGGGAAAAGGCGGAAAGAATCCAGACGAAAAGCAACAGAAGTCTTGATTGACCTGATCAGAGCAGCACAATCATCTGGAGTTTCTGCAAAATATGTGCTGTTCGACAGCTGGTTTTCATCACCCAAGACCATCACCGCCTTAAAGACAAACTGCGAATTGGACACAATCGCAATGGTTAAGAAAAGCAGTAAAATCAAATATGGCTATCAGGGTGGCAGATACAGCATCAAAGAAATCTATAAACAGTGCAAAAAGCGCAGAGGCCGCTCCAAGTACCTGCTTTCGGTTGATGTAACCGTTGGTGATGAAGCAATTCCAGCAAAAATCGTCTGTGTCCGGAACAAAGGTAAGAGAAAAGACTGGCTTGCCATCATCAGCACGGACACAGCTATCTCAACGGAAGAAATCATCCGTGTTTATGGGAAACGCTGGGATATAGAGGTGTTTTTCAAAACCTGTAAATCCTATCTGCATCTGGTAAAGGAGTGCCGGAGTCTGTCCTATGATGCTTTGACTGCTCATGTATCCATTGTTTTTGCGCGATATATGATGCTTGCAGTTACACAGCGGTGCAATACCGATGACAAAACGATTTGTGAACTATTTTTCCGTCTCATGGATGAACTGGATGACATCACTTTCAGTCAATCAATGAGGATTATCATAGATGCACTAATGGGTGTCGTTATGGAATATTTCCACATCACAGAACAACAGCTGGAGAAATTGACCGCCAGCTTTGTTCAGAGACTGCCAAAGTACATGCAAAAAGCATTGGAGTATGGTTCAGCGGCTGCCTGATTGCTATTTTATAATCTATAGTATTGATTTTTCAAGGAGCAAATCCCATTTTTAATGTGGGAAGTTTGAGTAATAAAGCTATAAATGGCAGCATACTCAAAGATCCGTCATTTTTACGTTTCAATTCTTTTTCTGCAAGCAAAGATGGAAGCGGGAAACCCAATGATTAGCGTCGCCAATGTTGCAAAGAGCGCATAGCACAGCCTCTCGTAGATGTTATGGCTCCCAAGCTTTAAATTTTTGCTGTCTGGCAGTATTTATTCCTGCTCCAGTTTCCCGGTATAAAGCTGATAATACATTCCCTTCTTTGCCAGCAGACTCTCATGGTTTCCCCGTTCCACAATCCGTCCATGATCCAGTACCATAATCACATCTGAATTTTTGATTGTGGAAAGCCTATGGGCGATCACAAATACTGTCCTGCCTTTCATGAGCCGGTCCATACCGTCCTGCACGATCTTCTCTGTCCGGGTATCAATGCTTGAAGTCGCTTCATCTAAAACCAACACCGGAGGGTCCGCCACAGCTACCCTTGCGATTGCCAGGAGTTGTCTCTGCCCCTGGGAAAGACTGCTGCCGCTGCTTTTCAGAACAGTCTGATACCCATCTGAAAGTTTCATAATAAATTCATGGGCATTTGCCAGCTTTGCGGCTTGTATCACCTCTTCCTCTGTAGCATCCAGTTTTCCATACCGGATATTATCCATCACCGTTCCTGTGAATAAATGCGTATCCTGTAAAACAATCCCAAGAGAATGCCGCAAGTCTTCCTTCCTGATTTTATTAATGTTAATCCCATCGTACCGGATTTTTCCATCCTGAATGTCATAAAACCGGTTCAGCAGATTGGTAATGGTCGTCTTTCCTGCACCTGTTGCCCCAACAAAAGCCACTTTCTGACCTGGTCTTGCAAAAATCTCAATATCGTACAGAACTGTTTTTCCATCGATGTATCCAAAATCCACATGATCAAATACCACATCCCCCTGCATCGGCTGATAGGTAGTCGTATTATCTGCCTTATGATAATGCTTCCACGCCCACACACCGGTCCTATCCGGAACCTCGACCAGATTTCCCTTTTCATCATAGCGTGCATTCACCAGCTTCACATATCCGCTGTCCTTTTCCGGCTCTTCATCCAATAATCCAAAAATCCTCTCTGCCCCCGCAATCGCCATAATGATAGAATTCAACTGCTGTGAAAGCTGTGAAATCGGTTGGTTGAAAGAGCGTGAAAACTGCAGAAAGGATGCCAGCGTCCCCAGTGTCATATGCCCACCGAAGATAGACAGGCACGCCCCCACCATTGCAATTACCGCATAACTCACATATCCCAGATTGCCCAGCACCGGCATGAGGATACTGGCATAACGGTTGGCATTGTTCGCACTGTCACGCAGCTTTCCATTCAAACACCTAAAATCCTGTATACAGGCATCTTCATGGCAGAACACCTTCACCACTTTTTGGCCTTCCATCATTTCCTCTATGTAGCCGTTCAGATTGCCCACATCTGTCTGCTGTTTCACAAAATAATATCCGCTTTTTGAGGATATGATTTTCGTTGCAAATACCATACAGATGACCATCACCACCGTAATCAGTGTGAGCGGCCGGCTTAAGACCAGCATGGAAAAGAACACACCTACAATCGTAATCACTGCGGACAGCATCTGCGGTATGCTCTGGCTGATCACCTGCCGCAATGTGTCTGTGTCATTGGTGTAGATACTCATGATATCCCCGTGGGATTTTGTATCAAAATAACGGATTGGCAGCCGTTCCATATGGCGGAACAAATCATCCCTCACTGTCTTCAACATTCCCTGAGACACATAAATCATGATGAAGTTATAGGCCCATGTGCAGAACACGCCAATATAATAAACTGCCGCCATCACAAACAGCGCCCGTAAAAGAGGTGTCAGGTCAGGCTGCACCTGGTTCACAAAAGGCAAAATATAATCATCAATCAGGTTCCTCATGAACAGTGTACCACCAATATTTGCAACGGTGCTGACCAAGATACATAATGCTACAAGCAGGCACTGCCATTTATATCTTCTCAGGATGTATGCAATCAGGCGCTTTAAGGTCGCGCCCATATTTTTCTTATTCTCTGCCTTCATCATTACTGCCCTCCTTTGTCTGTGACTCATAGACTTCTCTGTAAATCGGGCTGCTATCCAACAGTTCTTCATGGGTGCCTACTGATTCCATTCTGCCGTTATCAAGCACAATAATCCTGTCCGCATCCTGAATTGACGAAATTCTCTGGGCTATGATGATCTTTGTTGTATCTGGTATCTCCTCCCTGAATGCCTTACGTATCAACGCATCTGTCTTTGTGTCAACGGCACTCGTGGAGTCATCAAGAATCAAAATTTTCGGCTTTTTCAAAAGCGCCCTTGCAATGCAGAGCCTCTGTTTCTGCCCGCCGGATACATTTGCCCCGCCCCGTTCAATATGCGTGTCATACCCTGCGGGGAAATCCCGGATAAATTCGTCCGCCTGGGCAAGCCGGCAGGCATTTGTGATATCTTCATCTGTTGCATCCTCTTTTCCCCACCGCAGGTTCTCTTTGATCGTCCCTGAAAACAGCACATTCTTCTGGAGGACCATCGCCACATTGTCCCGAAGACTGGCCATATCATAATCCTTCACCGGAACACCACCAACCCGCACCTCTCCTCTTGTGACATCATAAAGCCTTGGTATCAGTGCGGCAAAAGAAGACTTTGCACTTCCGGTTCCGCCAAGGACACCAATGGTTTCTCCCGGTCTGATATGGATATTCAAGTCGCTGATGATTTCTTTTTCGGGATTGGATGGGTATGCAAAACCCACCTGTTCAAAATCAACAGAGCCATCCGCAACCTCTTTTATTGCATGGGGAACATTAGATAAATCCGGCTCCTCGGTCAGTACCTCCGAAATCCGCTCTCCCGATGCCCTTGACATAATAAGCATCACAAAAGTCATGGATACCATCATCAGACTGATCAGGATATTGATAACATATGTAAACATACTCATAAGCTGCCCTTCCGTCAGACTCCCTGCAATGATCATTTTTGCACCCATCCATGAAATCAACAGGATACAGGAGTACATGGAAAACTGCATGACAGGGGAATTCAAAGCAAGCAGCTTTTCTGCGCTTACAAACAGGCTGCGGATTTTTTCACTTTCTGTTTCAAAACGCCGTGTTTCATAATCCTCCCTTACAAAAGAATAACTTCTCGGAATCTTAAGCCCTTATTTCATAAGGCTTTCAGACCCCATTTT
>BLLW01000118.1 GCA_011959285.1 Lachnospiraceae bacterium | reverse complement strand
GGAACATGTACTGCATAACATTTCACAGGATTTAACAGATGAGGAAAAATTTTTACATTTATTATATAATGCTGACTTTTATGTGCCAGGAACTTATGAAGAAACATGGAAATTTATAATGGAAGGTGGAAATTCCTTAAAGCGGTATTGTAACATATCATTGTTTTTTGAAAATTTAGGAATAACTTTTAAGAACAAGGCAGGTTGATGAAAAATTCACTTCCGCCTAAAGCGCTATCCTTCACACCAATGGTTCCATTATGTGATTTCATGATTTCATAAGCGATCGATAATCCCAGCCCGAAGTGTCCTTTGGTACTTCGGGATTGTTCTGCCCGGTAAAAGCGGTCAAAAATCTTCTTTTTTTCTTCATCAGAAATCCCAACGCCATTATCTTTCACAGAAATAGAGAAAGTTCCTTTTTTGTAGGAGAGTGATAAATTGATTTTGCCGTTTTGTGGTGTGTAGCTGATGGCATTGTGAAGAAAGATAGAAAGTACCTGGCTGATACGGTCAGGATCGCAATGGCATAAGGGCAGAGTATCATTGGGAAGATCTATTGAAAGCGACAAGGATTTTTCTTTTGCAAGAGGTTCAAAGGATTCATAAGCGTTGATTAGAAGGGTGTCTAATTCCGTCGGTTTTTTGCGGATAGGGAAAGACTGGCTGTCTGAGTTTGATAAGGTAAGCAGGTCATTGATCAGAGCGGACATGCGGAGTCCTTCTTTTTTTATGTTATTTAGAAATTTGTTTTTCTTTTCTGCAGGTGCATCCACGCAACACTCTGCGCAAGAGAGGATTACCGCAAGGGGGGTACGGAGTTCGTGGGATGCAGAGGCAATAAAAGCAGTTTGTCTTTTCTGGTTTTCCAAAATAGGTTTTAAGAGTTTTCCTGTAAAGACATATGAAAAAAGGAAAAGCAAAAAGATTGCGAGAATGTTAATCAAAACAAAATTAAGACGCTGTTCCCGCATCTGTTGTTTTAATGAATTGAGAGAAGATAAGACTACAATTTTCAGAAAGGATGAGCCTCTTTCTATTGTGGCAATACCGCAAAAATATTTTTCCTGATTAGAGGGAGAGGTAAATTCAAATTCAACATTGAAAGAGGTATAAGGGGAGGAAGCATCCGGTGCTTTCGATATAATGTATCTGCTGTTGTAGGCAGCAAGGCTTTCATTTAAAAGCTGGAATTTTTCTGATTCAGGCAGACTGGTCAATTGATTATAGAGAAAAGGAACATCATTATCCAGTACAAAAAGGGTATAATTTCCCTGGGCTTCCATTTTTGAAAGCCATTCCATGGAAATGACAGACTGTTGTTCCAAGTTGGTAGTGATGGTATTCATGTCATTTTTAAATGAATTGTATTGATTTCTGTAGAGTCCTGTTTCGGAAACATATAGGTAAAAAAAGGACATAATGATCATAATCGCAGCTGTGATACCTGCACATAGTGCTGCTAAACGTAAATGAACTTTTTTGTACATAATAATCTCCAAAGATGACTGCATGCAATAATTTCAGGAATCATTTTCATCCTGCATGCAATATCCGATTCCTCTAATTGTTTTAATGGAAAGCCTGCTTCCCACACTTTTTAGTCTTCTGCGCAAAAAGTGAATATAATTATCCAAATTGCCTTCTTCCACATCGCTGTCAGGTCCCCAGACCTTTAGAAGAAGAAGGTTTCTGGAAAGAGTCTGATTCTTTCTGCGCAGGAAAGTTTCTAATAATGCCGCCTCCCGCTTGGATAAGGTGCAGGTGCCCAAAGGTCCTGTAAGACAATCTTCATCTGTATGCCAGTTAATATCAGAGACAGATAATACATTATCCTGATTTAAAGCAGTGGGACGTCTTGTGACACAGCGTATTCTTGCCAAAAGTTCTTCAATAGCAAAAGGTTTTACTAAGTAATCGTCTGCGCCTAAGTCAAGCCCTGTTACTTTGTCGGTCAGGGTGCCCAGTGCTGTAAGCAAAATGACGGGCGTCGTGATTCCCTTTTTGCGAAGGGTGGTTAAGACCTTTGTACCGTCCATTTTGGGAAGCATCCGATCTAAAAGAATCACATCATAAATATTTTGTTCTCCATAGTAACAGGCTTCTTCGCCGTCAAAGCATGAATCCACAAGAAAGCCTTCCGCTTCCAGCTGCAAAGTAAGGGTTTCGTTTAGCTGTTCTTCATCTTCTACAAGTAAAATTCTCATGATTGCTCCCTCTTTCTGTATTATACATTATATTATCATGGAAATCTCTAAAAATACTCTAAGTATTATTTTTATCTAATTAAGTTGCATCATTATTTGGCATTGCGCTATAATAAAAATGTATATTGGATTATATTTTGCTGTTAAGGAGTAGCGGTAATGAACATATTGATTATTGATGCACAGGGCGGCGGTCTTGGAAAGCAGATTGTTTCTGCAATTAAGAAAACATATCCTGATATGACTATAACTGCTGTAGGAACGAATTCCGTAGCAGCATCCAATATGCTAAAAGCAGGTGCAGATCACGCTGCCACGGGAGAAAATGCAATTATTGTGGGATGTAGAAAAGCAGATATCATCATCGGTCCTATCGGTATTGTCATAGCAGATTCCATGTATGGGGAGATTACTCCCAAAATGGCTGCAGCGGTTGGGCAGAGCAGTGCGAAACGTCTTTTGATTCCGACCAATCAGTGCGACAACATTGTCCTTGGCACATCAAATGCATCGATGGGTAGTATGATTTCAAACATTTTGGAATATTTAAAAGTGGAATAAATATTTTAGTACCATAAAAGTGTAGTTGTCGGAGAGTAATTAACTCTGACACCTGCACTTATTTTTTATACCGGAAAATCGTACTTTTGTGTCTTAGAGATTTTTTAGAGATTTAGTTGTTATGATAATCTCAAAATTAAAAGAGGGAGAAAAATTATGAAAAAGAAAATTGCTATTTTTTTATGTGCGGTATGTTTGGCAGGCTTGACTGCCTGCGGCGGCAAGGAAGAAGAACAGGCACTTACTGTTGAGGCGATTACACAACCTGAAGAAAATCCTCAAAGTGATAATACTTTAAATGGCAGTGAAGGAAGTGAGCCGGACAGTGAAAGTGATTCAAGTAATGCGGAAGAAGCAAAGGAAAGTACGCAGGAAAAGGAAGAGGAGTTGGAAGGAAATGTGGAGAGTATAAGCAGTGAGGGCATAATTTTGAGCAGGTCATTTACTTATGAAGAAGATGATGGTTCAGGTCTTGTGATGGTAAGCGGAGCAGATGAGAATGGGGAACAGGTGCTTGTTACGGTAAGCTTTTCTGAAAACACAAAGTTTGAATTATATACGGTAAAAAACAGTGGGATAAACGGAGATTCTGATGTTACAAAGCAGGAGGCTTCTTTTGCAGATATCAAGGAAGGAGCAAGTCTTAAACTTACCGGTCATTTTACGGTGGAAGAAAAGGAATATACAGCAGATTATGTGATTATATATGACTTTGTTTAAGGTTTATAGAGAAAAAGGGAGGGCAAGAAATTGCGTAGATTGAAAGAATTAAAAAAAATAGGCGCATGCATCATGACCTTTGCTATGGCAGCAGTGTTGTTTGCCGGATGCGGTGGCGGTCAGGCAGATGTGAGCACACAAAATGAATCGAAGCCCGGGGCAGCGGAAAATGGAGAGCAAAATGATGCTGGTGAAAGTGAACCTAAGGAAGATACTGCCATGGGACGGTATGTGGAGACGATTATGGATCTGACAGATTGTGGGGAAACGAAAGGACTTTATAAACTGCCAGATGATAGTCTTTTGATAGCAGATGCAAGTACAGGTCTTCTGGCGTCTGCTGACAAGGGAACGACTTGGGAGGTACAGCAGGAAGAATGGTTTGCGAAGATTGTGGAAGGGAAATTCTTTGTTCCGTCGGTTGCTGTGGGAGCAGACGGTACAAAGGCTGTTCTTTACGATAACAGTAAAGGAGATGATATCTATACAGTGGGTCTTATTGTAAAACCTGACGGAACCCAGATTCCATTTGAGATTCCGCTTACGGAGGAGGAAAGCTGGCTGAACAAAATATGGGTATCAGATACGGGAAGAGTTTTTACCGCACCTTTTGGAGGCGTAATCTACGAAGTCATGGAAGATGGCAGCAGTGAAAAGTTCCTGACATTAGACGAAAGACCTATACAAATAGAGTTTGTGGGAGATTTGATGGTCATTGATGGCAATCATTATGATGGGCTTTTATTGTATGATATAGAAAAAGAAACCTTTGTGGAAGATGAAGTCTTGTATGATTTTATAAATGAAAATTACAAAAACAGAGACTACAATACCCAGGATTGCTATACGATGAAATTTTTCCCTGGAGAGGATAATGTAATTTATATAGCAGGGGAGAAGGGTTTGCATCGCCATGTAATAGGGGGAAGTGTGATGGAGCAGGTAATAGATGGAAACCTTTCCTGCTTGAGTAATCCATCTTTCCTGCTGAAAGGTATGGTGATGCTTCCCGATCATGAGTTTCTTGCTTTGTTTTCCGGCAACAAGGTGGTTCGTTTTACTTATGATCCGGATATCCCCACGGTACCTAATGATAAATTGAAAGTGTATAGTCTTCAGGAAAATGATATGCTGCGTCAGGCAATTACAATCTTCCAGTTAGAGAATCCGGAGATTTTTGTCATATATGAAGTGGGAATGGGAAAAGACAATTCCATTACAAGAGATGATGCGCTGAAAAAATTGAATACACAGATTATGGCGGGGGAAGGTCCTGATATTTTGATTCTGGATGATATGCCCGTTGACTCTTACATTGAAAAGGGAATGTTGCTGGATTTAACCGATTGCTTAAACAGCATGAATGAGGAGACCAGACCTTTTGAAAACATTATCAATTCCTTTAAGGTGGAAGACAAAGTATATATGATCCCATGTGAAATGCAGCTTCCTATTATTGTGGGAAGAGAAAAGTATGTTTCAAAGGCAAAGGACTTGGAAAGCGTGGCTGATATGATGGAGGAAATCAGAGAAGATAATCCTGAAAAGGATATACTGGGTATTTCCTCAGAAAAGGGTATTATGCGGCTGTTTAATATGATTTCAGAACCTTCGTGGAAGACAAAGGAAGGCGGAATCGACAGAAGCGCAATAGAAGATTTCTTGCAGCAGACAAAGAGAATCTTTGATGCGCAGGTAGATGGAATTTCAGACGAGGCGATGGAAGAATATGAAAGAAAGCAAGATAGTTTCTTAGAATATTATGGATACAGATATGATGAATCGGATTATGTAAGAAATACAAGCTGGGTAGAAATTCTCGGCGGGTATAGTCAGGTACAATGCGGCGCCGTGCAGTGGAGAAGCGATTTTACAACTTCTTTTTCTATTAGCAAGGTAAAAGGATTTGAGGATGTGGTCTTAATGCCTTTAAATGAAGGGGATCAAACAATTTTCATCCCTCGCTCACTGGTTGGAATAAATGCGGCATCTTCTGAAATTGAAAAGGCGGAAAAAATGCTGAAGGTTCTTTTTGGAACAGAAAACCAGACTTCTCTGTATAACGGTCTTCCGGTAAATCAAACAGGAATCGAGGACGGTACCCTGACATTAAAAAGCAGTTTGTCGGAAGATGGTGTCTATCAATCCTTTGGAACTTCAAATGCAGATGGACAGGAATTATCTCTTAATGATTATTGGTTTGACGAAGAACAAAAGCAATTGATCCGCGACTGGGTAAGGGCTGTGGATACGCCTTATGTGAAGGATGCTGTGTTGGAGGATGCGGTGTATGGCGAAGGCGTGCGCTATATGAGAGGAGAACAGAGTCTGCAGGAGGCATTGGATGCCATCGAGCAGAAGGTATCTATTTATATGTCAGAGTAAAAAACGGAGGCAGGCGTGAAAAAAAACAGAAGGGCTTTTTTGATCTTTATGGCGCCCAGCTTTCTGGGAGTGGCGGTTTTTGTAATCATCCCTTTTATGGATGTGTTCAGAAGATCGTTTACCACAGCGGTGACGGGGAAGTTCACAGGGATTGCAAATTATAAGACAATTTTTGAAAATCAGGCTTTTTTGACGGCCGTTATAAATACTTTTCGGTTTACGCTGGTATGCATACCGCTGCTTGTTCTGATTGGGTTTTTGATTGCGCTGCCTCTAAGCAGATTTAAGAATGCGGGACTACTCAAATCAATTTACCTGTTTCCCCTTGCCATGCCCACGGCAACGATTGTTATTGTCTGGAAAATGGTGTTTTATAAGCAGGGCTTCTTAAATCTGCTTCTTACTAAGGCAGGGATGTGGACGGGACTCTGGGGAGAGTTCCACACGGATTATCTGGGGACGAAAGCGGCGTTCTGGGTGCTGATATGCAGCTATATCTGGAAGAATACCGGTTATACGGTGGTCTTGTGGCTTGCAGGAATACTGGGCATACCGGAGGAGCTTTTAGATGCGGCGAAGGTAGACGGAGCCGGCAGCTTCAAGAGGGTGTGGTACATTATTCTCCCCAATTTAAAGGGAACCCTTTATACCATTGTGATTTTGTCTTTTTTAAATTCTTTTAAGATTTACAGGGAAGCTTATCTGGTGGCAGGCGCTTATCCGCACAAAAGCATTTATCTATTGCAGCATATTTTTAACAACTGGTACGTGAATCTGGAATTTGATAAAATGGCAGCGGCGGCAGTGTGTACAGGAACATTTCTCTTTATTGTAATTTTATTATTGCAGAAAATATGGGACAGGGATGAGGCATGACGGAAGAAAACAGGAGTAAAAAAAAGAAAGGACGCGGATTTGGACTGGCAGGCGGAATCAAAAAGGCAGTTACCATTATAGCGTTGGCGCTGCCGGGAATTGTCGTCTTTTTTCCTGTAATCATATTGTTTACCGGATCGTTTATGGACCGTTATGAGCTGAAGCAATATTTGAATCCTGTTTTTGCAGAAAGCATGGGATTTATCAGCTGGAAGTTCATGCCGAATTATCCGTCCTTTGAAAATTACAAAAAGCTATTATTCTTTATGCCGCAGTTTTTTATTTTGTTTTGGAATTCGGTCAAGATGGTGGCGTGCATTCTTATAGGGCAGATTTTAATCGGGGTGCCTGCAGCATGGGCATTTGCCGTATACAAGGTGCGGGCGGGAAAGGCGCTCTTTGCATTTTATGTGGTGCTGATGCTTTTGCCTTTTCAAGTCACCATGCTTTCAAATTATCTGGTACTGAACAGATTATCTCTGCTAAATACACAGTATGCCGTGATTCTGCCCGCTGTTTTTTCCACCTTTCCTATCTTTTTGTCTTATGGAGGGTTTAGGAGCATTCCTGCCCAGCTTTTTGAGGCGGCACGGATAGATGGGGCGTCGGAATTTGTGATTTTTTTAAAAGCAGGGATTCCTTTGGGAAAAAGCGGCATTCTTTCCACAATTGTTCTTGGGTTTCTGGAATACTGGAATATGATGGAACAACCTATGGCATTTTTGGATGAAAAGGCACTCTGGCCGCTATCTTTGTATCTGCCGGAAATCACATGGGTGCAGGCGGGATATGCATTCTGTGCCTCCTTCATCACCTTGATTCCGGCAGCTTTTGTCTTTGTAATGGGACAGGATTATCTGGAACAGGGAATTATTTATTCTGGCTTAAAGGAGTAGAAAAGGAATGGTCAAAAAGAAGATTCTGGTTGGCTTTGTGCTGTTTATGGGATTTATGTGGTTCTGCACTTTGATTTCAAAAAGCATTTATGCCACCACGATTCCCATGGTAAGCACAACGCTTTTGGAAGAAAAATATATTGAGCACAAGGTGGAAGCGGAAGGAATCGTGATTGAGGGTGGAAAACAGGCGGTCACAGCGCTTCAAGGACTGCGGGTAAAAGCGCTTATGGTTCATGTGGGCGACCGGGTGGAAGAGGGGGATGTGCTTTTTCAGGTCGATCTTGAAGACCTTCAGGAAATCATAAAAGAAAGGCAGACAGAAATCAATAAAGTCCAGCTCCAGGCAAATGCCCTTTCAGAGAATCAGGAGCTTGCAAGGCAGAGAAGAGAAATTGAAGAGGCGCGGGCAAGAGAAGATTATGACACCACTGCAAGGCAGAAAGATACAGATATCGGGCGGGCAGCAGATGTCTATGCACGTGCGGAGGAAGAGCTGGAAGATACGGACGGAATGAGCGAGGAGGAACGGAGGGCGCTTCAAGATGCCCTTCAAAGTGCTGCTTATGGGGAGGCAGACGCCAGGAGAGAGCGGGACGGTGCGATGAAAGAGGCGCAGAGAAATATAGAAGACATCCTGTTTCCGGAAGATAAGGATGCCTCTCTGTCTATAGCACAGACAGATATCGCACAGATGAAATCAGAGTTATCCCTGTATCAGGAAATGTACGATAAACAAGGCTATGTGACGGCAAAGACAACAGGCATGATTACGGATATTTACGTGGATGTAGGCGACCGGGTACCGGATGCAGCCACCATGATGATGACGGACGATGAGCTGCCCTGCCAGCTGAAAGTCATTCTGGATCAGGAGCAGAAAAAATATGTGGGATTTGGTGACGAGGTCTCCGTCAGATTAGACGGCAAAAGCAGGGAGATGGATATGACTATCGATTACTTTTCCGAAAGCAAGTCGATTCCCGGCAGCTTTGAGACATTTATTAATCTCCCGGAAGGTACAGGAGTCCCGGGGCTTTCGGGAACCTTAAGCCGTTCGGAAAAGGGGGAAAAATATGGGTCTTGTATCCCTCTCTCGGCAATCTATACGGAAAAAAATGGGAGAAGTTATGTTTATGTTCTGAAGGAAAGAGAGGGTATCTTAGGACAGGAATATTATGTGGAAGAGGCATCAGTGAAGGTGCTGGACCAGAATGATGATTGGGCGGCAGTTGAATCGGCAGTGCTGAACAGCGAGAGCAGGATTATTCTTTCGGCGGATAAAGAATTTGAGAAGGGGGATACGGTTAGGTGGGCGGAATAAGGAAGCGTATGGTTGTAGGATGTTAGGCGGTGTTTGTGGTGGTGGCGGTTTGTTCAGGGGCGGCAGCAGCTGGGCGGCTGGGCTTTATGGCTGGGGGCGGAGCAGGGACGGGAACGGTAT
>BLLW01000117.1 GCA_011959285.1 Lachnospiraceae bacterium | reverse complement strand
AGGAAAGTGAGGATTGATTGGATATGACGGATATGGAAAAGAAAGTTATGATACGACTGTGTGCTAAAATTGTGGCGGAAACAGACCTTTACGAAACGGACAAGGAAGTACAAAATCTGATAGATTGGGTGTGCCTGTCAGAGCAGATAAAAGAAAACAATAATACAATTCGCAATCTGACCAGGGAATATAAAAAGATAGAGCCGGATTGCCGGGAGGGAGTGCGGGCGCAGTTGGAGCGCATGAAAGAACTCTGCAAAGAGCGCAATAGTCTGTATGAGAAACAGAACGATTTGAAAGGGCAGAAACAGAAGATAGAGAGAGCATTGGAGCGATAAAAAATGTGGGGCGTGGCGGTTGCTATGCTCCACATTTTTATGGCAAATGGAGAATGAACGTGGTATAATCTAACTTATCAATTTGAGCTGTGGAGGTGATTTTAATGGATTTTATTAGAACAGACGGCAGGAATAAAGATTTTATAGAAAACTGCCGACTTCTTGATATTGATTTGGACAGGCGTGTGGGAAAAAAGATAAAGAGAGATAAATACAAGAAATATAACCAGCTAGATGAAATAAAAGAAGCAATCGTTGTTTATGAAAATGATAAGGTGGTTGGTGGTGGTGCTATAAGAAAGTATGATGAAGAAAATATAGAACTAAAGAGAGTGTTTGTGCATACTGAATATCAAGGACGGGGGATAGGGAGTAAACTTGTTGCCTTGTTGATAGAGTGGGCTATGGAATTGGGATATAAAAGGATGATTCTTGAAACAGGAGAGTTATTAGCTGAATCTTGTGCTGTATATAAAAAATTGGGATTTGATATTATTCCCAATTATGCTCCATATGTGAATATGCCAGAATCATTGTGTATGGCAAAGGATTTGAGAGGCAGATAAATTCCTATATTGCGAGAAAGATAGAATAAATTTTTTAGTAATGATTTTAACATGATGGTATTATGTAATATAGGTGGTTAGAGAAAAATTTGTATTTAGATATTTTGGGAGGAAAGTATGGAATATGTAACGGCGACTTCTGACATGGCGAGTGCGATTTATAATGTTTTACATACAACGATTAAAGCGGTATATGCAAAGTATTATCCCAAAGAGGTAGTGGATTTCTTTTGCCAACATCATAGTAAAGAACATATTTTAGATGGTATAGCGTCTGGAAATATGGGCGTATTATTTGAGAATGGTGCGATTGTTGGAACGGGCTGCTTTGATAATAATCATATTACGGGATTATATGTGCTGCCTACTTATCAGAAGCAAGGCTTCGGATCGTATATTATGGATTGTTTGGAAATGGAAAT
The DNA here is from genome assembly GCA_011959285.1 of Lachnospiraceae bacterium. Classification (GTDB taxonomy): domain Bacteria; phylum Bacillota; class Clostridia; order Lachnospirales; family Lachnospiraceae; genus Suilimivivens. The sequence continues at coordinate 8,140 of BLLW01000117.1, read as the reverse complement.
TTCAAAAAAATTTGATGTTGCTGTTTTAGACGCTTCACTTCCAGCAGTGTTTTTATATGAGCATAGAGGTTATAAAACTGTAGGGCATGGAATTTATGAGTTAGAAAATGATGTGAAGCTGGTCTATGAAGTTATGGAAAAAAACTTAAAAATTAGTTGGTGTCAACGTACATAAAAGGCGGTATAAAATGAAATGCAATATAAGAAAATGGAAATTGTCAGATGCAAAAGATTTAGCCGTGGCTCTTTCCAATAGAAAGATACAAGATAATCTTCGGGACGGATTACCATATCCTTATACAGAACAAGATGGAGCAGACTATATTTCTTCTATGCTCTCTGCAAATGAAAATGATACTTTTGCATTTGCAATTACAGTAGATAACAAAGTGGTTGGAAGTATCGGAGTTTTCCGGCAGGAAAACATACATAGGCAGACTGCTGAATTAGGATATTATGTTGCGGAAGAATATTGGGGCAGGGGTATTATGACCGAAGCAGTAAAGCAGATTTGTGAATATGTTTTTTGCAAAAGCGATATTCTCCGTATTTATGCAGAACCGTTTGCGTATAATGCTGCTTCTTGCCGGGTGCTTGAAAAAGCAGGATTTCAGTACGAAGGTACATTGAGAAGTAATGCTGTGAAGAATGGGAAAGTCATTGACATGAAGATGTATTCTTTACTGAAAACAGAAATGTGATTTTCAATGCGATATTTCGTAGAGGTATATAGGGAAATATATTCTCTTATTAACGATATGAACATGGTGCTAGCACCATGTAATAAAGGCAGTTAAGGAGAAAATAGGAGTGGGTGAACGATTTGTTACGCTTTAGCCATTTTGAAAACCTTATTTTGCAAGGTCTTTAGGACGTAAATAAATGCAGAACGATATTTTATACCTTTACCCTCAAAAATAGGTTTTTACTGCGTAACATTTGAAAAATGGCTTGCTAATTTGTGGGGTTTTGCTATAATAAATGCGTGGCAACATTTTGGCAACAGAAAATCAGCAAGCCATAATAAATGATGTAATTGAAGTAAAAAAGGGCGTGTATTTGCACAAAACTTAAACAAATACAGTTAAGATCAACAAAGAACACGCCGAGTTCGAGTGATAAACAGAAAGCCGGGAAGCCGCATAAACAGCGGACTTTCCGGCTTTTGATGTGGGGCGTGATACCTTTTTGATACCTGTTTTACTGATTTTCAGTCTCACGATATATAATATTGATTTTACTGATTGTATTATGAATTAGTTCTATAGTGGTCATATAAAGTGAGGGAAGTTCTTCGTTTAGTTTCTTTCCGTTGCTAAAAAAACGTTTGCGATTTTTGTATGTAATAAGATAACCATCATCATCAAAATCAGGCATAAAAATAAATTTTTCTATTAAGTGTTTGTTTTCAATGCTTATAAATATTTTAGGATTCATTTCCCAAGTGGCATTGTGAATTAATTCATTGCGTAGTGATGATATTATATTTACTTCATTAGTTTTTTCAAAAATCGTACCTTCAAAATCTATGCATTTAAGTTCCTTTTTGTCACCAAAAAGTTTTTTAGAAGAAGCAAGTTTTGGATATGCTGTTGAACAATCTTTTAGATGTTCTAGTTCAAAGCATATTTTGGTAAGAATATCAAAAATAGAGTATAATGCAATAATTAAATTTGAAGACATATTAAATACTATTCTTCCTTCGGGAGATATATCGCAGTATATATTTTTGAAATCGTATCTGACGGGGACTTCAGATAAATATTTATAGAAAGCTATAAAACTGTTTTGGCTACTCCATATTAATTCTTGAAGGGTACTAATCATGCTTTGGCAATCTGTTAAATATGCATAACGGAATTTATTATTATCTAATTTATTAATAACAATATTCAATTCTGGATTGGTTAAAAATTCTGGTGGATATAGATTCGGTAGTGATTCAGTAAAATATTTTGCGAATATATCCTTAGGTAAGTCAAAGTCGGAATCTAAACCGGCTCGTGTTATACCTTGTGGTAGAAAGTCAAGAAAATGGTAATATTCATCTGAGGAGCTAAAAATTTTGTCTCGAAATAAATCATATAAGTTAATGCAAGTAGAATCTAAATCATAAAAAATATCATCTCCAGGATATGAATAAAGCGTCTTTTCAGGTTGTTTATATTCTTCAATATAGAAGAGGGTATCACTGGAAGGATAAGTAGTGGTTGTGGTTCCGTTGGTATAATAAAATTTAGCATTCATAAAATGCGCTCCTAAATAGTTGGTTTTAGTAGGTTGCTTTGTTTTTCCATTGAAAGCTATTATTTTTCTTATCATTCCCTTTTTCATCAACACTGCTACTCGTAGCAGGCCAGTTGATTTTCCATTCAAAATACTCGTCCTCTGAAATCTCTCCATTCTTCAACTGCTCTTTCCGCAGACACCACTCCCGCATGAAATCATTGACTAAACCGTACTCTAGCCACATACCTACTGGGGCATGAGCAGGCCAGTCGTCATTGTCATAGTAACGCACCGATTTATCATCAGAAGCATTGCATTTGCCGGGATTACGGACAAGCTGAAATAAATGGATTGTGCTGCGGTCGTCTTCGTCAAGCCAAAGGAATGTGAGCATAATATCTTCGGCGCAACCGGGGGTAACACCGATAAAATGGATATAATTGACATTCAGTATCTTTGCCATTTCCATTAGAGTGTTGTTTTTGGGAACACGATAGCCAGATTCATACTGTGCAATACGAACATCAGCGTTGCGTTCCTCATATCCCAATTTCAATCCTAGTTCACGTTGTGTCAAGCCCCGGAACGTGCGTATTCTCTTTATCCGTTCTCCTAATACCATGTTAATTCTATCCTTTCTGAAATCATATATTTAAGGGAATTATTTCTTTTGATATTTCATGTATATTTTTGCCGAAAATCCTTTCTGTTTACTGTGCTTTTCTTTTACTCTTTTAAATTCCTCGAATCCTAATGCAGAATAACAACGGATAGCGGCAGTGTTGACATCTGTAACGTCAAGTACATAATCTTCATAGGAACTCTGTATCATACTTTCTTTTAACATAGATGTAGCAATTCCTTTTCTTTGGTGCGAATTTCGGACAGCGACAAATTCAATATAGCCTGTGGTTGGCGGATAATCTAATGGTGATTCAAATTCTTCTTTTAACACTAAATTTGCAATGCTTCCTTTGAAAAATCCAAAATTTTCTTTATAAGAAGCTATATCTGTTGTTGCGGCTCTGCCATTGCAATCAGATATAGCCATGACACCAACTACTTCATTTTCGGATTCTGCTACATAAAACTTTGAAATCTGTAAGCCTGTACTGATTGCGGCGGCTACGGTATGTGTATTTTTGCATAATACATCAAAGTCTTTTTTAAATCCCTCTGCGATACACAAAGCGATATCATACCTATCATTTTCGTTAGCTTGTCTGATATTTATGTCCATGTAATTCCCTTTCAAAAGCTCGCTTGTTCTACTCACTATATTTTAGCACATTTCAAATAATACAGCAACAAAAACTTATCAGAAAAGCTAAATTTAATAAAAAAGATAAGTTTAACAAATAAGCTATTGACAATAACAGAAATGTTAAGTATAATTTAAATACAGCATTTAACAAAAACGCTAAACAAAAGGAGGATATTGAATGAAGAATGAACTATTTGTAACTGCCGGGGAGGTAGCGCAGGAGTTGGGCGTTTCTAAACCATTTGCTTACAAATTAGTACGACAGATGAATGAGGAACTGGAAGAGAAAGGTTTTATTACAATCGCCGGACGTGTCAGCAGAAAATATTATGAAGAAAAATTCTACGGCATGGCGCAGGCGGCGAACTAAGGAGGGCGAACTATGGCGGCATATAAAGATGAACAGCGTGGAACATGGTATGTATCGTTCCATTATTATGACTGGACGGGGAAGAACTGTCGGAAAGTCAAGAGAGGTTTTAAAACCAAAAGAGAAGCTACGGAGTGGGAACATCATTTCCGCATGAAAGAAGCGGCTGACTTGGATATGACTTTCGGGGAATTTGTGCAGGCGTATACAAGAGATATGAAGCCGAAGCTGAAGCACAATACTTGGCTGACAAAGGAGCATATCTTACGCACAAAATTGCTACCGTACTTTGAGAACAAGAAAATGTGCGATATTCGTGCAAAAGATATTATCCAGTGGCAGAATGAGCAGATTTCCTATCGTGATGAAAAAGGGAAGCCCTATGCGCCGACTTATCTGAAAACTCTGCAATCTGAATTGAGCGCATTATTTAATCATGCGGTGCGGTTCTACGAATTAAAGAGCAATCCCGTTGTCAAAGCCGGACCGCTTGGGAAAGGGAAAGCAGAGGAAATGCTTTTTTGGACGAAAGAGGAATATCTGAAATTCATTGAAGCAGTAAAAGGCAAGCCATATTCCTATCAAGCATTTCAAATTTTATACTGGTGTGGCTTGCGTGTTGGCGAACTTTTAGCACTCACGCCACAGGATATAGATTTTGATAACAAGGTCATTCGGATAACAAAATCTTATCAGCGGTTAGAGGGAAAAGATGTGATAACAGACCCCAAAACACCGAAAAGCAAGCGAAATGTCAGTATGCCGGATTTTTTGTGTGAGGAATTAAAAGAGTATATCGGCAGGCTGTACGGGTTTCTCCCGACTGACCGTATCTTTCATCTGACAAAAAGTTTCCTGCACCATGAAATGACGAGAGGGGCAGGAAAAGCAGGGGTAAAGCGCATTAGAATCCACGATTTAAGGCATTCGCACGTTTCGTTGTTAATCAGCATGGGATTTTCAGCGGTATCAATCGGGAACAGGGTAGGGCATGAAAGCGTGGATATTACGTTTCGATACGCCCATATGTTCCCGACAGAACAGATACAAATGGCAGAGTTGTTGAACGCAGAGTTTAAGGAGGGTACAAAAGAATGAGCGGCACACATAAATATCCAACAATCAGTTTTCGCATTTCTCCCAGAGAACGGGAAGAAATTGAAGCAAAGATTTTTGCAAGCGGCATGAAAAAGAAAGATTATTTTGTCCGTTCCTGTATTTACAATCGTGTATGCGTGGTAGGGAAGAAAGAAACGGTATATCAGATTGTGGAAAAATTACAGGAAATGCAGAGCCGTATGGAAGAACTGGCAGAGCAGATAAAAGGCGAAAAGCCGGAGGCCACTACCGAAGAAATCAGAGAGTTACAGATAGCTTATGAGGATATGTTAAAAGCAATTCTTTGGATGTTGGACGGAGCAAAATATCTGTGGCAGGGAAGCACCAACGGAGAAGAAAAAAGCCCCGACAGCGGCAACTGTTAGGGCTGTGATAACTGGAAAACCTCTGTTATCAATATCACAATATCAGTATAGCAGAGGTTTCTTCCAGTGACAACGATTTTTCAGAAATGGAGGGCATTATGGAAGAAACAAAAATCGAATTACAGTTGATTAAATTGTCGGAGATACAGTCGCAGGAAGTTTCTTGGCTGTGGTTTCCGTTTATCCCCTATGGCAAGCTGACAATCATACAAGGCGATCCGGGTGACGGAAAGACAACATTTATTCTGAACATAGCGGCAAAACTGTCTAAGGGAGAAAGTTTAGACGGTGGAATGAATCTTACAGAGCCTTTGAATGTAATCTATCAGAGTGCAGAGGACGGTCTTGCCGATACGGTAAAGCCCCGATTGGAACAGGCAGGGGCAGACTGTGAGAAAATCTCTGTCATTGATGAAAAGATAAAATCCCTTTCCATGATAGATGAACGCTTGGAAGAAGCTGTTATAAAGACGGGCGCAAAACTGCTGATTTTAGACCCGATACAAGCCTATTTGGGCGGCGGTATGGATATGAACCGGGCGAATGAAGCAAGGGATATGACAAAGAAACTGGCGGCACTGGCAGAGAAATACCAGTGTGCGATTGTCCTTGTCGGGCATATGAACAAGGCAGCAGGAAATAAAGCGGCATACCGGGGAATGGGTTCGATTGATTTCTTTGCAGTCGCTAGAAGCGTTCTCTTAGTCGGCAGGGTTGAGGGGGAAGAAAATATAAGGGCTGTTGTGCAGATTAAAAACAACCTTGCGGCGTTCGGACACCCGAAAGCGTTTGCATTGTCAGAGGACGGTTTTCAATGGCTCGGGGATTATGAGATTACCGCTGATGAAGTCTTAGGCGGCATTGCTCCAAAAGCAAATAAAATGGAACAGGCGAAGCGTCTGCTTCGGGAACTGGCAGAAACAAACAATGCCATGCAGAGCAATGAGATTTTCAATCTAGCGGACGAACAAGGCATATCGAAGCGGACACTGGAAAATGCGAAGAAAGAGTTAGGTGTCCGGGCAAAGCGCATAAACAACACATGGTATTGGGAACTGGATAAAATCAGACAGTGACGGACAGGCAAGGTAACAGCGCAACAATGCAGAGTATTAGAATTTTGCAGTCTTGGAATTGCGTTCTTGAAGATTGCAAGGTTGCAAAAATTATAGACATTGCAATGTTGCGCTGTTGGGAAAAAGCCGGAAAGCGGCGGTATCAAAGCGGCGAAAGCCGCCCCGTCCGTTAGGACGGTATGCTGTCCAACGGACAGCTTGCCCCCGGCAGGGCGCAAAACCCGCTTGCGGGTTGCATTTTTGTTGGCGTAGCTGACAAAAGTGCTTTTGCGTTACTTTCGCAGAAAGTAACAAAGGCTATGCGCTGTGTCCGGCGCTCATTACCCGATAGGGAGAAAGGGAAATTTATTGAAGCGGACAATCAGCGTTATGACAGGGAAAGGCTCTGTTAACCACAACAGCAGAAAATTCCATGCAAAGAACACTGACCCGGAACGGAGTTGTCTGAATGTGGAATACTGCAATGAGAATATCAAAGATGTATACCATGAATTATTTGATGAAGCACTCGCCCGATACAATGAAAAACAGACCAGAAGTGACCGCCGGATTGATGATTATTATGAGAAAATCTGTTCCGGCAAACAGGAAAAGCCGTTCCATGAGATTATTTTGCAAATCGGGAATAAAGACGATATGGGGGCAAAGACAGAGGACGGACAGCTTGCGGCAAAAATACTTGATAAATATATGCAGGACTTCCAACAGCGCAATCCTACATTGAGGGTGTTCTCTGCCTATCTCCATATGGACGAAGCAACGCCACATCTGCATATAGATTTTATACCCTATACGACTGGAAGCAAGCGGGGGCTTGAAACAAGGGTATCATTAAAAAAGGCACTGGCAGAACTCGGCTTCAAAGGTGGCACAAGGAGCGAAACGGAGCGTAACCAGTGGGTAGCGGCAGAAAAAGAACGGCTTGCGGATATTATGCTAAAGTATGATATTGAGTGGGAGAAAAAGGGAACACATGAGAAGCATTTATCTGTTTTGGATTTTGAGAAAAAGGAGCGACAGAAAGAGGTTGCGGAACTGGAACAGACAATCTCCGGCAGTAAAAAGGAATTATCCAATATTCTTCATCAGCAGATTGCGGCAGGACAGGAAACGGAGCAGATACGGAAAGAGGGCGAAGCAATCCGGCAGGAAGTATCGGAACTTACCGCAACAAATCATCTGCTGAAAGAGCAAACGGAAACACTGACAGGAGATAAAGAAAAGCTGTTATCCGAAAATGAAAAATTGGAGAAACAGCAGAAAAAGTTACAGCAGGAAATCAACAAAATGGTGCAGTCAAAGGAAGTCATGGAGCGCAATATTCACGCCTATGATGAAGATGTAAAATGGCAGTTGGCAGAGCCGGGGGCATTAATGAGCGCAAAGGCTTACCGGGATAAAAAGGCTTTACCGCTTGTGGAGAAATTGAAAGAAGTGGTAAAAAATCTGACTATCAAATGCGTACAGCTTGCAGAACAAAGCAAGAAGCTGACCGCCAAAGTGGACGGACAACAGAAACGGATTAGCCGCTTGACGGATAAGGTCATGGAGCAGAGCGACACCATAGACCGATTGCAGGAAAAAGCGTCTGATTTGGGGCGTTTGGAGCGTCATTTGGGCAGGGAACAGGTGCAGTCGATAGTGGAACGGTCTAAGGTATTAGAACAGGCAGAAAGGGCAAATAAACGCCCGAAACGTGCCTTTGAAATGAGCCGAT
>BLLW01000116.1 GCA_011959285.1 Lachnospiraceae bacterium | reverse complement strand
GATTGCCACAATCCGAAGCCGGGAAATATCAGCCTGCCTTATCTTGCAGGCGCAGAGCCAGTTAAAAGCCATTTACAAGGACAACGCCGACACGATCACGGGGAATTGTGACACCACTTTGTTTTGGAGAAATATCTGAAAGAACACCAGCGGTCATTCATGCCGGAGGACACCCTCGCTACCCGGATTCTGAACTTTTTAGACGGGTACGGCGGGAAGATGGTATGCTCCCTGCAAATCTACCATGAAGGGCTGGGACACCCTGACTATGAGGAACCGAAGCAGTATGACATCAGGGACATCAATTCCATTATGAAGAATTATGCGGCAGGCTGGAAAGCCTTTGAGAATCCACGGCATTTCCCGCCGCCCTATAACCGGCAGAAGGGCTGGGAACGGGCGGAGCCGCCTGACAACGGAGGTCATGGAGAATCGGGTTTCCAGCCTTTGCCCGAAGGGGAAGCCGTCCAGCTTGGGCTGCCAAAGGAATGGCTGGAAGGGGGAAAGCCATAGCCGGTTGCCGGCTGGTTGCCCCTCCCGTTGTCAAGTCCGTTGCCGGGAAGAGAGCCTGCAAATGCCGTATTTCCGGGCTTTTTCTTTTCCTGACAACGAAAGCAACGGAAAAATAGAAAGAAAATCAATCAGGACAGGAAACGGGAAGCCGGGTTTTGTGTGCGGGGTTTTTTAACGTCCGTTGTCAGACCCCGTTGTCAGGCTCCCACCTGCCCGGCAGCACACGACACACGCCCGGACGGAGCCGTCCGGGTATCTTTATGGAGGTAAATGCCTATGGCAAAACAAGCAGGCCGCCCGGCGCAGAGCCGGAACAAAAAGAAAAAGGTGCAGTTTATCGTGTCCCGTGAGTTTGCGGGAAGCCAGACCATGCGGGAAGCCTTTGAGCAGCTTATCGAGAGGCAGACCTGTGAGCGGTTCGAGGAATGGCAGAAACGGCAGGCAGGCTAAAGGGCGGAAACCGGAGAAAAACCGGGAATCTTGCAGAAAACAGTTGAACAAATGGCGGGGGCATGGTATTATCATGGTATCGTGTCCCTGTTCATAGAAGGAGAAGCCTATGAGCAGGAAAAATCATCTATCGAATCAGAAAATAACCGCCCTCTATTGCAGGATTTCCCTTGATGACGGCAGCCAGAATGAAAGCATGAGCATCTCGAACCAGAAACTTATGCTCAAAGATTACGCTGAAAAGAACGGTATGCCCCGGTACGAGTATTACGTGGACGACGGGTATACGGGAAGGAATTTCAACCGCCCTTCGTTTAAGCGTCTGATTGCCGACATTGAAGCTGGGAAGGTGGGCTGCGTGATAACCAAAGACCTTTCAAGGCTTGGGAGGAACTATATTGAAGCGGGCAGTTATATCGAAATCTTTTTCCCGAAACACAATGTAAGGTATATAGCGGTCACGGACGGCGTGGACAGCCTGACCCGTCAGGAGATGGATATTACGCCGTTTAAAAATATCCTGAATGATATGTACAGCCGGGATATTTCAAAGAAAGTGCTGGCTGGTCGCATGACACGCTCCCGACAGGGGAAGTTCTGCGGCGGGCAGCCGCCCCTTGGCTTGATGCGTGACCCGGAGGAAAAGGGGCACCTAATCCTTGACCCGGACACTGCGCCGACTATCCGTAAAATTTTTGACCTTGCCTTGAACGGCTGGGGGTGTATGCGGATAGCCAAACAACTGATGGAGGATAAAATCCCCATCACACGGGTAAAAAGCAATACGGAATGTGACGTGAATTATTATTCGTGGGGGAGCGCAAGAATCAGCCATATCCTGCGGAACCCGTTTTACAAAGGCGCACATCTTGTCTGCCGGACGCACCAGAAAGGAATCCGCTCCAACACCTATGACATTATCCCACGTGAGGAATGGGAAGTCATTGAGGGCTGCCATGAAGCCATCGTAAGCCCGGAGGACTGGGAGAAGGTGCAGGAACTCATTGACCGCCGCCCGCCTATCATGGAGGGGAACGCTTGCCCCTTCTACAACCTGTTCCACGGCATTATCTACTGCGCCACCTGCGGGAAGTCCATGCAGGTACGCTATGAGAAGGTGGGCAGAACCGGGAAGAACCGCTTTACCGGCGAGGAACGGGAGCCGATAGACAAGGCGTATTATATCTGCCAGACGTATAACCGGCTTGGGAAGGATGCCTGCACCAGCCATAAGGTGGAAGCAAGGGATTTATACAATCTTGTGTTGAAGGACATTCAGGAACTTGCGGCAATGGCGTTGAAAGACGTGGAATCGTTCTACCAGCGGATCAGCAGCCGCATGGAGCGGCGGTATCTGGCGGACGCTTCAGAGATGGAGAAGGAACGGGAGCGGCTGGAAGCAAGGAACCGGGAGATTGACGATATGTTCCTGAACCTGTATACCGACAAGGCAAAGGGAATCCTGTCCGAGCAGCGGTTTGTGAAGCTGACGGCGGCAATGGAGCGGGAACAGGAGGAAAACCAGAAGCAGCTTAAAGAATTGGCACTCTCCCTGCGCCGCTCCAATGAGCAGGAAAGTGATGTCCGCACCTTTATCCGGGAAATCCGGCAGTACGCCGCAGTCCGGGAACTGGACGAGGGTATCTTAAACCGCCTTATCAGCCGGATTCTGGTGGGGGAGGTGAAAAAGGTTGACGGGGAGAAGTTTCAGGAAATCAAAATCATTTATAACTTTGTCGGGGAGATACCAGCGGCAACAGAATAATGTGAGATTATAGAAAGTCAGGAGGAATCCAACTTTTTAAGATTCCTCCTGTGCATTGGCGCTGTTTTTTTGCAGCTTCTTTTGGATTTAACCGTGAATACACAATAATTTTGCAAAATTATTCACCTGTGATTATTACAATTTTCACAGCTTGAGTTGGATGTTCTTCATCATCAAGTGTCCCCCGGTAACTGATCTCAACTTTATCGCCCACAGCAATCGTGGAACCTCCTTTTGCCTCATGGGCACTTTCCGTGGAATACCCTTCTAATATCGGGGTATTTTCCATAAAAAAATAATAGAGCATATCGTCCTCCGGAGTCCTGAGTGTAAGTATGTTTTCTTCATACTTTTCAATAATTCCTGCTATGGGATCGCCCGCTGGGATTTCTTCGACCGGGATTTCTTCGAGCGGAATTTCTTCGGCTTCCGAAGTGGTTTTTTTGGTTTCTTCTGTAATCTCTGACTTTGACGATTCTGTAACTTTTGCTTCTGTTTCTGTAGTTTTTGCATCTACAGTTTTTACATCTGCTACTTCTTCCTGAACCGTTTCTTTCGGGGAATCATTCTCCACAGATATTTCATCCTTTTTTTGTTCCGATGAGCATCCGATCATCCCCATAGTTAAAGCTATCATAAACATCAGTATCAATTTCCTTTTCATAATCTTTCCCATCACTTTCTAAAAGAATCGTATTTCCTTGGCATAAAATTTATCATTTTTAAAGCTGCCCTTCATTTCAACAGACATATGTACCTTCAAGTCCTGAAATTCAGCCTTTGTGTCCTCATAGCTTTCTCCATTTCCATCAGTGGTTTTTAAATAAAAACGGGTATCATCTTCCAAAATCACATGAATCAACTGAGAATCAGGGAGATCGGCATTGGAGCTTGGAGAACTGTATGATAAGGAACCGTCATCAAGAATTTTTACTTTCTTTTCGGCAATGAAAAATGAGTCTTCTTCAATCTTCCAGACCTTACCCAGAAAATCCGCATCAACAGCAGCAGCGACATCCGGCTCTAGTACCTGCCATTTACCCGCTGTATTTTCCTGCAGTCCATCCGTGTTTCCATCAATCTCTTTTGACGGCGCATCATTTAATTCCTCTAATAATGCTTCGTCTGTCTGGTTTTCTTCTGTCTTAGCAATAGAACCGGAACCACATCCTGTAACCATTGTATTCAATATACAGACAGTACCGAGTAATATCATTACTTTTTTTAGTTTCATAAATTACCTCCTTGTTATCATAGAAATAACAGATATTATAGTTTGTCTAAATCATTTAAACAACCTATTTGTTGTGAAATGCTTCTTAAGTGTAGCAAACGTCCTTAAACCTCTCTTAACGATTTATCTTCTCTGTCCACCTTAATCCCAAATAAGGTTTAATTCTCTGTAGCTCTGCTGCACAGCAAGCTAATACCGAGCAGAGCAAGGCTGGTTTTAATACCCCGTAGCTTGTGTTTCTTGTAGTGGCGGCTCTGCTTTGTTTGAATAATGGATATTCAGGGGAACGCCTAATAAGGGAGGGAGAGGACAGCAGATCGACAGCTTTCACAATCATATTATAATAAACAAAAATCCAAAAGAGTGAAGTATTCACTTGACAATGTGGCAAAGAGCTTATGAGCCAAGATGAAATATCCGTCATGGACGGCGGCAAATGTATCTTGCAGGTAAGGGGCGCACGCCCTTTTTTCAGTGACAAATTTGACATTACCAAGCACCCAAGATATAAATTCCTCTCCGACTTTGACAAGAAAAACGAGTTTGACATTGAAAAGTACCTAAAACGCCGTCCGGCAGTTATCAAGCCGGAAGAACCCTTTGACCTCTACGAAATAGACGGGGACGATTTATAAGGGCGCAGGGAAAAGGGCTTTGCGTCATGGAAATGTGCATAACAGGCTATTGCGTCATGGATAACACCATTCACAGCACATGGAAAAGCCAAAGTGCGGCTTTCCCACGTCCTGCAAACAGTGTTACCCACAACGCAATATGCAAGCCAGTTATACACATTCCCACAACGCCGACTAAGACGGCGAAAAGCGCACCCCCTCTTTCTTTCATTCATAAGGGCATAAAACTGATTTGACACACTGTTTTTATCTGCCTGCTGTAAGCGTTGTTTTATCCTGTCAACATCTACCCGGTACGAATATGACGGTGTTCTTTGCAAATTATTTATATCCATTTTTTCGCTCCCTTCCAATTCTCAGACTGATTTATTCCTCCGTGGTATACTCAGCGTGCTGTCTTTTATATTCATCAGTATCTTTCACGCTTAATTCCGCTTCAACCTGCGCCAGCTTTGCTTTCAGCTCCTTTGTCTTTTGCTCATTGCCCGCCGCCATTTTCAACTGCTGTTCAAGCTGTTTCTTTTCCTCTTTTAACTTTTTGATTTCATTTTTAACCTTATCCATATTGCCTATTGTAACCTTTACCCTGTCGTTATCAGACAGCTCTTTCAGCTCTGCACCTTTGGACTGTTCACTTTCTGCTTCTTCTGCCCTTTTGGTGGTATCAAAGATGATTGTCGGGTTTCCGTTTTTGTCCTGCTCCATGTGGTACAAACCGCTTGGTTTCTTCCCGGACTTTTCACTACTAATATACTCGTCCTTTGGTGCCGTAATCATTTCGGACTTGTCTTTTTCTTTGGATTTTGCCGCTTCTTCGGCTCTTTCTCTAGCTTTTGCCGTTTGATCCGTCTGCGCCTTGTTAATATAATCAAGACCGTACCTGTTACTGATTTCCATTGACATAATTTTGTCCTCCTTGAAAATTTAATACTTTATAGAGGTTCTTCTATCGTTCAGAACCGCCTTTGCCCCCTTATGATAAGTCCGGGCAATCCGCAGAAGCACCTATATTAAGTACCTCTGCGAGATAAGCTGTAAGAAATATTTACATTCCTGTCATTGCAGCTTGACATAAACCTGTCAAGCCTGTATGTCTATCCCTTTTGTTCCCCCGGAATTTCCATATACCATAGATGTAATGCTTTCATCTGCAAAAATTTCATCTAACACATCAGACGGAATTGGTTTTCCATGCGTCCAACCGGGTACTTTTTCTTTAACAGCACTGGAAACTTTTTTTGCGATGTTTATTTCCAGTTGACCCAATGTCCATGCAGCGGCTACACGGTCATTTACTTTTAATGTTTTATAATAGTTGTTCTTCGCAACAGCCATTTCTTCCCATTCAGCCTCATTATCGCCAGACATACCATTATATTTGTAAAACGCATTTTTTACGCTGTCAAAAACACGCTGTTTCATTTCATCAGATACCTTAATGATTTTTCTTGCATTGGGATTGTTTGTAACGCACATTCCCTCTACACCATAAGAATTTTTACGGTGTCCAGAAAGGAAATCCTCTAATGTGTTCCTGCCGCCTGTTCCAGAGCGTCTTGTTGATATTCCGCTGCTGAAAGGCATACTTGTATTTGACTTTCCTCCATTCATTTTAGAAAAAATCTGCATAATCCCTTGATAATTGTTTCCTATACGCATAACATAATCCTCCTTGATATGCCGCCTTGATACATATATTCCTGTCTGCCATTTTTATAACGAATGGCAGACAGGCTTTTTCACTTCGCCTATATCCTAAACATTCACATCAAATTTAGGGTAATAAGCATCTGCCAGTCTTTCTTTCTGCATCATTGCCTTTGCTTCCGATTCAGATTCAGCTTCCACATACTTGACAGAGATTTCCGGCTCCGCTGCCTTTGACACAGAATTTTTCTCTGTATTTCCATTCAGCTTTTCAGTCTGCTTTGCCTTTTCTTCTTTCTTCTCTTTTACTTTTTCTTCTTCCTCTTTCTTCTCCTTTTGTTTCTCTAAGCGTTCGTCCATGTTCTTCTTCATTCTCTCTGCATTGGTCATTCCTGTTTCGGTAACAGAATATACGGTACTCTGTATGCTTCCGTCTTTGTTAATCATCCATGTCTGCTGATAATACGTCACTGTACCGCCCAAAGCCTTATTCTGCGCTGAAAGCTGTTCATACCCCTGCTTTTCAAGTTCGGGAATTTTTTTCAGAAAATCTTCCAGTTCCTTTGCTTTTGCGGAATTGCCCGAACATTTCTTCAAATACTCACTGGATATTGATACATTTCCGTTTGACATACAATCATAATTCTTCTGTAAATAGGAATAATAGTCTGATACGTTGTCCGCTCCGGGGTTTTTCGTGTTCCCAGTCTGCACAGGCGCAGTATCTTTTGTCCCCGCTTCCTTTGGTGCTTCATTTTTTTGTGCGGCATATGTACCCTCATACACATTGTTGTTTCCAATTCCTGTAATTGCCATAATTTCGCCCTCCTTGAAAATTTAATACTTTCCTGTTATTGTATATTGCTAATGGCGGTTTATCCGTCATTTTTCAGCCACCCATAACCTGTTTTCATTTCTCTATGCCCCTTTCATTTTTTATCATCACAGAAAGGACAAACACCCTGCCGTCCGTCTTATAATCCATTGTGCCTTGATATTTCTCTGCTGTATTTTTAATATTCGCAAGCCCTATTCCATGCACTTTTTTGTCCGCTTTGTCTGTTTCGGGAAGTCCTGTCTGCCGCTTCCGTTTCAGCGTCCCGTCAAAACTGTTTTCTATCTTGAAGATTAACAGTTTATCTTTCCTAACAGACGACAGCCGGATAAAGGTTTTCGCTTTTGGCTCTTTTTCCTTTAGCTTCCGGCATGCTTCCATTGCATTGTCTAAAGCGTTTCCTAAAATAACAGCTATATCATAGCTTTGGATAGCCAGATCAGAGGGGAGCAGCAGTTTCTTTACATCTACCTGCAAATCCGGGACAAGGCGTAACGCTTCATGGTATTTCATGTTGAGTAATGTGTCAATCACGCTGTTTCCCGTCTTAAAGCGGAAATCCAGACCGTCAAAAGCATTGTTCATTTCCGACAGGTAGGCTTGCAGCTCTTTATTTTCACTTTCCCCTTTTTCAGCGGTAAGCCGCAGCACAACAGAAAGCGTGTTCTTCATATCGTGTTTCATGCTCCTTATGCCGGAATAGATACGCTCCATTTCCGCCATATGCTCCTGCATACTCCCTATCTGCTTTTCCAGTACAATCCTGTTGCTCCGCTCCCGGTTCAGATAAACCGTATCTTGAAACAGCTTTACCCCATACAGGATAGAAAGCAGCGACAAAAGCAGGATTGCTGGGAGGATTGCCAATAACAGCGGGTATTTATCATACACTGTTTCTACGGCATTTTCTTCCGCCGTAAACATGATAGTACGGAGCAGCGCACATAACAGCAGGCTTACCATAGCCGGGGTAAGGATAGATAACAGTTCTGTCCTATGGATTGCATAATCCTTTTCCCTGTAATTGCGTACAATCCCATTCAGTGACAGATACAACAGCAGGACAAGGGCAGTTTCCCGAAAAATCTGATTTCCGATTACACTGACATTTACTGCTGTTTCAAAGGTTTTTTCGGAAGTGATAATCCCTTTCTCCATGCACAGATTCCATACCGTAAGCAGTTTATCCACTGGTTTATCAAGCAGGATAAGCACTACGAAAGCACTAATATCAGCGATTGCACGGAAAGCAGCCACAAGAAAAAGTGTAACCGCACGAAACGCCTTATAAAAACACATTGCTATAACAAGCAGAATACAGAGGGACAGTACCGTTTTCCAAATAGTCTTTACGCTTTCATATCCTGTTGGTGGAAGCCAATAGATACATAACCGTGACAACCCATATGCTGCCATTACATAAAGCCCATGAAAACGGCTTTTTGTCCTGCCCTCTAAAAAACTCCCCAAAAAATATTGCAGGCAGTACCCTTGAAGCAGGACAGAAACCACCGTAAAAAACGTAAAAATAAAATCTATCTTGCTATACACAGGAAACCCCTCCGTTCTGCAAGTACCACATATACGCATTTACAAATTCACCGTATTTTTTCTTTGTCAAATAGACGGTTTCCCCACCCGTAAGCGTGATACAGTCACTTTTATATTCCGTGATGTGCGCCATATTCACAAGATACCCCCGGTGGCAACGGTAGAACGCCCCGCCAAGCTGCGTTTCCAGTTCGCCAAGTGCGCCGTAGGCTTCAATGACTTCCTGCGTGGTATGGATTTCCACTTTCCTTGACACGCTCTCAATATACAGAATATTGTCTGCGTCTATGGTAATCCCCTTGTTCCTTGTATTGATAAAAAGCTGTTTTTTCCGGCGCATTTTCCGCAACCCGGCTTCCCTTAACGCCTGCCCGAAAACTTCTGTAAATTTCTGTTCCGTGACAGGCTTTAACAGATAATGGAACGCATACAGGTCAAGGGCTTCAAAAACATATTCCTTTATGCCAGTAATGAAAATTAAAACGGTATCTGCGTTCTTTTCCCTTGTTTCCTTTGCCGCTTCAATGCCATTCATGCCGTCCATCTGTATGTCAAGGAAAACAATGTCAAACGCTTTTGCTGCGTTAAGAAATTCTTCCCCGGACGAAAAGCAAGCCACATGACAGTCCGGCTTCTGGTTTTCTATCATTTCACGGATATGCTCACGGATTACTTTTTCATCATCAACAACTGCTATATCCAAATCTATCACCCCTAGTCTGCTATATCTCTACCTTATTTATCGGCAGAAATTTTGTACTTTTTTGCGAAATGTAGCGAAAGGCGGCTTGAAGTGTAGCGAAAGAAATTTCTTTTTTGCCACTTTCCCCGCCGTTTGGATTACCCTCATTATCTTTCCGCTTTGGACCTATGTCAATACTTTGGAC
>BLLW01000115.1 GCA_011959285.1 Lachnospiraceae bacterium | reverse complement strand
AGCAAATATAAGGGATACAGCGATTTTTTCTTTTCCTAACTGTCAAAGACAGGATATTAAGTCAATATTTTACACAAGCCAATATTTTCAGCCTGAAAAATCAAAAAAATTTTAGGATTGCAAGCGCTAAAAAAACATGAAAATGACGATATACTATAAAAGATTCTATATAGACAGTGCGTAAAATATTTATGACATGTGCAAGGATACGAATTGCTTAATAACTTATCTAAATTTAAGAAAGGATGGAAATCATGGTACAAGTAGGCGCTTATCAACAGACAGTTGGATATGTGGATAAAGCAAAGGAACAGACCCTTTCCAAAGGGACAAAAGAATTTTCGGTTCTCTTTTCCAGCGAAGAACTTGAGAAGATGGCTTCCGATGAAAAGTATCTGAATGAAAAAATGAGAGGAATAGAAGGTACTGTCCGTATGTCCGATGAAATAAACCGAAAGTATGGATTTGAGCGGGCTTTTGGCAAGGAAGGCGCAGCAGACACTGCAATAACTAAGATTGGTATTGCTTTCCATGATGACGGCACAACAAGTTTCTTTGCCGAACTGGAGAAATCAAGCGCAAAACAAAGGAAACGCATTGAAAAAGCCCGGGAAGAAAAACGTACCAAGAAGAAATCTGAAGAAAAGCATACCGGAAAAGAGCTTCAAAGCTATGTAAAGGGCGGTACAGATACCAAGCGCACAGTCGTTCAGGCAGACAGTATAGAAGAACTGTTTGAAAAAATAAGTGCTGTGAATTGGGACAAAATAAAAGCGGAACAGATGTCAGAAAACGGCAGCAGATTTAGTTATAGCATATAAAATATAGTAAGCGGTTCCCTAACAGGAGCCGCTTACTATATTTTGCAAGAGCGCTTTTCCCTCTTTCTTATCCTTCTTCCACAGCCTTTGCCCTTTTGCTGATTCTTCCTTCCTTCAAAACAGGGCTGAGCTTTTTATACACTAATACCGTCGCCACAGATACACTGCATCCTTTCAGCAGATTCATAGGCGCCACTGCAAAGAGCACCAGTGTAGTCACATTGGTAATATTGGCATTGATGGCAGTTCCCATTCCAACAATCACATCCAGCGGCATCCCATAAAGAGAAGCAAACGCCGGAAGCAGATAGATTGCATTGAACATGGTTCCGAATACGGTCATGATCATGGTTCCTGTGGCAGAAGCTACAATCGCATTTTTCTTCGTTTTCTTAAACATGTAAATAATTGACGCCGGCAATATAAAGCTGCATCCAATCACAAAGTTCGCCAGATCCCCCACAAACGCCGTGCTGGTGCCCTTGATGAAGAGCTTCAATACTATTTTGCAGAACTCAATCATGACGCCTGCCACCGGACCAAAGGCAAAAGTGCCGATCAGTGCCGGAAGCTCACTGAAATCCAGCTTGTAAAAAGGCGGTGCAAAGAAAACCGGAAAGTCAAAGATATGAAGCACCATTGCCACTGCCGAAAACACACCGATCATCGCCATCTTGCGGGTCGTGAGAATCCGCTCCGTGTCATTGTACTTCTTTTTAATCAACTTCTCCGCCAGATACGCAATCCCAAACAAGGCAATTGCGATTCCCACCGATACCAGCACAAATACAACATTGTCCTTTACACTCGTCCATAATCCATTATTCATTTCATTTTCCTCCTAAAATCTTCCGTCCACACGGTTGCACAAATGGCTTGCACATGTAATTTACACGCACAGTCCGCGCACGCGGTATTTGGCTTTCTGCCAGATTTTTAGAAAGGTTCTTCCTGCAACAAGCAAAAATCCCGGATACCATTAGAAGTATCCGGGGCACAATCTTTCACATCTTGCATAATCGCTTCAGCTTCCAGCTGAAACAATCTGTTTCTTCTTTCATCCAGACTTTACTGTTGGTTTTGGACTTGCACCAAATCAGCCATTCATTTCTGCCGCCTGCAGTACGGCGAAAACGCATGGGTCGCGGACTATACCGCCAGTAGGGAATTTCACCCTGCCCCGAAGAACTTTTCTATATTTACCGAAATCATTGTAATACGTTTTTGTATAAAAAGCAAGATTAATTTTGGTATTGCAAAGCCAGAAATAAATATAAAAATTAATTCTTTTAGAATCTATAAATTACTATGCCTCCTGTTCGCATTTTTGCGCATGTAATTTCCAATACTAGTCATGCACAAAAGCGTCACAATCAAAAATACGCCTGGAATCACGATTGTCCACCATGCATTAGTCAAAAGCGCCTGCTCCGCCAAAGAAAGCATGCTTCCCCAGGAAATCACCCCCACAGGAAGCCCGATTCCCATAAAGCTCAAAGTCGCTTCCGCAATCATCGCGCTGCGGATATTCATAACCACCATAAACATGATGGAAGAAATAAAGTTGGGCGCAAGATGATGAAAAAGTACGTGAAAAAAACTGCCACCCATGCATTTGGAGGCGGTCACATAATCGCTGCCCCGCAGCCTTCTCGTCTCTGTCCGCACCACCTTCGCAATGGCAGTCCAGCTTGTAATACCTATCACAAACGACAAGCCAAGTATATCCGCCCTGCCCAAAACTGCCTGTATCAAAACAACCGCCAAAAGCCCCGGTATGCTGATCAGTATGTCCGTTAAACGCATCATCAGTCCATCCATCCACTTAGGCGCGCTGCCGCTGACTGCCCCGAAAATGATGGCGACCGCCGTAGAGATAAAGGCTGCCGCAATTCCAATAACCAAGGATATCCTTCCTCCATACCAGATCATGGAAAAGATATCCCTGCCCATGGTGTCTGTTCCAAAAAGAAATTCTTTGCAGGGCGGAACATTACAATTTGCCAGATCCATATAAACAGGATCCTTTGTCATGATCAAATTGCAGCACAGGCATCCCCACAAAATAAGCATGAGCACCACTGCTGCAACAATCGGCTTACCCTTATACCATTTCTCTTTTTGGGCAGGCTCCTCCTTCGGCAGCTGCCGCATCCCTGCCAATTCAAACGCCCCGCTCATCTGCCTTCCACCTCCCTGACCGCATCATCCGCCTTCATCCGGGGATCAATTTTTTCATTTATAATCTGAGAAAGCATGTTGCAGAAAATCACTGCGATTCCGGAGAGAATGCCCAGCAGCATCAAAAGATTGTAATCCTTGTACCGTGCGCTTTCGTAAAGAAGCGTGCCGATTCCGGGATAGGAAAAAACCGTCTCAACGATATAGGTTCCTCCCAAAATATGGGGAACCGAGATTGCCATGATGCTCAAATAGGCAGGCATCACATTGCGCAGGCAGTGCCTGAACATCACGCTCCACCTTCTTAAGCCCTTTGCTCTTGCAAGCAGAACATAGTCTGCCCTGACCTCCTCCAAAATCCTGTTGCGGATCATGTAGGCGTAATACCATAAATGCCCCGTCACCACCACCGTCATGGGCAGAATCAGGTGCCGGAAGCGGCTTTTTATATTTTCTGCCTCTCCGACGGCATAGGCGCCGCTGCTGGGCAGCCATCGCAGGTTTGCCGCAAAAATTAAGATCAAGAGCAAAGACAGCCAAAATTCCGGTATACAGCTTGTAACCGTGCCTATTTGACAGATGATCCGGTCCGGCAGGCAGTCCTCATACCATGCGCACAAGATGCCAAGCACCATGGCAAGCCCAAAAATCAGCACAAAGCCTATGCCCCCCAAAATCAATGTATTTCCGATTCTGGCGCCGATGACTTCTACTACATCCATTTTATACTTATAAGAAATTCCAAAATTTCCATGAAACGCATTTTCAAGCCAGCGGATATACTGCCCAAAGATAGGTTCGTCCAATCCCAGCTGTTCTTCCGCCCATTCCCGCTCCTGCACACTCATCTTCTCCGCACGTTCTCCATAATAAGACACCAACGGATCCCCCGGCGCTAAACGGGAGATAAAAAAGAGCAGGGCGGATAAAAACCATACACTGATACAAAAAAACAAAATTTTCTTTATCACTCTTCTTTCCCCCTTTTCAGCACAAAGTGTTCCGGAGAAATCTCTACAAGCGTCCCTTCACAGCAAAAATCCTTCTCATCAAATTCTATCCGCTTTCTTGCACGCTCTATTGCCGGATCAGGAACCGGAAGCGCCGACAAAAGCGCCTTGGTGTACGGATGCCTGGGATTTCCAAATAAATCCCCGGCTTTAGCGACTTCCACCAGCTTTCCCCGATACATCACGCCCACGCGGTCGCATAGAAATTCTACCATGGCAAGGTCATGAGCAATGAAAAGAAACGAAAACCCATGTTCCTTCTGAAGATGCTTGAACAAATTTACAATCTGCGCCTGAATAGACACATCCAGCGATGCAATGGGTTCATCTGCCACAAGCAGCTCCGGCTCCATGGCAAGCGCCCTGGCAATTGCCACACGCTGTCTCTGTCCTCCGGAAAGCTCCCCCGGGTATTTGTCCAGATACGCCGCATCCAGTCCTACATAGTACATCTGAAATTCCGCCTCCGCCCTCATAGAACCTCTTTTGGGCGTAATATGCTGTATTTTCAATGGTTCCGTAATGATATCGCAGACCTTCATGCGCTGATTTAAGCTGGAATCCGAATCCTGAAAGATCATCTGACGGCTGGTCTGCAGCATTTTCTGATTCTTGCGAAAGGTCCCGGCATCGCACACATTAAGCCCCTTATAAAAGATACTGCCACCCTTAGATTTGTAAACATTCATAATACAGCGCGCAAGGGTGGACTTTCCGCATCCCGATTCCCCCACCAGACCAAAGATTTCCCTCTTGCGTATTTTAAAGGAAACATCATCCACCGCTTTTATTTCCATCTTTTTCGTCAGCGGAAAGTGATAGGAAAGATGCTGCACATCCAATAAGATTTCTTTGCCCATCTCTGCACTCATTTCCTTCCCCTCCCCACCGGCGCCGTCACCTTGGGCGCGCGCGCATCAAGAAGCCATGTGGCGGCATAATGTGTGTCTGTAACAGAGAACATGGGCGGTTCCTCCTCATAATCAATTGCCAGCGCATATTCGTTGCGGCAGGCAAAAGCATCCCCTTTAGGCGGATGGATCAGCGTAGGGGGCATGCCCGGTATGGTGTGCAGTGTCTCCTTCCCCCTTGAAAATGCGGGGAGAGACTGCATAAGCCCCCATGTATAAGGATGCCTTGGGTCATAGAAAATTTCTTCCGCTGTGCCGATCTCCACGATTTTTCCGGCATACATCACTGCCACCCGGTCCGCCACCCTTGCCACCGCCCCCATATCGTGGGTTACAAAAATCGTGGCGGTTCCCAGCTTTTGCTGTACTTCGCGAAGCAGATCCAGAATCTGCGCCTGAATCGTCACATCCAGCGCCGTCGTGGGCTCGTCCGCAAACAAAATACGCGGATTGCCTGCAAGGGCGATTGCCATCACGCTGCGCTGCCGCATGCCGCCGGAAAAATGATGGGGATACAGCTTCATCCGTTCCTTGGGCGAATCTATCCCCACCAGCTGCATCAGCTCCAGCACCCTCTCCTGCAATGCCTTTTTAGAAATACCCGGCTGCTTTTGCTTGACCGCCTCCCCAATCTGCCTTCCCACAGGCATGGTCGGATTTAAGGCCGTCATGGGATTTTGAAAGATCATGGAAAAGAAAGACCCTCGCAGATTGCACATTTCCCTTTCGCCATATCCGGTGATATCCCTGCCGTTTACCAGAATCCTTCCCGATTTTATTTGTGCGCAGGCAGGAAGAAGCTTCATGATTCCCTTGCACATGACGCTCTTTCCGCATCCCGACTCACCTACCACCGCAAGCACTTCCCCCTCGGAAAGTGAAAAGCTGATATTCCGTACAGCCTCTATTTCTCCCCGGGGAGTATGAAAGCTTATAGATAAATTTTGTATTTCCAACAAACTTGACATACGCTTATTTCCCTTTGCCGTCTACTGTGAAATATCTTGTTCTCAAATCTCCCATTATGAAATGGTCCATTCTGAAATGTTCCAGAAAATCCCAACGCCGTGGTGTCCCATCACCGTATCTTGGGAAATACCGGAAATTCTGGAATCCGCCACGTAGTTGGCATCCACATAACAGATAAAAGCAAAAGCCGGATCCTTTGCCAGCTCCTCCTGGAATCGGCCATAGGCATCTCTCCGCACAGCAGGGTCGTCTGACCGGCGCGCCTGTATCAGATACTGATCCACCTTTTCATTGGAATAGCTGCTGTAATTGGCTCCCTTGCCTGTCCCGAACACCTTATAAGTGTGGTCATCAGCGTCAAAAGGGCTGCCCCACCCAATCAGGTAAGCCATCTGCCCACCCCAGTCCACCTGTGCAGGAATCTCAACGCTGCAGTCGATCCCTGCCTCCCGCAGCTGCTGGGCGGCAGCCTGTGCAATATCGATGCGGACCTGATCCCCAGCCCCTACGCTGATGACAAAGCCAATGGTCTTTCCGTCCCTTTCATAAAATCCTTCTTCATTCTTTATACACCCGGCGTTTTCCAACACTTCCGCCGCCTTTTCCGGCGCATACGCATAACGCTCCACATTTTCATTATTGTAAATATTACGCTGCAAAGGACCGTAGGCAGAGCTCCCCTGCCCCAGAAGGATGGCATCCACAATCGCCTCCCGGTCAATGGCATAACACACGGCAGGTATGAGATCCCTGTTTTCTTGCCAATATGCATTTCCAAAATTAAACAGAATCCCCCGATAATCAGAGGTCTTCATCCTATAGCAGGTATAACCTTCTCTGTCTGCAAAGCCTGCCGCATCCTGAGGCGTCAAAAGTGCCAAATCCAGCTCGCCGGATTCCATCTGCACCGCCTTGGCATGATCGTCCGGAACGATTTTGAAGATGACTTTATCAATATTTGGAACGCCTCGGAAATAAGATTCATTTTTTACCAAAGTAATCGCCTGCCCCACATCCCAGCTTTCCAATCTATAAGGACCTGTCCCCACCGGGCTGCGAAAAAAATCCGACTCCTGCATATTTTCACCCAGGAGCAGATGCTCGGGCAGTACCGCCATGGTCATATAGTCTAAGAACGCAACGTTGGGCGCTGCCAGCTGAAATCTGATGGTATAATCATCAAGGATCTCTATCTCTTCCACATCCTCATAATTAGGGCTGTTCTCTGACCCGTTTTCTGGATCCATAATGGTCTCTATTGTGAATTTCACATCCTCTGCCGTAAAAGGCTCACCGTCATGCCACTTGACGCCTTCATTAAGATGAAAGGTATAGGTACAGGACTGGTCGTCAAACTCCCAGCTTTTTGCAAGGGCAGGAACCACTTCATTTTCGCCGTTATGCGCCGTAAGACCGTCAAAAATCAGGCAATTGATCTCCCCATGCTCATCCATTGCCGGATTGATTCTGGTATAATCACCGCTGCCATAGACCAGCACCGATTCCCCGTTGTCATCTTCCAATCCCTTGCCCTGTGTACCGGATGCGGCATCTCCGGGCACTGCTGTCCCGGCACATGCTGTCAGTACAAAATTCATAATGATACAAAGTAAAAAAGCATATCTTCTCTTCATTTATGCCTCCTAAAAATATTTATTAATCTGAAAAAACCAAATAACGGACTACAAAAGCAAAAAAGGCATACGCATCCTTTTCAAAGGATTGTATGCCTTCATGTACATACTTTTAAACTGATTTGTGCCTCTCTTGATGCTAAATTGCAAGGACTTCTGTCCTTAGGGGAGGCTTCCTGCCGCCCTTTCAAATTACTTGGTCTTGCTCTTATCCTGATTCAGACGCATAGTAAGCCCGATCCTTTTCTTTGCCACATCCACGGTGAGCACCTGCACATCCACAATATCGCCTACGCTGACAGCTTCTAAAGGATGCTTGATGAAACGGTCTGTAATCTGGGAAATGTGCACCAGTCCGTCCTGATGGACGCCGATATCCACAAATACCCCGAAATCAATGACATTGCGGACGGTTCCCTTTAAAATCATGCCCGGCTTTAGGTCCTTCATATCAAGCACATCGCTTCGCAAGATGGGTGCCGGCATATTTTCTCTAGGGTCTCTGGATGGCTTCTCCAGCTCTTTTAAGATATCTGTAAGTGTAATCTCACCGATGCCAAGCTCCTGTGCCATTTTCTTTTTGTCCTTGATCTTTTTCTCAAGGGTGCTTACCGCCGTATTCTCCGCTGCCGCACTCATCTTCGTTCCTGCCTGTCCGTTCTTCGCATCTTTTCCGCCTGCCGGCTCTTCCATTGCCATGGTCATACCACCCATAGCTGCCGCTAATGCCTTGCCCATGGCAGTATTGGTGTTGCGAATCACTACCTTCTGCTGTCTGCTCTTTTGCTCCTTTCTGGGGGCAGACGCCTCTTTCTTGAGAGTCCCTTTATTCTTTGCCGCCTGCTTCTGTGCAAAACGCACATCCTCCATGGTAAGGTTCATCTTCTCAAGCAGCTTCATGGCAGCCTCATAAGATTCCGGATGCACGCTGGTGGCGTCAAGAGGATTGTCCCCATCCGGGATTCTAAGGAAACCTGCGCACTGCTCATATGCCTTAGGACCTAATTTAGGTACCTTAAGGAGCTGGGCACGACTTGAAAAGCGTCCGTTCTGTTCTCTATAGTCCACAATATTTCTGGCAATTGCCTTTGACACGCCGGATATGTATTCCAAAAGGGAGGCGGAAGCTGTATTCAAATCCACTCCTACTTTATTCACACAATCCTCCACCACTCCGCCAAGAGCTTCCCCCAGCTTTTTCTGATTCATATCATGCTGATACTGTCCCACGCCGATGGACTTGGGATCGATCTTAACCAGCTCTGCCAAGGGATCCTGCAGCCTTCTTGCAATAGACGCAGCACTTCTTTGCCCCACGTCAAAGTTGGGAAACTCCTCCGTGGCAAGTTTGCTGGCGGAATAAACAGAAGCGCCCGCTTCATTTACAATCACATACTGCACCGGTGTATCCAGCTCTTTAATCAAGTCTACGATTACCTGCTCCGACTCTCTGGATGCCGTTCCGTTTCCTACACTGATAAGAGAAACCCCATATTTCTTGATCAGTTTCTTTAACTCTGCTTTGGATTCCTCCACCTTATTCTGAGGTGCCGTGGGATATATGACCTTAGTATCCAGCACCTTGCCTGTGGCATCCACCACCGCCAGCTTACATCCTGTACGGAAGGCAGGATCCCAGCCAAGCACTACTTTTCCCGCAATAGGAGGCTGCATCAAAAGCTGCTCCAAATTCTTGCCGAATACGGAAATTGCGCCATCCTCCGCCTTTTCTGTCAAATCGTTCCTGATTTCCCGCTCGATGGCAGGGGCAATCAGACGCTCGTAGGCATCCTGTATTACTTCCCTGAGGGCAGGATCTGTGAACTCATTTTCTTTTGTAATCACTTTCTTACAGAGGTATTGCAAAATCCGCTCTGTGGGGGCAGCCACTTTTACCGTGAGGAACTTTTCATTTTCTCCGCGGTTAAGCGCCAGCACCCGATGCCCTGCCGCTTTCTTGATGGGCTCCTCATAAGCATAATACATCTCGTAAACGCTCTCTGCCTTTTCATCCTTTGCCGCACTTACAAGCGTTCCTTCCTCCGTGGTAATGTTACGGATATAGATACGGTAATCCGCCTCATCGGAAATCATTTCTGCGATGATATCCTTGGCGCCCTGCAGCGCCTCCTTTACAT
>BLLW01000114.1 GCA_011959285.1 Lachnospiraceae bacterium | reverse complement strand
GCTTAAGATTCCGAGAAGTTATTATAATTATTAGGGATGATTTTACATATGCCATCGTTGGCTGCTATTTTTAGACAGAATAAAGATTTCCGGTACGTGGACGTGAAGCAGGATTAATTCCGTGCTTATAAAGGAAATCTTTTTATCAATGGGAACCACGAGGCAAATATGGATTTCATGCCTGTCAAAGGTATAGGCAGTCCGCTGGTTTAAAGGGGAAGAACCGAGCTGGGCTGCCTATGCTGACGTCTACGATAAGTTATGTTAAGCGTTGCATTTACGTAAGCATCAAATCCAACGACTTGGATAGTTGGCACTTTTATGCGACACTTTAAAGAACACGAAAATGGCTTTGCCATCCTGCATTTCATCACGGGTTGAATCATATGAAAGCCGGTGGCTGTTATCCCTATATTTCCCAAGCACTTTAGCGCTTTGTTAACGCAGCCTGAAAGCATGGCAGAATGACGAAATTGAAAAGAACAGAATCGTCTTGAAAAAGCAGCTGATTTTGCTATAATAAAAATATAAGGCAAGGAGGGCATGGCATGAATGATGACTTGAAACTGATGGTGAATACTTTGATAGAAGAGATGGGTAGGATGGAAGATAGGATAAATACAAGGATGGATGAACGCTTTAATAAAGTGGATAAGCATCTTGGGAACATTGACGTCCGTCTGGAATCCATGCAGCATGAAATAAATGCCTGTAAATTAGAACGTGATTCGGTTGGGCTGCTGCTCAAGAAAATTGACCAGCTTGAGAGCCGTATCGAAGAATTGGAGAAAAGACCAGCATAAGAGGCAGTAAAGGAAGCCTCAGACAGATAGACAGCATTAATAAGAAAAGCACTAAAGGCGTTGCAGAAGCAGCGGCTTTTTTGTTTTTTATAGGAAATTCCTCCTGCAGGAGAAATTCCTTTATCGAAAGGAGTCCTCTGTCGGGGAAAAGCTTACCGACGCCATATTCTGGTGGCTTTTATAATGGAGAAATGATATAATATGGAGGATTATAGAAATGTTGCTCATGTAATGAACCATGAGGAATTATTATGGAGTCAATAAATGAAATAGAACAGATAGAAGATATTGAATGGAGAGCATTGAAATATTTTTGCTATATTACACGGACTCAAATGCTTATTGAATACTATGAAACAGGAAATGATACAAAAATCATTGGTTTTATGAAGGAATGTTGTATCAGGAGAATAAAAGGTTAAACTGATCTGGAATAGCTGACTTGAAAGAGTAAGTTTCAGCGCTTACATAGTGACGACCAATATAGGAACAATAATTCCATATAAAGGGAATTTCAGCCAATTCCATGCAAGAGATTAAGTGCGATATAATTATTAGGGATGATTTTACATATGCCATCGTTGGTTGTTATTTTAGACAGAATGAAGATTTTCGGTATGTGAACGTGAAGCAGGATTAATTCCTTGCTTGTAAAGGAAATCTTTTTATCGGTGGGAACCACGATGTAAATATGGATTTCATACCTATCAAAGGTATAGGCAGTCCACTGGTTTAAAAGGGGAAGAACCGAGCTGGATTGCCTATGCTGACGTCTACAATAAGTCATGTTAAGTGCTGTATTCAGCACAAAGACATAAGTTAAAGCGGGGATGCGATATGTACAAGATAGCGATATGCGAGGATGACAAAAGGTATATTGCTTTTTTAAAGAAATTACTTTATAAGATAGAAGGCATAGATGAGAGCACAGTTACATTTTATGAATTTCTTTCCGGCGAGGAATTTATCTTTTATCCGACACTGGATTTTGACTTGGTCATACTGGATATTCAGATGGGAGATATAAGCGGCTATGAGGTTGCAAGGAGGCTGAGAGAAGTTGACAGAAATATGCTCCTTGTATTCTGTACAGGAAAAGTGGAGCCTACGGTAGAACATTTCAAGGTGACGCCGTACCGCTATCTGTTAAAATGGAATTCAGATGATGAGTTGCTAGAAGAGATGACGGAAGTCGTGGACAAGATGAAGGAAAAGAAAAGCTATCCTTATATTATGTGCAAGTACAGTCTGGGAAGAGACCGGATCAGGGTATATCCGGAATCCGTTTTGTACATTGCAATCAGGTATGGGAACAGCGAAGTGTTCGCCTGCGGAAAGTTAAAGGAGCATTTTCCCAATGAGATACTGCGGACCGGAATGAGTCTGAGCGCTGTCTATGAGGTGTTCAACGAGAGCTGTGGATTTGTAAGACTCCATAACAGCTATATTGTCAACATGGCGTACATTGTGAGAACCAGCGCACAGAGCGTAACGCTGATAGACGGAACGACACTGACGATTGCAAGATCACAGACGAAACACTTCCAGACGGCGTTTGCAAGGTTCATGTCGGCAAAATATAAATCATAACTGCACTGATAGTAAATACAACTTCCCTATAGTTGCTGTATATGTGCTCTCTGATAGGATAAACTGATTGTATATTATAGTAACTGATAGGGGTGATTTTTATGGATATGTCAAGTATAGGCAAAAACATTAGGAAGAAGCGTCTGGCAAAGTCTTGGAAGCAGGATGTTCTGGCAGGCAAAGCGGAGGTGACGACTTCCTACATAGGCATGATTGAGCGGGGAGAGAAGGTTCCCAAATTGGAAACCCTTGTTCGCATCATCAATGTGCTGGGCGCCACATCGGATGAGATTTTGGAGGGCGTTATAAATAGAGGGTATGAAGTCAGGATGTCAGAGTATATGGAAAGAATCGGAAAGCTTCCCAAGGAGGAACAAAATCGGATTTTTGATGTGCTCGATGTTATGCTGGGACATAAGAGCAACTAGAAATATTTACATTAAGAAGTGAACTATAGGTCATACTCTTCATAGGGTCAGCCATGATACAATATTGAAGGGTAATATTACATATACCATTTGCGGCTGCTTTCCCCCTGCCCGAAAGAGCCGCCGTGGAATGTGGGTACCCAGCCAAAGCAGGATATAGGGCAGCCAACGAGTGTAAAAGGGGAGGAACGGACACAGGCTGCTCTATACCTGTAGCAGGGAGGACTCACATTAGAAGAAGGAGAATGGTATGTGTGAAGAACTTTACGGAGTGATCGGAGTACTTAGGTACAGGCATGCACAAAAGCGGTTTGAAAAACGGAAAGTAAAGAAATATGTTCAGCTGGGTATGGACAAGATACCAGTGCATAGGGAACGCATCCTTGATGGATGCTGTTCTATTTTATTGCCTGAAACTTTTGTCGATATGGAATTAACGAGTGATATGGTGGGGTATAGAAGTCTGTGGACGCCGCAGAGTATCAAGACCACGGCTGCGGAGGATGCAGTACTTTCCTTTGGACTGATTCCGATGGCAGAATCGGGAACGGAAGAGATGCCAGTTTCGGATAAACTTGAAAAGCTGCGGCAGGACATGAAAAGGAAATGGACACAGGATGTATATTATGGAACAGGTCAAGTGCAGGCGAACGGAAGAAAAGCTGCATGGATGGATCTGAAATCCTTCTCCGCAAGGGGGAGTATGTACAGTTTTATTTTCCTTTTTGAGATAAAAGGAGAGACCGTATTTGGAAATTTCTACTGTAGTTTCGAACAGTATCTTATTTGGAAGCCTGTTATGCAAAAATTGATTGCCACGATAGAGTTTCAAGGATAAAGGTCCCAGGCAGTGCTGGCAAAGGAGGACTATCCATGAAATACCAGCATTGGAACAGTTGAAAAAGAACGTAAGTTCTGGTAAAATGTCTCCATAGAAGAAACAATTCTAAGTGGAGGCAGCAGGTATGGCACAGGAAAATCATGTGTATATTGCAATCGATCTGAAATCATTTTACGCTTCGGTGGAATGCGCAGAGCGTGGTCTTGATCCCCTGACCACAAATCTAGTGGTCGCTGATGCGTCGCGCACAGAAAAAACCATCTGTCTTGCAGTATCCCCCTCTTTAAAAGAATATGGAATCCCCGGAAGGGCAAGGCTGTTTGAGGTAGTGCAGAAGGTAAAGGAAGTCAATGCACTGCGCCGCCAGAAGGCGCCAAGGAATAGGTTTACAGGAACTTCCTATGATGACACGCAGCTTAAGGCTTCTTCTGCGCTTTCAGTGTCTTATTTGGCGGCGCCGCCCAGAATGGCGCTTTATATGGAATACAGTACGAAGATTTATCATATTTATTTGAAGTATATCGCGCCTGAGGATATTCATGTCTATTCGATAGACGAGGTGTTCATGGACGTGACAGATTATCTGGACACCTACCACATGAGTGCCAAGGAACTGGCAAAGGTCATGATGCAGGACGTCTTTCAGGAGACGGGAGTCACGGCAACGGCGGGAATCGGCGCTAATCTTTATCTTTGTAAGGTGGCGCTGGACATTGTGGCGAAACATGTCTCACCGGATGAAGACGGGGTGAGGATCGCGCAGCTTGATGAAATGGATTACCGAAGGCTCCTCTGGAACCATCAACCGATTACGGATTTTTGGCGAGTGGGCAGAGGGTATGCCCGTAAGTTAGAAGAAAACGGAATCTTTACCATGGGAGAGGTGGCAAGGTGTTCGTTAGGAAAGCCGGCAGACTATTATAATGAGGAACTGCTTTATCAGTTATTCGGCGTCAACGCGGAACTTCTCATCGACCATGCGTGGGGATGGGAACCCTGTACGATTGCAGATGTCAAGGCGTATAAGCCGGACAATAGCAGCATAGGTTCCGGTCAGGTGCTCCAGTGTCCTTACAGCTTTGAAAAAGGAAAGCTAATCGTGCGGGAAATGACGGATTTGCTGGTGCTTGATCTGGTGGACAAAGGTTTGGTGACGGATCAGATGGTTCTGACCGTTGGCTACGACATAGAAAATCTGTCGAATCCGCAGATACGGAAACATTATAAAGGTCCTGTCACCACGGATCATTATGGGCGGAAGGTGCCAAAGCATGCCCACGGAAGCGTGAATCTGGAACGACACACTTCTTCCACAAAGCGGATTCTGGAAGCGGTCACAGAGCTGTATGAACAGATTGTAGACAGGCATCTGCTGGTCAGAAGAGTTACGGTAGCGGCAAATCACGTGGTAGAGGAAAGTGCGGTCACGGAGAAAGGCACTTTTGAACAGCTGGATCTTTTTACGGATTACGAGGCAGTGCAGAAACAGAAAAAGGAGGAAGAGGCGGACCTTTTGCGGGAGCGGAAGCTGCAGATGGCGATGCTGGATATTAAGAAGAAGTATGGGAAAAATGCCATACTCAGAGGAATGAATCTTGAGGAAGGAGCCAGGACGCAAGAGAGAAACAGGCAGATTGGCGGACACAAGGCATAAAGGAGAAAGGCAGAGAAGATGACGAGGAAATATGATTTTAACAGCGGCTGTTATGATGATATCATCACCCTTCCCCACCATAAATCCAAGACCCATCCGCAGATGGCAATAGGGAACCGGGCGGCACAGTTTTCCCCTTTTGCCGCGCTTGGCGGATATGAGGATGCACTGGAGGAAACAGGACGTCTTACCGATACACGGGCGGTGCTTGAAGAAGATGCGAAGGCAGCGCTGGATGAAAAACTGCGGATGATTCAGGAGAAAATCGAGGCGCATCCTCAGGTGACAGTCAAATATTTTGTGCCGGATGAAAGAAAAGAGGGCGGCGCATATAAGTCCGTCTCGGGGAGCGTCAAAAAGATAGACGGATATGGGAATGTTTTGGTGATGGAGGAAGGTGTTAAAATACCGTTGGGAGAAATTGCAGAAATAGAAGGGACAATATTTGGTACTTGACAAGAAGATTTTAAGTGATATCATAAAAACGGTTAAAAGGTAAGAGTAAAAAGGGAGGAAAATTATGAAAAAGAGAGTTTTGGCACTGACTTTGGCGATGATGATGACATTGTCCGTGACTGCATGCGGCGGAAAGGATACCAGCACATCTGCCGAAAGCAATGAGGTACAAACACAGGAAGAGGAGACATCTTCCGAAGAGGAAACGCCGGCAGAGGCAGAAGAGACAACAGAAGATGTGGCAGAGGAAGCAGAGTCAGAGATAGAAGCGCCGGAAGAGACGGATGCGTTTGCAGCCGCGCTTGAGAATATGAAATCTGTGACGAATCTGGAAGGACTGATGGTAATGGAGATGAACATGGAAGTTTCCGCAGATGGACAGACAGAGTCGGTAGAATCTGTTACCACCATGGATATGGCATTTTTCAGCGATCCCAGAAAACTTAAAGTGGAAATGAATTCTGATATGGGGGCAGCAGGAAGCGTACACCAGAGCATCTATGGAGAGGTTTTGGAGGATGGCACAGCAATGATGTATCAGTATGACGGCGCCAACTGGCACAGTCAGCAGGTAGGCGCGGCAGACATGATGCAATATGACGCAGGCAGCAGTATGCTTTCTTTTATCAATGATGGCGCTAATTATACATTAGAAGGAATGGAAGAGATTGACGGAGTTAATGCCTATAAATATGCTTGCGTGACATCAGGCGAAGATGCCAAGCAGCAGCTTCTCTCAGCAGGTGCACTGGATTCTCTCACTTCTCTTGGAATGGATATGAATCAGTTAGAATCTCTCATGGATGATGTTGGGGAACTCACAGAATATGTATGGATTGAGGAGTCTAGCCTGTATCCTGTAAAATATGAGTCAGATATGACACAGATCATGAATAAGCTGCTGTCTAGTATCGTTGAAAGTATGGGAGAACAGGCAGCGGGACTTACCATGAGCACCAGCAAAATGAAAATCAGTATGACCTGCTTCAACTTCAATAATGCTGCGGATTTTACAATCCCGGAAGAAGCGAAGGCTGAATAAAAGCACAGAAATTTCATAAGAAACGAAGACAAGATTGGCTATGGTTAAAAACAATAGCTGATCTTGTTTTACTTTATAGGAAAGATTTCAACAGATTGCGAAGTAGAGCGTTTGCCGTGGGGATGGCGGACGAGTCGGATGTTGACATCTATTGCAGAAATGCTATGATAAAAGAAGTGAAGAAATCTTGCTATATATGTAACAGGAGGGCTGAGAATGAAGTATGTGATTTTAGGCGGCGTTGCTGCCGGAACGAAAGCGGCGGCAAAGCTAAAGCGCCTTGACCGTCAGGCAGAGGTGAAGATTTTTACCAAAAGTACGGATATTTCCTATGCGGGCTGTGGGCTGCCGTATTATATCGGCGGTGATATCCCTTCCCGGGAGGGTTTGATCGTAAATTCGCCGGAAAAGTATGCGGGGCTTACGGGCGCACAGGTACAGACCGGATGTGAAGCAATCGGACTGGACAGTGCAGAAAAGAAGGTGTCTATACGGCGTGCAGATGGAACGGAATTTACGGAAGACTATGATAAGCTGATTATTGCCACCGGAGCGGCACCCTTTGTTCCGTCGGTGGAGGGTGTCAGCCTTCCCGGCGTTTTCTGTGTCCGCACACCGGATGATGCGGTGCAGATCCGCGCATATGTTGAAGAGAATAAGTGCCGCAGGGCTGTAGTGTGCGGCGCCGGTTTTATCGGACTGGAAGTGGCGGAGAACCTTGCCGCTCTACATATGGAAGTTACGGTAATCGATGCGGCGCCTCAGATTATGCCCAACGCTTTTGATAGAGAGATGGCAGATTATGCGAAACGCCGGCTAAAGGCAAGCGGGATGCGCGTCCTGACCGCTGTAAGTCTTAAGGGAATACAGGGAAGTGAGCGTGCGCAGAGCGTTACCACAGACAGCGGCGTGCTGCCGGCAGATGTAGTGATTCTGGCAATCGGTGTCCGTCCTGCAACAGGCTTTTTGACAGATTCAGGAATTGAAATGGTGAAGGGCACCATCGTGGTGGATGAAGAACTAAAAACGAATCTGCCGGATATCTATGCAGTGGGCGACTGTGCTCTTGTGAAAAATTCTATGACGGGGCAGCAGCAGTGGTCCGCCATGGGATCCACTGCAAATCTTGCAGCAAGGGCAATGGCAAGGAAATGCTATGATGCAGGAAATGGCTATGGCGGCTGTCTTGGAACAGGCGTGGTCCGGCTGCTTCCTTCGCTGAACGGCGGAAGAACGGGGCTTACACAGGCACAGGCTGCGGCGGCAGGGTATGATGCCGTATCCGTGGTATGTATTCTGGACGACAAGGCACATTATTACCCCGGCGCATCTTCTTTTATGGTGAAACTTACCGCTGATGCGAAGAGCCGGAGGCTTTTGGGCATTCAGGTGCTGGGAGCCGGCGCCGTGGATAAAATGGTCGACATTGCGGTGACAGGAATCTCGCAGGGAATGAAGCTGGACGACTTTGATACGCTGGACTTTGCCTATGCGCCCCCGTTTTCAACAGCCATCCACCCTTTCGTGACAGCATGTTACATATTGGAAAACAAAATAGATGGGATATTTGAAAGCATGAGTCCAGCAGAATACGCAGCCGGTGCCGCTAGGGACTATACGGTCTTGGATGTGCAGCCGGCGCCCGGCATTCCCAATGCCCGCTGGATCAATCTTTCTGCGGTCACGCAGCCCATAGAAGGTCTTGCGAAAGATGCAAAACTTCTGCTGGTCTGCACCAAGGGAAAGAGGGGATATTTCCTTCAGAACCGTCTGAAAGCTCTTGGATATACCAACACGCTGGTACTTGAAGGCGGAGTGATGTTCAATGAGGTGAAGGTTCCCCGCAACGGACAAAAGCTTTCCCCTGCAGATATCAAGCGGGTGAAGGCGCTTGGATGCCTGCAGGATAAGCGTTACGAGGATGTATTCAACGTGCGCGTGATTACACGCAATGGCAAGATCACTGCCGAAGAACAGAAAAAGGTTGCGGAAGCGGCGGAACGTTTTGGCTCAGGGGAGGTGACCATGACCACCCGTCTGACGCTGGAGATTCAAGGCGTTTCCTATGATGATTTGGAGGAACTGATGGCATTCCTTGCCGAAGCTGGTTTGGAAACAGGAGGAACAGGTTCTAAGGTCCGTCCTGTGGTGTCCTGTAAGGGAACTACCTGCCAGTATGGTTTAATCGATACCTTTGCGCTGTCACAGAAACTCCATGATTTATATTACAAAGGGTACCATGATGTGTCACTTCCCCACAAATTTAAGATTGCGGTTGGAGGCTGCCCGAACAATTGTGTGAAACCGGATTTGAATGATCTGGGGATCATCGGTCAGCGGGTGCCGGAGATCGACTTATCCAAGTGCCGTGGCTGCAAGAATTGTCAGGTTGAGAACAATTGCCCGATTCACGTGGCAAAGCTGGAGGATGGCAAAATCAGAATCGATGATGATGCATGCAACCATTGCGGACGCTGCATTGCGAAATGTCCTTTCGGTGCAGTAAATGAATCCGCAGTCGGCTATAAGGTATATATCGGCGGACGCTGGGGCAAGAAGGTAGCAGAGGGACGTCCTCTGGACAAGATTTTTACTTCCGAGGAAGAGGTCATCGAAGTGACCGAGCGGGCGATTCTTTTCTTCCGGGATGAAGGACTTTCGGGAGAAAGATTTGCAGACACTATTGCCCGGCTTGGCTTTGACTATGTGCAGGATAAACTGCTCAACAGCCAGATAGACCGTGAGGAAATCTTAAAGAAGACCGTAATTGGCGGGGCAACCTGCTGATCCATAAAGGACCGGATGTTTTACATTCCGGTCCTTTAAAGGTGCGCCTTGCGGCGCACGTCGCTAACGGATG
>BLLW01000113.1 GCA_011959285.1 Lachnospiraceae bacterium | reverse complement strand
CGCTGTCCTTGATTTCTGGTTCCCAATCCATTCTTTTCCCTTCCTTTCCGTATTTGCGAAATGATAAGTTTCGGAGCAAGCATAGGAAACGGGTACCCATTTCCGTAAATCTGCCCGTCCGCGCTACGGCTTGCCGGACAGATTTTGCTTGTTGGGAAGTTTCCCAAACCCTCTTGAAAATCCTCTCACTACCTACAACACCGCACAGGGCGTTTTTGACGAATATTTGAGAGAAATTTTTCAAAAAGTTTTCCTTGCTTCTTAATACGGGGGAGTTTCAGAAATGCCAAATATGAATAAAAAATAGCAGAGGTTTTTTGTAAGCTGAAATATGGTTTCAGAGTATGTCTATTCAGTTCTATCAGTTAACTAAAATACTTCCTATAATGTAAGGAATGATTTTCTGATTTTGGGGGTATACGGCATTGCTAAATCAAGTTCCCTACTTGACAATAGTTATCAATCGTGCTATCATTCGTTTTGTGAATATTTATAGCGAATATTCGCAAATACAATTCAGAAGAAAGGAGAAGTGAATCTATGCCGTCAAAGCCAGTCCTTTCGGACACTGATAAAAAAGCAATCCGCAAAAAGCTGGAAGAACTATGCGAGGAATGTTGGATAGCGCAAGGGTACAAAAAGACAAGCATTAAGAATCTATGCGACAAGGCAGTTATATCTATCGGTACTTTTTATACGCTCTACCCGACAAAGGAAGATTTATTCCTTGAAACAATCACAGACATACAAAGGAGGTTGACAGAAAAGATTATCGACATAAACAGGAACAGTCGGACGAAAGAGGGCTTTGCGCAGTCCATGAAAAGGCTTTTCCGGGAATACGACAGCAAGCCGTTCCTCTACAATGTCAATACGCCGGATTTTCAGTCTTTTGTGACAAAGCTGCCGGAAGAAACGATTAAGAAAATCAAGTTTGACAGTTTCGATTTTTTCAGACAGGTTATCCATGCCGCAGACCTCAATCTGAAAATGGAGGAAGCACAGGCATATGGAATTTTGAGTGCGCTGCTGTCAACAATCAATGCAAAAGAAACGCTTTCCGTCACTTGTGATTATTTCGCTGTTTTTGATTTTATGGTGGATAGCCTTGTGGCAGATATTTTTGAGTAAAGGAGATTTTTATGACAGAATTTGAGTACAAAACGATAGTAATTGACAGCAAGGAAACAGAACATTCCGAAAAGTCGCTGTCTGATAAACTGAATCATTACGGTAAGGACGGCTGGGAACTGGTTACTTGTTTTGCCTATCCGTGCATAGGCAGCTCCCAATATTCCCTTATCGGAATCGCACAGAAAGCAACTCTGATATTTAAAAGGCGGCTATGCCCCAAAAAGGGGGCGGACGAATGACAAATGCGGTTGAAGTACGGCACTTATCAAAATCCATAGAGGGTAGCCCCATACTGAATGATATTTGCATGAATGTAAGGCAAGGGGAAGTGTACGGATTTTTGGGCGCGAACGGCGCAGGAAAAACTTCGCTGATGAAAACGCTGTACCACATCATTTTCCCCGATACAGGTACGGTATGTTTATTAGGCGAAACTATCAACAAGGGGAACAATCCCGTTTTCTCCCGTATCGGCAGCATTATTGAAAGCCCTGTTTTTTACAGCCATTTAAGCGCATACGAGAACATGGAACTCCATTGCCGGTACATGGGCGCAGGCTATGAAAACATCATGGAAACGCTGTCACTGTTAGGGATTGCAGAAACGGGCAAAAAAGCCGTAGGGAAATTCTCTTTGGGAATGAAACAGCGGCTTGCGCTTGCAAGGGCAATGCTCACGAAGCCGGATTTGCTCATTTTAGACGAACCTATAAACGGCTTAGACCCACAGGGAATTATTGAAGTGCGGGAGCTGCTGTTGCGAATCAACCATGAATACCACACAAGCATTTTAATATCCAGCCATATCCTTGACGAACTATCCAAAATTGCCGATACAATCGGAATTATTGACCACGGGGCTATGCTTGCGGAAGTATCAATGAAAGAACTCACAGCCAAAGGGATAGACCTTGAAACCTATTATTTAGGTTTATTGGGAGGAGGTGAAAAAAATGTGGAACCTTATCCGCATGGAAATTAAGAAAGTACCGTTAAAGCCGCATATTGCCGGACTGTTAGCAGCTAACTTTATTATCTTTCTGCTTTCCGTCTTTACGTCCAGCCTTTTAACCGCAAGCGGCAATATATCCACGCTTCCGGGATTTGCCCCTGTCCAGTTAGATACAGTTACGTTAGCGGCAATGCTTGTAAGGGCTACTCTGATTGTATGGGAAGCGGTACTGATTTCCGTATTTGTGATTGAAGAATACAGAAATAAAACAATCGGCTTGCTTTTTACTTACCCAATCAGTCGTACAAAACTGATTACGGCAAAACTCATTTTGATATGCGGTATCATGTTCCTGTTCCATGTGCTATCAAATATCTTCCAATATGCCACAATCTTTCTTGCGGCAAAATGTTTTGATTTTGTCACGTTCAGCTTTGGAAACATAATGGCACAGGCAGTTACAACAATATCCGCTATCCTGTTGGGGCTTCTCCCGCTGTATGTTGGAATGATAAAGAAGTCAACGATTGCAACCGTTGTTTCGTCTATTGTCATTGTTGCCATAGCGTCAAACTCACAGGGAAGCAATGCAGGATTGATGTCAATCCCCGTTGCGGCAGTTATTTTCGGTATCATAGGCATCATTTTTTCAGCAGTCGCAATGAGAAAAATGATTTTATCAGATTTGAGCAATTAGAAGAAAGGGGGCGATAACATGAATTTTCCAATTCCCGATTTTGTACCCGTTCCAAGTGAGGAAATCATGCAGACTATTTCAATCGTATCATTGATTGTCGGTATCTGCCTTGTGGGCGTGGGATTGATTTTCCTGTTTCTGAACAAAAGAAAAGGGAAAGAAAAGAAAGCCACAGCCCTATGGATTGTCATAGGCGTTGGCGTGTTGCTTATTGTAAATCACGGCATACAGTTATTGTTTTAAAGGAGGACAAAATGATTAAAGAAGTAAATCAGGCTTGCGAAAAGCTGAATGGTAGATTGGGGATTTCCGTAGAACTTCCCAACCCGAAAAAGAAAGCGTTAAAAACGGCTGCGGCTTGTAACTTAGTTGTCGGTGCTGGTCTGGTGGCGGCAGGAATCCTTTTCCCGTCAAAATCTTGTGCGTTGTTGGGCGGCATCAGCGTTATCAGCAGCGTTGTACTGCGAAAAGAAAGCAAGAATAAGAACCATGAATCATGACGGGAACGAGCAATTCAAATGGTTATTATGCCCTGTTTGCGGAAGCAAGACACGCATTAAAATGCGGTCAGACACAGAGCTGCGGAATTTCCCGCTGTTCTGCCCCAAATGTAAGCAGGAAATCTTAATCAGTGTAACACAATTTCATATTTCGGTTATCAAAGAGCCAGACGCACAGACGCAGAGCCGATAACACGCAGAAGTAAAAAATGCGGTTATCGGTTTCTTTTATGTAAAAACCGATAACCGCTTCACATTGGAAAGTGGGGAAATTATGAAAATTGTGAGTAATTGAGGTTATATTCTTGATTGTATTGCACATAGTTCAGATTGAAAATATTATTAAATCTGTCGTATGGCGAAAAAAGTCAACATACAGCAGAAGTAAGTAATCAAAGATTAAAAGGAAAATAGTGTGAAAGAAAGTAGAGGAAAACCATAAATTGGCGCACTTGAATAAGCTGTCTAAGGCAGGCATCTTTTTGAAGTGCTATGGAATTAGGAAATTAGATTAAGAAGCTAATGGTTCATCAGGAGGAAGTAATCCTTCTTGTTGTAACAGCTTCTTGGCTTGTTTGATAGCCTTTGCCTTTTGTTTTTCAAGCAGAGGTGCAGGCATATCGATTTTGTAAAGATCGCTCGGATTCCACT
Source organism: Lachnospiraceae bacterium (assembly GCA_011959285.1). Taxonomy (GTDB): domain Bacteria; phylum Bacillota; class Clostridia; order Lachnospirales; family Lachnospiraceae; genus Suilimivivens. The sequence goes on along the minus strand of BLLW01000113.1, from coordinate 5,885 downwards.
GCTCACCAGTAGACAGCATCTGGTAGATGGCAGTAAGAATCATACGGGCAATAGCGATTATGGCTCTTTTCTTGCCACGGCGTTTAACGAGTGAATCATATTTCTTTTTGTAGTAAGGAGATTTGTCAGATTTTACGGCTGCATGAGCACACTGTACTAATGCAGGTTTGAGGTAGACACCGGCACGCGTAATCCGGACAGACTTCTTCTTACCAGCGGATTCATTGCTGCCGGGGGCTAGACCAGCCCAGCAGCATAAGCGTTTGGAACTCGAGAACTGAGACATATCAGTACCAATTTCGGAGATGATAGTGACTGCACTATCACGTTTTACACCCGGAATGGTACAGAGAAACCGGACAGCATTTTCAAAATCAGGATTAGAAGAAATCATATTTTCAGTCATTTTATCAACATCATTGATTTTAGCTGTGATATAATCCATATGTGCACGTACAAGGCGCATACGGTATTTTTGGGCATCAGTCATCTGATATCCTTCGACGGATTCTATAACAGCATCTTCTTTGGATTTGAGGCTCCTTAGAAGTTTAGATGCGATTTCTTCGCGGTTAATGGATGTACCCGATTGTTCAAGCAGATAGTCAATAATGGATGTGGATGACTTCCCAAAGATATCGGAAACAACAGAATCTAATGCAACATTGCAAACAGTAAGAGCATTCTGATATCGATTCTTTTCACTTGAACGGCAGGAAACAAGCTTGTAACGATAGCGAGTGTATTCTCTGAGAATACGGACTTTCTTGCAGGGAATATAACTGCCTTTGACAAGTCCAAGACGGAACAAATCTCCAATCCATTTAGAATCTTTGGCATCATCCTTGTTGCCTTTGACAGCTTTTACCCATTTGGGGTTGGCAATGACAACATTGATATCATCTTCCAGAAGATTAAAGACAGGAACCCAGTATTTACCTGTGGATTCCATACAGACATCATGGCAGCCATTGTTGAGAAGCCATTGCTTGAATTCGAGAATTGAATTGTTAAAGGTGGAAAAGCGCTTCTTTTGGTAAGAAGGCTCAATGCCACCGGTAGTTTTGACGATTGTGGCAACGAGAAACGATTTGTGAACATCGACGCCACAACAGGTTTGGTAAGTAACTTTCATAGGCAGACTCCTTTCGTAAAAGATGGGAAGCCATTGACTGAACTGCCACACAATTAAACTAAGGCGCTTAAACAATTCTTAGTGTACGGATTCATGATGCCACTTATTTGTGCTTGAAAAGGCAGAACTTACACTGATTAATATGCTGTCTAAAACGAAGAAAGTTATTACAACTCCTCCTCCCGTGCTTTGTAGTGTAGCTTCTTACAAACAATTTTACAGCACAACGTAGAGAGTTGGAACACTTTCATTACTATTTGTGCCGCCAACTGAAAGGCGGCGGAATGGAGATTAATATGAGATAAAATCAGATTTGTAGTATTGAATAGGTGATTATTATGAGTAAAGTAGTAGTATTATCGTTTTCAGAGGATGAAGAAGAAGCCTGCCAGAGAATGTTACGGATTATAAGTGAAAGCCCTAACTTTGAAGGCTGTAATGTGCTTCAAGTGGAAAAAAAACTTAGTATCGGAGAAATGAAGCTGAACTTAGCAGAGAAAAATGTGGTCATACATGGTGCGGAGGTTATGCTTACCAATAGGGAGTTTGAAATACTGTATTTGTTAGCGCAGAGTCCCGGCAGGATATTCAGCAAAGAGCAGATCTATGATATTGTCTGGCAGGAGCCATATTCCGGCGATTACAATATTGTCATGAGCCATATCCGCCATATAAGGGAGAAAATAGAGGACAATCCGGGCAAGCCGCTTTACATACAGACCGTATGGGGCATTGGCTATCGGTTCAACAAAAATTTAAGCAGCAGTCTGTGATGTGAAAACAGATTGCTGCTTATTTTTTGTCCTGTACGCCTAAGAGGTATTCGCAGGATACATGGAAGAACTCTGCCAGAGCCACCACTTCGTAATCCGGGACGAACCTTGTCCCTTTTTCAATCCGTAAAACGGTCAGGTCGCTAAACTCATATCCGGCAAGCTGGAGCTGCTCTGCAAGGGCTTTCTGTGACAGCTTCCTTTCCGTCCGCAGTTCCATAACCCTTTGACCGATTAGGTTTTTGGAGTTGTTTTCCTTATTCCAATAGATTTTAATATCCTACCACCAACTTTCTAAAGATGAAGTCCCTTACCATTGATTTTACGAAATATTGTTGATAATATACTTCTAAAGATGAAGTGTGAGGGAATTATCTTGTGGAAAGAGAATTAGGGATTGATAATACTGCCTGTAAAATACAATAATATTTTTAACAGAGAAAGGTGGAAACAAGCATGAATGAAGTTTTTGAAACATTGTCGGATGTCTTTGAGGAGCTGCGCAGCGAATCGGAGGACAGGGAGTATTCCGTCCAGACGGAGGAAGCAAAAGCAGCCAGCCGGGAACTGAAAAAGAAGCAGAAGGCATTTGAAGCATATCTTTCCAAGCTGCCGAAAGAGGACAGGGAGTTTTTGGAGGACTATATGGATGCGGTGGATCATGCCCACTACAAGGAGGAACAGAGGGCATATTATCAGGGGATTGTGGATGCTATACAAATATTAGAGGGGATAGGCATAATCCCTAAGACCGCAAAAGTAAGAGAACTACTCAGAAGAATAGGCAGATAATAAGCAAGGTGGCTGGCGTATTCAGGAGCGAGCCACCTTGCTTTTAAAAACAGCAATGGATTCATTATTGGAAATTATTTATTCATTATTTGATGGAAAGCGTTCTTTCAGAGAAGCAATCCATTTTTCAACTGCTTCCACTAAGACATACTGTTGCTGTAAAACTGCCATACCTGTTTCGGGAATTTCCGGAATATTTTCTTTTTCAAGGATGTTTTCCTCTAAATAAGTTTTCAGCGTTTTGATGTTCTTTTCAATGCTGTTTATACAAGATTGCTGGATTTCCGAAGGTAAACTGTCTAAGTTGACAATCACAGCATTAAAATCTAAAAAGATATGGATAGGTTTAGCGGCGATTTCCAGCATAAGTCTTTCAAATTCCTTATTTCCAGCATCAGTTAGGGAATAAACTGCCTTTTCTGGCATTTTCCCTTCCTTTACAATATTTCCTTTGATAAATCCTTTTTCTTCTAGCTGGAGTGCCTTTTTGTAGATTGAAGGGGTACTTATTTTTACCCATTTGGATATATTGCGGTATTCCACCAGCTTTTGAATATCATAAGCGCCCATAGGCTCTTTTTTTAACATTCCTAGTACAATTAAATCAATCGTAGCCATTGTGACCAGCCTTTCTCTCTGAATTTATATGTGTTCCACACTGTAATTTATAGTATTAGATTTTATAGCTGCTGTCAAGAAACAAAAAAATTATCACTACTCTCTTGACAACTACTATAAATTAGAGTATATTTTCTTTGTAGGAAAACAGTATAAATTATACTACTGTAAATAATAACGATTGTCAAGAGAAAGGAGTATTCAGAAATGAGCGAACGTAACAACAAAATGGAACTATTAGGGAGTGCGCCAGTCCCCACAGCTCTTGTGGCTCTTGGTGTGCCGATTATGATTGGTATGTTGATCAATGCCCTTTATAATCTGGTGGATGCGTATTTCGTGGGAGGCTTGGGAGAAAGCCCTATGGGTGCGATTTCGATTGTGTTTCCATTAGGACAGGTAGTAGTAGGATTGGGGTTGATGTTTGGCAATGGTGCGGCATCTTATCTTTCAAGGCTGTTAGGACGTGGGGACAGAGGTACTGCAAATAAGGTGGCGAGTACGGCAGTATACAGCAGCGTTATGATCGGTGCAGTTATTATTATTTTGGCTACTGTTTTTCTGAAACCGATTTTAACCATGCTTGGGGCAACAGATACCATTATGCCTTATGCCCTGACTTATGCAAGGATATATGTAATTTCCTGCATCTTTAATGTATTTAATGTGACAATGAATAATATTGTGGCAAGTGAAGGGGCAGCGAAAACAACCATGTGTGCCTTGCTGTTGGGAGCTGTATTAAATATTGGCTTAGATCCGGTTTTTATTTATGCGTTTGATATGGGGGTTGCGGGGGCTGCGATTGCCACTGCCATTTCTCAATTTGTTTCCACGCTTGTGTACTTAACTTATGCGCTTCGTAAAAAGAGTGCGTTTTCATTCAGCATAAAAGATTTTAAACCTTCCAAGCAGATATATATGGAAGTTTTGAAAATTGGAGTCCCAACACTTACCTTTCAGCTTCTTACCAGTCTTTCCATAGCGCTTATCAACCGGGCGGCAAATGGATATGGTGATGCTGCTATTGCCGGGATGGGGGCAGTCACAAGGGTTACAGCTATGGGAACTTTAGTGGTATTTGGCTTCCTGAAAGGATTTCAGCCGATTGCAGGATTCAGCTATGGGGCAAAGAAGTTCCAGCGTTTGAGGGAAGCGATTCGAACATCTATTTTGTGGTCAACAGCTTTCTGTGTAATAGTGGGTTTGCTAATGGCTCTGTTTTCTGTACAGATAATTTCTCAGTTTGCAAATGGAAATACAGAAATGATTGCGGTAGGGCAGAAATCCCTTTTGGCAAATGGATTTTCATTCTTCCTGTTTGGCTTTTATACGGTATATTCTTCTTTGTTCCTTGCGCTTGGCAAAGGAACAAAAGGCTTTATCCTTGGGGCTTGTAGGCAGGGAATTTGTTTTGTCCCAGTGATTTTGCTTCTCCCGAATGTTTGGGGAATCAATGGGATACTTTATGCACAGCCGATTGCAGATGTGATTTCAGGCATTATTACAATCTTTATGGCATTGCAGCTTCATGGAGAACTAACAGAAGCAGAAACACAGCTTCATATTGAAAAACAAGAGTAAGATTTAAGTTAATATATGAAACATAAATGGTCTGCTGGATAACGGTAAAAGAGCCTGTTGTCCGGCAGAGCTGCTTTTAGGTGATGCTGCCAATAAATGGAGGGCGGCATCATATACGGGGGCGATTTTTTGAGTGAAATATTGATACTTCATGTTGACAGTGCAGGAGAGGATTTATATAAAAAACTGGTAGAGGTAATAAAAGAGAGTGGTCATAATATACAGAAAGTGGCGATAGAAAGCTGTTTGCCACTTCAATTTGATAGTTTAAGAATCCTACCGGACAGACATCAGGTATTTCAGGGGAGTAGGGAAATTGTATTAACAATGAAGGAATTTCAAATACTTGTACTGCTTGCACAAAATAAAGGGCGAATATTTAGTAAAGAGCAGATATATAATGTCGTTTGGCAGGAGCTGTACTCTGGAGATTGCAATATTGTTATGAGCCATATCCATAATATTAGAGAAAAGATAGAGGTCAATCCGAGTGAACCTGTTTATATACAGACAGTGTGGGGCGTGGGTTATCGGTTCAATAAAAATTTATACAATGGTCTGTGATGGAAATATTTTGGATCATTGTCATTATGTTTAAGATGATAAACAGATAAAAACAAGGCGGCAGATGCGTTGAGAGAGCCGTCTTGTTTTTGCAGAAAAATTCAGAAATAATCCAGAGATAATCAAAATGTTTAAGGTATCCTATTCTTTGGGATGTTTATATGTCCGAAGATAGGCTTCCACAATAGCGAGTATCGTTGTGATTTGTTCTTCCGTACGATGAAAACGCTTGGCGGAAAAGACCTGTAAAATCAAGGGTTTGCGGTACTTGGACTTGTAAACTACAACAAATTTACAACAATTTTACAACGCATAATGAAGAATAATGAACGTTAATGAATAGTTGTACTCATAAATCCAATTCAATATTTTGTACGATAAGGACATTTTTCTAAAAGAAAATTTTAGGGAAGTGTCCT
>BLLW01000112.1 GCA_011959285.1 Lachnospiraceae bacterium | reverse complement strand
TATGATGCGCTGAACCGCCTGACGGCGGTGGAGGTATGCCCTCTGGATGCGCTGATGCCGGGGGATGGCATGCGCACGGATTATTCCTACGATAACAGGGGAAACATGATAAAACAGGAGCAGGGCAGAGCGTTTGCCCATGGCTATGTGTACGGAGCCATGAACAGGCTTATGAAGGCATGGGATGGCAAAGGGCAGGAGGCGCTCTACTGCTACAACGGACTGGGACAGAGAACCGGAAGGACAACAGACGGACAGGAGGAGGAATACCTGCTGGATCTGACGAAACCTTACCACAATCTGCTGGAGATCAGCAGGGAAGGGAAGGAGCAGAACTTCTACTTCGACTGGAATGTGGTAGCGATGGAAGAGAAGAGAAAGGGGGAGCAGGGAAGCGGAAGGACAGTATATTCGGGACTGCATTATTATATGCAGGATGAACTGGGGAGCCCGTTGAGAGTCAGCGGCTTTGGGGCAGGAGCGATGTCCGGCAGGAGCAGCTATTTAAGCTATGGGTATGATGAGTTCGGGAATGACCTGGGGAAGGAACTTGAAGAGGCAGAGATACCGAATCCGTATGGCGGACAGGGAGAAGAGCAGCCGTTTGGGTATACGGGGTATCGGTATGATGATGTTGGAGGGGATTACTTTGCGCAGGCGAGGGAGTATCTGACAGAGAATGGGCGGTTTGCGGCTGAGGATGTGATTAAGGGCAATATTGTTGTAGCGGAGACATTAAATCAATACAATTATTGTAGAAATAATTCATTGCTATATGTAGATTTTGATGGAAAAGATGTTTGGTATTTCTATGATCCAGAAACATTTAAGGGAGATAAGGTAAGGAAGGAGGTTGAGGCTGATATGGAACTGTTAGAAGAAAAGTATAATACAGAAGTGCATCCAATTCCATTAAACTCTCGAGAAGATTTTATCAATGGGTGGAATTCGATGGAAGATGGGAATATTGATGCAGTTATAATATATACACATGCTAATCCTGATGTTCTTCAGGTAGATACAATAAAAAGTAAAGATGATGCTGGTAAAATAGAACTCAAAAGCAATGCAAGATTTATGAAGGAAGAAGTGAATGATTTGGAGAGCAAGACTATTGATACACTTGTTTTCCTTGGATGCAATACCGGATTAACAGAAAGAAATGATAATATAGCAACGAGATTTATTGATGATGAAAATATACACAATATAGGGATGGTCATTGCGGCAGATGGTTCTGTGTCTCATAAAGATACATATATAACAGAAAAACGGTGGTTCATCACTACAGAAAAACTGCAACATGAACTAAGAGTTACTCAGGGAAGGTATTATCATGAGGATGGAACCTTTGATGGATATAAAAAATACTATTACGATGCAAATAACAATTTAGTAATCGAAGAGGTGGGGTATAATTTTACAAATGTTGTGGATTTAATCAATAAAGCGGAGGATAAAGCATGTTTAGATTAAAACGAAGTTTGCTTTGGATAGGTATACTGGTATTCATTGTTTTAGCAGCAACAGTATATTATATCTTTTTTGCTTGTAGACATCAAACTGTTATTATTGATGAGTCAATAGAAGAGAATCCCGATGGAATAGTAACAGAAATGACATTAAAAAGTGTAGGAAGAGTCAAAGCGGCAAAGGAAGAAGATATTGGGTATTCTAAAGAGGCTTTTTTGCAATTTACCCCATTTTGGTGGCAGGCTAATTCATTGACATATTACCAGTTTTTAGAAAAAGAATACCTTAAATTAGAAAAGATTGTTTATGATTTTGATTTTGAAAATCATTCTTACATTCTTGTTTATGGAAGACCAATTAACAAGTTATTTAGTGATACAAGGACTATGTATGGTGATCCGGTATATGGAAAGGTTCCTGATGCTATAGTAGAATGGGATATGGATATTCCATACGAGTCGGAAGTGGTGTATATATATGAGACAGATAAAATACCATTGGTTGCTGCTGAATGGTATTAGATTTTGCAGTGTTGTTGCAATAATAATTGTGTTTATAACAGAAGTTCTATAAGGTAAGTTTATTTAAAAGTCCAAGGTTATTACAGGGGGACGCGTTCCTAGAGGGACATCCAGAAGGTAAAGTTACAGAAATAAACTTAAAATATTTAGAAAAAGTTAAAATCGCCAAAGAAGATTTGGGATACTAATTTTGATTTTGAGAATCATTCATATCTGCTTGTTTATGGAAGACCGATTAATAAATTGTATAGTGATACAAGAACAATGTATTCTGATCCAGTGTATGGAAAGGTTCCAAATGCGATAGTAGAGTGGGATATGGATACTCCCTATGAATCGGAAATAATGTATTTATATGAAACGGATAAGATTCCATTAGTAGACGTTGAATGGAATTGAAAATGCGTATGATAATAAATCTATATCTTTTTGTGTAAAAGGCAGAGGAAAGAAATTATCCATATGATTAGTTAAAATTCTAGGAGAAGTGATGTGAATTTGAAAAGAGTAGAAGATTTAATCCCTAAAAATATATTTGATTTTAGTGGTATTGATGAATTAAAAATGCTTTCAGATGAAGAAATAATGCCTATTATGCCAGCATTGCTGGAGTGGATGAAAGATATGACTTGGCCAATTGCAAAAGAGATGCCCATGTTGCTTTCCGAGCATCAAAAAGTACTTATTCCCTGTATTATCGAGGCACTGCGACCAGAACAATTGGAGTGTGATTGGAAGACTTTCATTATTTGTATATTATTGCCCTTGCTAGATAAAGAATATTTATCGATGCTTAAGGTATCATTGGAACGCATTGCAGAAAGCTCTACGTGGGGAGAAAAATCTGAACAAACAAATATTGTAGCAAGGGAATTACTTGATGAAATGTCTGCTTTATAAAATATTACTCTTCGTATAAATAGTATCTGTATTGGAAGCAGTATGAATACAAGTTTCACTATGTATAATATGGTATCTATACCTCAAAAAGCACTTTGAATAGATTTTAAGAAAAAGTTAATTTCTCAAAGCCTGAATGCCTTAACAACGATATAGGTAACGGTTATAATGTGTATTTCCAGAAGACCATGCACACCTGTTACGGGATATGAATATTTTATATCCTAATAACTGGTTTGTATGGTCTTTTTGAAGTGAACATTTTTAAGCTAAAAATATTTTGGTTATGGTAGCTATGTTATAAATAGCGAATCATGCATACAAAAAATGTCTGCTGCTGAAATTCAGAGGCAGGGGAAAACATGAATTTTTATTTCGGGATGTGATGAGCTTTCTTGTCTCTGAGGTACAGCTCTTATATCCGGAATATGCGTGTGAAGGAGTGCTTTTGTGAGATGAATTATCTGTGGGAAATCATGCTGGCGGCAAAGGAACAGGGAATTGATGAAAATGAGATTAATTTCAAGGCTGCCCGCAAATACAGTCCTTATATGGAACTGTCCGAGGAGTTCTTAAATAAGGCAAGGCTGGAGGAGCCTTATACCGTGGAAATCAACCCTTATTACCGGTTCCAGCCAATCTTTCAAGCCATGTTCCACCCTGACTTAGAGGAGGATCCTTCCCTGCGGCGAGGGCTTTTCCAGCTCCTCGTTCATCAGCTTGCAGAAGATGATTTAAAGATGGGGATGACCAGAGAAGAATACTATAAAAAGCTGTTGGGGGAGGCAATCAGGGAGCAGGTTTACGGGAAGGAAGCGGCTGATGCCTTTGCGCTCTTTAAGGGAAAAGAAAGGGAGATTCTTTTAGAGGGAATGCTCACGCTGTACCGGACGGGGGAAAGCCTTGCCCTGTTCAGGCATGTGATGTGCGCGCTGATTTCCGACTGTATTGTATATAACAGCAATGAGGATCCCTTTGAAATCCTTATTTATATAGGAAGGAAAAAGAGTGAAGAACTTTGCCGGAAGAATGCATTTATCATCAAGCAGTTCTTGGGGATCCGATACCGGGTGGATCTGTATTATGAATATCATTTCGGCATCATTGGCATTGGAGAAACCATGGAGGTGGGAGAAATCGCAATCTGTTAGGAGGTAGGGCAATTGTTTAAATTTGAATCCCCGGTCTTTGTACATAAAAATATTTTAAAAAAGGAGATGCTGGATGAGCTTCGGGATTATCCCCTGCAGATCAGCCGGATGATGCTGGAAGGCTGCGGCGACGGGGTGCTTAAGGGGACGGAAATCACATGGGAAGACCATGTTTTGAGCGTAAATCCCGGTCTGATCCTGCACGGGGGCAATCTCTACAGGATGGAGGAAGCATTTAGGATCGACTGCCCGGCGTCGGATCAGCTTACCTATATCAAGGTGCGCTTTATCACCATGGACTATGAGAAGGACCGCATAGGCGGACTGGGGGACGTCTATATGGACGAAATCCCGCCGGAAAACGGGGAGATAGAGCTTGGCAGGTTCCGGCTGCAGGAGGGCGCGCGCCTTCGGACGACGTATGAGAACTTTGAGGACTATCAGACGGAGTTTGATACGGTGAACCGGATCCACATGCCGTTTATCGGAGAAGGCAGCCCGGGGCTGTGGGCGGAACTTTTGATGGAATTTGCCTATGAACTGCTAAAGACAGGAACGGACAACCTCTATGATACCTGCTTTGCCATGCAGATTCTGGGTGCAAAGGGGAAGATCGCCCGGGAGCTTACCGCCTGGTATGTGGAAAAGAGTGTGGGGCGAAAGGTGACAGACTTTTCCAATGGATTTATGTATGAAAAACTCCGGGGCATATTGAAAGAGAGGCAAAACGGTAACAGCGACTTTGACAGAAAACAAGGACATACAAGGCAGATGCTGCTTTTGTAAGGAGCAGGTGTTTGGGAGGACAGAGCATGGAATATGTAGATGAACGGATTGCAATGCTGGAGAGGGAAAGCAGGAGATTAAAGAGGGAGGAAGCGCAGAAGGTAAGCGCGGCGCAGGCGGAGAAGGAGAATCCGATTCCCAAAATGACGCTGGAAGAGATACTGGAAGGTGTGAGGAATGGAGGCGTCACATTCCCGGATGGAACAGGCTGCACCTTTGAAACCAGGGTTTATTTTGAAGACCAGATTCCCATGGTCTTAATCAAGGACTTCTACACCGGCGTGGAGGAGACGAAGGCGGTGGCTATTTTCGTAAATCATGAGCAGAATGCCAGCCAGATTCTTACGGTGGCGGACCGCCCTATGGAAAAACAGAGCATTGGAAAGTGGAAGAAACAGCTGGTGAGCGGCATGAGAGTGACCAACTCCTATGCAGAGGTGACAAAAGAAATCGTTCTGGAAAATCTGGATTATCTGGTTTACCGGACGCCTACCGGAAAGGGGTGGACGTACAATATCATCTTCCGCATCCGCTTAGGCAGCAATAAGGTAGTGGGGAATTACAACTGCTTTGAGAAGGATAAGGACACTTACGGACTTCTCATGGAGGCGCTGGTGTTAAGGCTCAACGAACTGTTGTCCATGCCGTCTCGGGGAGTTTTGGAAGGAGAGTAAGCACAGGATGAAAAATGGGATTACTTATAAAGATTTAAATCTGTCGCTGGGAGAGGTGATCTCGATCGAGGAATTGGAGATCCGGCAGAGACCGAACCACCACGGCGAACTGCATCTATCGGCAGTTTTGAATGACGAGCCGGAGGAGGCGGCGTTTTATGAGATGCCGGAAACGGTCACTGTAAATTACAGGGAAGAGGGCAAAGAGAAGATTCTCTTTAAGGGAATCATAGCGGACAGCAGCATGAAGCGGGTGGGCAACCGCCGGGAGGTGAAGCTTACGGCATACGATGCCACGTGGATTCTGGATACCAAACGGAAAACCAGATCCTTTCAAAATACTTCCCGTACCACCCATTCCGTCCTTGCAGAAATTATGGAAGCCTATCCAGGGTGCATCTGCATGAAGAACATCCCCGATGAGCCGATTGGGCAGATCTGGTTTCAGTATGAGGAAACCGACTGGGAATTTCTAGCCCGTTTCGTCAGCGCCTATTCGGACAAGCTCTATGCAGATGCCACTTATCAGAGCGCCCGCTTCCAGGCGGGGCTATCAGCCGCTTCCATCGACGTGGACTGGGAGCAAAATCCCTACCGCATGGGAAAAGATTTAGAGCGGTATGACTATTTATCCAAGAATGGATTCTCGGAGCTGATTCCTCAGCAGTTCGTGGAATATTATATTGAAAGTTATGAGCTGTACACCTTAGGCAGCAGGGTTTCCTATAAGGGCGCTTCCTGGTATATCGGCAGCCTGCGGCGGACATTGAAAGAAGGACTGCTGGTATGCACCTATGAACTTAGGCAAAAGCAGGCCATGCTTGCCACCCGCAAATATAACAGACGGATTACCGGTATCTCCGTGGACGGAAAGACTGCCCAGATCAACAGGGACAAGGTGCGGGTCACCTTGAACGGGGATATGACCCGTGAACAGGGCACTTACTGGTTCCCCTTCTCAACGGTGGCGGCATCTTCGGACGGCAGCGGCTGGTACAGCATGCCGGAGGAAGGGGACAGCATCCGCGTATACTTTCCCACCAAGGATGAGAAGGAAGCTTATGTGATCACGAAACATGACAGCCATATGCCTGCGGCGCCGGGCGGCAGCTTAAGCGGCGGCGCGTCAGGAGGCGGAGGAGGCAGCAACGCTTCGGGCGGCGGAGGTGCGCCGGGAGGCGGGGGCAGCTCTTCGGGAGGCGGAAGTTCTTCAGGAGGCGGAGGAGGCTTTGCAGGCGGTACTGGCGCCGGAGGCGGGGCAGCCGCAGCCGGGGGAGCATTGGCGGCAGGAGCAGCTGCAGCGGCGCTTGCGGCGGCTGGGGAAGGCGCAGAGAAAAAGGAAGATCCCATGGATGACCCTTCTAAGAGAAATATTTTTACGAAGGATGGGAACGTGGTGCAGATGGTGCCCAGCGGGGTCATTTTATCGGCGGGGGAAGCCAGCGTTACCATGTACAAGACGGGAAATATCAATTTTATAGCCCCGGCAGGCATTACAATCAATGCGGGAAAACAGTTGAGCATCAATGGGGAACGAATCAATCTTTCAGCAGGAACCGTGTTGGAACTAAAAAATAATGCCGGATCAGATATCAAGATGCTTCCTCAGTCTATCTCTTTAAAAGCAAAAGAAATATATGAGAATTAGTTTGGATTTATTTGTAAGGAGGAACAGGAACTATGGCTTACGGTCTGCATGATTTGGAACTTACAGGATTACAGATTAAAACAATCCTTTCAGTGCACATTCATCATAAACCGGGTGAACATGGAAAAATGGAACTTCAAGCAGACTTGGGAGAAGAAAACGGAGACTTTCCTGTCCATGAGACGAACAGCGGTCAGAAAATCACACTTTTTGAAAATAAGGATGGAAAAAGAAAGCCTATTTTCAGCGGTGTCATTACCGGACTTTGGGTGAAGAGCGAAGGAAAAAGTTTTCATGTAAAGGTGACGGCATATACCCATAGTTACCTGATGGATATCCGGAAAAGATCCCGTTCCTTCCAGGATACCTCCATGTCATTAGGGGCGCTGGTATCTGGAATCGTAAAGGAATACGGCGGGCAATCCCAAATCCTATTTGGGGATAGTGCAATAGGAGAGATTGCCGTTCAGTATGATGAAACGGACTGGCATTTTATCAAGCGGATGCTGTCTGAGCGGCATATACCGCTGGTCTGCAGCGAAGTCAGGGACAGTATCTGCTTATATATGGGTGTTGCCCAGATACCTGCAAAACCGGAAGTGTTGTCGGTGGAAAATGTATGGAAAGATATGGATGAACTGTCTTATTGGCGGGAAGCCGGGGAAGGACTGGCGGATGAGAACTTTATTTCCTATCGAATCAAGCTTGATAACCACGTCATGCTTTATGGAGAGGCAGATTTCAGGGGAAGAAGCCTAAGCGTTGCAGAAGCAGAATATATTACCGATGGCAGCACACTGTATGAGTTCGTAACTTTAAGGAAAAAGACGGGCATCCTGCAAAAGACTATTTATCCTATGGAACTGGTAGGAACTGCATTGGAAGGGACCATTCTGAATGTAAAAGGGGAAAAAGTGCAGATTCACTTAAAAATCGATGATTCCAATCCGGGAAATGACTGCTATTGGTTTCCATTTTCAACGCCTTCTGCGTCTTCGGACGGAAGCGGATGGTACTGCATGCCGGAGAAGGGGGATCGGGTAAGGGTCTATTTTCCCTCGAAAAAGACAAGCGAGGTAATCGCAATCAGTGCCGTCAGCACTTATAATCCGCCTTCAGCAGCAGGAAACAGCAAGGAGGGCAGAGCAGAAAAAAGCGCCGGAAATTCTGGAAGCGGCAGTTCGGGCAGCGGTAGTTCAGGAGATAGTTTAGGAGGCGGAGGAGACTTTGGCACTGCATGGGAAGGAAATTTTGGTGCAGGGACAGCAGAAGTAGCGCAGGGAATGGCAGGAACAGCAATAGGTGCGGCAGCAGGCGCGCTGGTACAGCAGGCAGGAAAAGAGGATAAGGATGCCGGCAAGGATAAGATGGGCGATCCTGCCACCAAATATCTGCGGGTGCCCAGCGGTCAGGAAGTGAAATTATCCCCTAAAGGAATCGAAGTGCTCTGCAGCGGCGGAAGCGCCAAAATCGAGGTGCTCAAAAGCGGCAGAATCAACATATCAGCAACCGACAGCATTCAGATTACAGCCCAAAATAAAATCACAATGCGTGCAAAATACACATTGAAAGTACAGTGCAAGAAAAATGCATCTTTTGCCTCCTTGAAGGGAGGAAGCATTCAGATGAATAAGCAGGGAAAGCTGGAAATTAAAGGTACGGAAGTTTACGTGAACTAGGAATAAATCATGCAGTTAAACAGAGTATGAGGAAAAGGATAGAAAATGACGAGAGCAGAAGCATGGGAAAAATTTCAGGCAGTTCATCAGAACGGGCAGGAAGAACTGCGGCAGACCTTTTGGGAAATTCTGCGGGTGAAACTGGACAATCTGGTGCAATGTATCTTTGATGCATTTGAAGAAATCGCAGGACAGGCAGACAAACAGGAAAAAGAAGATAATACGTATTTCCTTTTTTCTTTGCAAAGATGTGATTTGCTGGAAAAAAAGGCGGTTGTCCGGCTGGATGTTATGGGGATGGAATGGTATCTGGACGAAAATCCGCTGTCTGTTGATTTTGATATTACCTTTCTATTTCAGGAATATTTTAACTGGCAGGAACAGCTCCTTACAGATATGCGCCAATACATGGGAAAGGTCAACAAGTATGATGTCAGTGCGTTTGTACAGAATGAGATTATGTTAGGCAACCAGATCATTGCGCACATCCTGCGGTTTACATTTCGCAGCCTGGAACAGCAGGAGAGTTTCAAACGGATCAAAAAGCCGCCCTTCTGGACTGTACAGTGGGGAGAATACAGAGATTACAGCGAAACCGTTGTGCAGGTGAAAAGAGATACAAGGGGGCAGGAAGCATGGGAGGACCGACTGAGCCAGTATGACCAGAATCCGGCTATTCTGACGGCAGATTACTGGTATAGGGAAAACCTGACGGAAGGGGACTGCCGGGAAAAGAACATGCGTTTTACCGTCTTTGAAGAATGCAGGTTGAAGGGAATCGATTTTGGAAAGACAGACCTTTGGGGGACAAGATTCTTAAGGTGCCGGATCGAAGGATGCAATTTCACAGGCGCCCACCTTCAGCAGACGGATTTTGAAGACTGCGAGCTTGTTGAAAATAATTTTAAGGATGCAGAGCTTTTGCAGGCAGCTTTTTCAAGGGAAGGCTTTGAACCGGAGCAGTTTGATGATAAGCAGCTGGCGGAGCTTTTGATTGTGGACA
>BLLW01000111.1 GCA_011959285.1 Lachnospiraceae bacterium | reverse complement strand
ATGCACATGAAAAATTCTACTACGAGAAATTGAAAGAGGTCAGGTATCAGGACGTATACCACAAAGCAATTGTATATTGTCTTGGTATCAGCGATGACACAAGAAGGAATATCAAAAGCATTTATAACTTTAAGACAGGCTGTGTAAAAACGGAGTGTCTGCATGAAGGATGGCAGACCAGCGGGAGCTTAAAAGTAGTCAGGATGGCGTTTAACCTTTACTGCACCACACAAAGCAGATAGTAAGCGGCACAATGAAAAAAATAAATGCTCTGTCAGAAAAAACGTGTGCGGAACTGACCGCCACCACCAAAAGACGGAAACTGACCGAGCGTGACCACTCCATAGTAATAAAAAAGAGTTAAAAGAAATGGATACCCAGATACTTTATAAAAGCGATGGAAATTACTATATTGAGGAAATAATTTCGGGTGAATATAGTGATCGGGGAGAATCTATAACACGTTATCAAGTGTCAGAGGAGATAGCAAAATATATTTTATCATATATAAATTGAATGTAGGAACATTGAGTGGAATATTTTATCAACTTAACAAGGTGGCTGGCGCATTCAGGAGCGAGCCACCTTGTACATCCTCCCTGTTCAATCATAATCCACATCGTACTCGATAATATTCCCGGAAACTGCATCAATAGTATAGTCGTACTCTGTCCTGCCGGAATAGAATTCAATTTCATATTCCACTCCACCGTCATCATTCTCTAGCTTTGCTTTTACAAACTGTACATCTGATTCGTTCAGCTGGGCGTGGTTTAGTGCAATCTCTTTCGCACGGTCGACTCCAATATAATTATTGCTGGAGCTATTTATGGCACTGTATGTTGGGTTCGTCTGAATCTGAAATTGCTCAATATCCTTTTTAAGCACCGTTCCGCTGGAAGCATCAATTTCATATTCGTATTCTGTATCAGAAGTATAAAATTCAATGTCATATACCTGCGTTCCATGGTCATAATCAAGTTCTGCCTTTTTAAATGTGACATCTGATTCAGACAGACCTGCATCTTTAAGCGCTGCTGCTTTCGCCCCATCAAGGGAAACTTCCTGTGACTGTACAGTGCTATCCCCCTCTTTATCAGGCTGATTTCCTACACTTCCTTGTGGTTGCATGGGGCTATTTCCATCCGAAGCAAATTGATTCCCTGTATCTTGCGGCAAATCCTGTACATCATTATTACTGTTTCTTCCACTATCAATGTCTCTTGCGATAATATCCCCATTCTTAGCCTGAATTAAATACTCATACTCTGTACCATTGCTGTAGAAATCAACTTCATATTGAAAACGTCCGTCATCAAATTCAAGCTGTGTACGCAGAGCCGATGCTTCTGCTTCGCTCAAGCCGGCATCTCTGAGAGCGACAGTCTTTGCCTCTGCCTTAGTAATCAAAGTGCTTTTGACTGTAATTACGCTGGCGGCTACAATAACAACCACTGCACAAATCACTAAAATAATTACCTTCTTTGGTGTACTGAATAAGCTTTTCATATCATCTATCCCTGCTTTCCTGTTTTTATAATAGTATAATACAAGAAGATTAGAGCAACGTTAGAATCAGAAAATTATACAGAAAACTTTATGGTAAATTTGCTTCCTTTTCCTACGACAGAAGCAACCTCTATAGTTCCTCTATGATATTTTGCTATATCCTTCACCATGGCAAGTCCAAGACCTGTGCCCTCACTGAACCGGGCAGCCTCTACCCGGTAGAAACGCCCAAAAATCCTGTCCTTCTGTTCATCAGGAATCCCTATTCCATTGTCTTCAACAGACAACTGAATGCCGTTGTCATACTTCAACCGAATAGAAATCCTGCCATCCTGCTTTCCATACCGATAACCGTTGCTTATCAGGTTTGTAACCATTCTTGTGAGCAGCATGGCATTTCCCATCAGAAATATACCCGGTTCAATCTCCCAGACAAGCACAATATTTTTGCTTTTCAGGAGTGCCATATCCATACAGATATCCTGAACAAGTGTGCTGAAATCAACCATCTCTCTGGGATAACTGTCCTTATTCTGCTCAAGGCGCGCAATACAAAGCATATCTTCAATCAGCTTCGACATTTTTCTTCCCTGTCGCTGAATCACCTTCAAAGTCGCCTCATATTCCTCCGATGTTCTCGTATTCTCCAGTATGTATTCACACTGCGCCATAATTACAGACATAGGTGTTCTGAGTTCATGGGAAGCATCGGAAGTAAACTGTTGTTCTAATTTAAACGCTTTATCCAAACGATTTATCATGTTGTTCAGTACATCTGCAAGCTGGTGAAGCTCATCCGTTCCACTGCCCAGATGAATACGTTTATCTAAATCCTGTCCCTGACTAATCAGGATCGCTGTCTGAGTAATTTGGTGTATTGGCTTTAATGCCCTTCCGGCAATCCAGTAGCCGCCTATGACGGCCAGAAGCAAAAGAGCAGGAAGTGCAATAACGGAAAGCCTGACAAGCCACTGAAGCTGCTGTGTACCCTGATTCCTGGAAACCATTCCTCTCAGCCATAGTCCGTCAATACCATAACCGGAAAGCAAACGGTCGTAAACATAATAGACAGTCCTGTTCCATGTTACTTTCTTGACAATGCCGTCCGAAAAAGGGATTTCCATACCTGCCCTGACAGACGGATTTTCCCCATACAACAGCTTTCCTGTTTCCTGATAAAGGGAAGAATAAATTCCATTCACCTGATCCAGAAAATCATCATCTATTTCCAGATATCCGTCCGAATATTCAATATACTGGTCACCGTGAAGCTCTTTCCTATAATTTTTTTCCTCGTAAAATTCAATTTCGTCCACATTTAATTCTACAATTTCAATTAAATTATCCTGTATGCTTTTCTGGGTGACTGAGTTGCTCACCCCAAAAATAATGCCAAATGTCACGGCAACGATAAATGCCATAATACCTGAGAACCATGCGGTTATTTTTACCCTGATTGATAGATTCTTCATATTTTTTTCTCTAACATATATCCGTATCCCCTCACTGTATGAATGAGTTTGTCCTGACAGTTCCCATCGACCTTCTTCCGGAGATAGCTGATATAAACGTCCACAACATTTGTTCCACCCTCATATTCAAAATTCCAGATATGATTTTCAATTTTTTCCCTTGACAGTACAATCCCTTTATTCAGCATAAGATATTCTAGGAGGTTATACTCTTTTGCGGAAAGCATGATTTCATTTTCTCCTCTTTTTACAGTATGAGAGCCCGTATCCAGTGTCAAATCCCCTACTTGAAGTATGTTGGCAGTTATGTTGAATTTTTTCCTTGTCATTGCTCGGATGCGCGCGGTAAGCTCTTCTAAAGAGAACGGTTTAATTAAATAGTCGTCGGCTCCGCTGTCAAGTCCTTTTACTCTGTCCGCAACGGAATCCTTTGCTGTCAGAAACAACACAGGTGCAGATTTTCCCGTATTTCTTATATGGCGCAGAACTCCGAATCCATCCATCTTTGGCATCATGATATCCAGAATCACTGTATCATAGTCCGCCATTTCCAGAAAATCTATGGCTTCGCTGCCGTTGTAACAGCTGTCAACAGTGTAGCCATCCGAGGTAAGTTTCCGAGTGATGATCTGGTTTAAGTCAGCTTCATCCTCAGCTAATAAAATACGCATAATCCTCAGCTCCTTTTCACTTAATATAGCATATGTTATTCTGTTTTTCAAACTTAATATTGGGCTTCTGGAAACATGAGATTGCGGTCATGGACGGAGGGAAGTGCATCATGCAGCTTTTGATGATTTGTTTATTTGATGAAAAATTAACAAATCGGCGGGAGGTATCCTAATTGAATCGCTTTGGTTACAGCTTCGACAGAGGAGGAAACATCAAGTTTTTCAAATATATGCTGTAAATGATTGGAGAGGGTACGCTCGCTGATATAACAGAAAGGGTCAATGAACAATAAATTCACATAGGAGAGATAAAATATTTGGCGTTCATGCGCTTTGCTATCTGGTTCAGGTTGCCGCTGACTTTTCCGAGAGTGGCGTTGTATTCCCGTAAATCTGAATAGTCAATGTCATAGACAAAGCCGTACAAAATCAGGCGGCGCTTTATACCAGTTTATCGGTTGCCGACGGATACGTTGACCGGGAGAGCAATTCCATAACAAGCCAGAAGCAGATGCTGACACAATTTGCGGAATACCACGGCATAGAGATTGTCGAAACCTACGTTGATATGTAAAACCGCATTTTGATACAATCCGCTCTTAAAATGTAATTTGAACCCCTTCAACCAATTTGAACCCCCTCGCAAGGCAAAATAAAAAAGTTTAAAAAGGTTATTTTTCCTTATTAAGAAACAGAAACCTGCTAAGTAATCTATTGATAAATCAGCTTTGTTTTTCTGGTAAGAACAACCGCAATAGCAAATGTAATCATTTCGGCAACAAACGGAGCTGCCCAAATTGTCTTGGCTCCCAAAATAACAGGGATACAGAATATAGCAATTGCTTTTACTACAATTCCCCTGCAGATGGCAATGATATCCGACTGTTTGGTTCTCTTCGTAGAATAGAGCAGCGATGTATAAATTAGGTTTAAGGCCATAGGAATAAAGGAAAGGCTGAAAATCGGCAATGCTTTAGCTCCTGTATTTATAAGATCCAGATCCCGGCTGAAAATGCGGATGGCTGGTTCACTGAAGAGAACAAGACCAGCAGAAATCAGAACCGACAACACGAGGTTTACTGTTATACCAAAGCGGAAATAGTCGTTGATTTCTTTCGTATCCTGTTTTCCATAACTGTTGCCCCAAAGCGGCTGTAATCCCTGTGCCACACCAGAAAGAACTGCATTTGCCAGAGAATAGATAAAACTTAGGACGCTGTAGGTGGATACCCCAATATCGCCTACTAGACCGGCAAGAACCAAATTATAACACAGGGCTGTGACCGGGGTGGTAAGCTGTGTGACTGCTTCGGGAGCGCCGCGCCTGCAGATTTTTTTAATCAACACAGGCTGTATCGTGAAGCATCGAATTCTAAGATCACCATGTTTTCGGATGAAATGGGAAAGCAGTACTAAAAGTGAAAAAACCTGTCCAAGCCCGGAAGCAACAGCAGCCCCAACTACGCCCATCTGAAGCGGAAAAATAAAAAGCCAGTCAAGAAAGATATTGGATACTGCCCCTGTACACATACCCACAAAGGATAAGGCAGGGGAACCGTCATTCCGGACAAATACGGAAAGGCAGTTGCTCATCAGCATGGGAAGCGAAAATGCAGAATAATAAAAAAGATAGTCTGCCGACATCCTGCGCATCTCATCTCCCAGCTTACGTGCGCCGCTTAAGTCTACAATCTGCTTTGAAAAAACAGTTCCTGCAATTGTTAGGATAACTGCTGTTAGGACAGTCAGCATCAGAGCTGTCATAAAAGCATGATTTGCCCCGTCTTTATCGCCGCGTCCCATTCTGATTGCAATGATTGTGGCACCACCCATGGGGAACATTGAAGCAATGGCTACAGCGAATGTAATGAATGGAACGCCGATATTGACAGCGCCTAAAGCAGCTGAACCAATTCCCTGACCTACGAAAATACCATCCATGACATTATACAGATAAGTGACAAACAGGCTTCCTACAGCCGGAAAGATATAGCTGCATAATTGCTTTGCTTTGGGATTCATAACATAAAACCTCCTTTAAATTAAAAAAGTGGGATAAAATCCATTGGATCTTATCCCACTTTAACAATCATATTGATTGCAAGTCCTCTGACAAGCACATAGATATATTTAACATCTTTTCATGAAAAAGTCAATCCTTATTTTTACGGTATCAAAAATTCGCAAGATAAAATAAAAAAGTACAAATCCCCTTAAAGAAATCCCGCTGATTCTGACAATTTAAGAATCAACGGGATTTCACATGTACCGGCGCATCTTCTTCAGCGAAGAATGGTGAAATGCCTACACCAGAAGAATGGCTCAAATATGTAGTTGAGAAACTTAAAGAAGACGGAAGGGACGATTTACTGCAATGGCATTCAGAACGGTAATTTACAATAGTGGACTGCAGATTGTAAAAAAGGAATTGTTAAAAAAATGTGAAATGACTCCCCTTATAATTGACTTTGAGTAAACAGAAGTGTACAATGCTCTTTACTACATAGAATTCTAATTATTTTGAGGTGCGGTTATGGATGAAAAGAAATTGATGGAACAGTATGACAAAATGAACCGGAAGATGCAGCGGCATTTTTCAAGCTATTTCTCTGATTCCCAATTAACCAGTATTCAAGGGATTGTCCTTCATTACATTATTGTTGAAAAGGACAGAGGGGATATTTTCCCAAAGGATTTGGAAGAATTTTTGGGGATTAAAGGATCATCTGTCACCAGCCTGATCAACAATTTGGAGCAGGGGGGCTATCTGCGGCGGGAAAGTCTGGAATCGGATGGCCGGTATAAGAAATTAGTGCTGACAGAAAAGACCAAGGGGATGCAGGAGGATATCCTGAAACGGGTATATGATTACATACACAGTATGTTTGTGGGGATACCGGAAGAACACTTAAAAATTTTTGAGTCTGTAATCCTGCAGATGACTAAAAATGCTGACGGATAAAAGCACACTTCTTTTTTATACATATACTTAGAATTCTATTAAATTTATAATGGAGGAATGGAGATGATATTTTGTGCTTACAAAAATGAAAACTGGATTGCGGCCAGCACGTTTTGTTCCGCTTGCACAAAGTTATTTTTTGCCCGATTAGTTAGAAATCTAAGTAATTTGGCTTTTGCTAAATAGTTTGAAAAACAATGTATATAGGAGGATGAAGTATCATGAATAAGGCAACAACTGTGGAAAATCCGCTTGGATATGAACGGGTGGGGAGGCTGCTGGCAAGGTATGCCATCCCAAGTATCATAGCGCTGATCATCAATTCCCTTTATAACATGGTGGACCAAATTTTTATTGGCCAGGGCGTAGGTTTTTTGGGAAACGGGGCAACGAACATTATCGCCCCGATAGCGACGATCACGATTGCGATCGCCACGCTTTTTGGTGACGGACTTGCAGCTTTTTTTAGTCTCAGCCTTGGAAAGGGAGAGGGTGAGAGAGCAGCGAAAGGACTTGGGACATCAATCATTTATGGAAGTATCTTTGGCATTATCTGGACCGTTATCGCTTTTGCTTTCTTAAGGCCGTTATGCCTGATATTCGGAGCCACGGAAAATATCCTTCCCTATGCTCTTGATTATGGGCGCATCATCGTAATCGGATTTACTTTTCAGATTGTTGGAAATACCATTAACAGTGCGATCCGGACAGACGGAAGTCCGCGTTATGCCATGCTTTCCATGATGATCGGGGCAATTCTCAACATCATTCTTGACCCGATTTTCATCTTTGTGTTCCACTGGGGCGTTGAAGGTGCTGCGATTGCCACCATTATTAGCCAGTTGTTCGGACTTTTGTTTAACATCGCTTATCTGTTCCGGCTGAAAACGATCAAACTGTCCAGACAGTCTTTTACTTTTGATATCCGGACTGCAGGAAGAATCGCAAGCCTAGGGTTTGCAAGCGGGGCCAATAACCTGACTTCAACGGCGGTGGCGTTTGTATCAAACAATCTGATGACAAAATACGGCGCACTCTCTTCTTATGGTGCAGATATTCCGCTCACAACCTTCGGCTTGTGTATGAAAGTGAGTATGCTTGCATTTTCCATTGGCATTGGCGTTGCAAGTGGCAGCCAGCCGATCATCGGGTTCAATTACGGCGCAAAGAAATACGACCGTGTGAAAAAGACCTTTTTGCTGGGTGCAGGAGTTGCTACGATCATAACCTTTGTTTCATGGATCATTTTCCAGTGTTTCCCGCTGCAGCTTATCCGGATATTCGGGACGGAATCTGCGCTGTATGAGGAATTTGCGGTCAAGTGTTTCCATATTTATTTGCTGCTTACATTTTTGAATGGTCTGCAGATGTGTGCTGGTGTATTATTCCAGGCAATCGGGCAGCCCATGAAAGCAGCGATTACTTCCTTGTCAAAGCAGGTAATCTTTTATATTCCGGCTATGCTTATTTTGTCTCGCTTCTTTGGGTTAACGGGTATTCTGATGGCGGGGCCTGTCGCAGATGCTTTGGCTTTTATCCTTTCAGGAGCGTTTTGTTTTAAGGAAATTAAGAAAATGAAGCAGATAAGCGAAAATGCGTCCTAAATGGTTTATACGATTGAGAAAAAATTTTTTCTATTATGGCATGGCAGTTATCGTAGGTATATCCTTGCGCATTTCATGCCTGCGGATGAATACAGAGCATATTTTTCTCTGCGTACTTACGCTGATCCTATTCATGCTGCCCCATGCTCTGAACAGATGGCTAAAGCTGTATAACGCCGGTTATGGAGATTGTCATAGTGGATTTCATTGTCTGCGGGATTGTTTTAGGGGAGGTTGAAAACTTTTTCGTCCGCTTCTCCTATTGGGACACCATTATGCACACAGTAAACGGTATCGTTTGTGCTGCACTAAGCCTGTCATTATTTCTACGGTTTCTCTTGAGGTCGGTTCTGACAGCAGAGTTACCACCATATCCCAAATTGAAAAGGTGACGATCAATGACGGTGAAGCTGTGCTTAATGGGTATTTGGATATCGGGTTATACGATACAATGGAGGAAACTGATATGACTTTACTGCCAGATTTATTTTCTTTTGCCTATGTTCCAAGCTGGTACTGCCAGCTTGACGAACTGGCGGAACTGGCCCGCCCGGAGCCCTGGCGGTTCCGGGAACCTATTTTTTCTACGAAAAACCAAGATACTCCCATCTTAGAACGTTACATACATGCAATCTTTAAAAAACAGGCTATCGACTTTAACGAGGAAAAGAATCCGGAGAAGGCGGCGCAGTATTTCTATGTGGAGAACGAATACGCCTGCTTTCATACCGGCCTGTACACGGCGCGGTACAAGGCAATCTGGGGCGTCATCAACCTGCTGGAAGGTTACGGCAATGATAACCGTGCGACACGTTCGTAACTGAAAAGGTTACGCACTAAGTCGAAAGGCTAAATAGCCTGAAATCTTAGGAGAACTGACAATCCGATGGGTGGAATGACAGGGTAACGCCTTGAAACGCCCACGCTGATACTCCGATTGGCGGCGGTATGCAACTGCCTAACCGTCAAAAGCTCGGTGAAGTCGGCAGAGAGTGACCGTAAGCGGGATTTTTTTACCGCACGAAACCTGTCCAGAGGTGGGCGGCGTCACCTATACGCCGGGTGTCGGATACTCATGGTGAGAATGTATGAAAATACTGGCGTACTTCCGAATGTACGGGTCTAAACGTTTGGATTTGTCGAAAGGCATTTCCCCATTAAATTGGGGTGTCCGTGGATTAGTAAGATTGGTTGTTATGAACGTCCACATACCGTTACAGGCGGTAAGATTCTTTGAATTGGGCACAGGCTTAGAGGAAGCACCTAAAAGTATTCAATGATAGGATTGTTGGAACGTGGTAAACCGGGACGTGAATGATAAAGCTGTTGCAGGCTGATGTCACGCTGATGAGGAAAAGCGAAAACCAGCAGAAAATGCTGGTATATCAGTTATGATATTCCACTATCGCTATAACTTATCTTAATCCCGGCGAAAGTGGTGGCACAGTACCTGTGAAGCGGGAATAAAAAGCCCGTGGAGGGATAGCCACCAGTCGGATTTAGAAACAAAAACTGAAAACATAACAAACACAGCTTCGAGTATGACAAAGAAAATCCTAACCGAAAGGGGTGGGTGCCTGTGTTGACTTCGGAGCAGCAAAAGCGCAAACCAAAACAAAGCAAAATCCGCTATACGGAGTATTACGACCTGCAAAGCATCTTTGACAGTCTGTATGCTGACAGCCTGAACGGCAAGACCTTTCAGAACCTCATGCGCCTGATTGCAAGTGAGGAATGGTGTTAGTATATAAGTGTGGACAGAA